>NZ_LAUM01000041.1:0-491 GCF_000972265.1 Vibrio sp. ECSMB14106 | reverse complement strand
ATGCGCCAGTGTCTGGCGACCTAGCGTACTCTATTGACGAAGACGGTTCGATCCGCCTAAGCCAAGAGCAGCTGCTTTCTCAAGCATCAGATGTGGAAGGCGATGACCTTACTGCCAGCGGCCTAACGGTTGGTGGTGATGCAACCGTTACTCAAAACGATGACGGCAGCTTCACCATCACGCCAGATGAGAACTTCAATGGCGACATTGATATCAGCTTCGATATCTCTGATGGCACTAACACGGTTCAAGCTTCTGCAGACCTAACCGTTAACCCAGTTAACGATCTACCTGTCCCTCAAGATCAACAGTTCAGCGTGGAAGAAGATGGCACGTTAATCTTCACCGATGCAGACCTATTAACAGGCGCGACAGACATTGAAGGTGATAACCTGACTGTTGAAGGCGTTACCTACGATGGTGGCGACGGTATTCTTACCGACAACGGTAATGGTACGTACACCTTCGCTCCAAATGAAAACTTCAACGGC
>NZ_LAUM01000040.1:0-477 GCF_000972265.1 Vibrio sp. ECSMB14106 | reverse complement strand
GACCTAACCGTTAACCCAGTTAATGACCTGCCAGTCCCACAAGATCAACAATTCAGCGTGGAAGAAGATGGCACGCTCATCTTCACCGATGCCGACCTATTAACAGGCGCAACTGACATTGAAGGTGACAATCTAACGATTGAAGGTGTGACCTACGATGGCGGCGACGGGATTCTTACTGACAACGGTAATGGTACTTACACCTTCGCTCCGAATGAGAACTTCAATGGTGACGTAAACTTCGGTTTTGAGGTGTCTGACGGTACCGATACAGTCTCAGCCAACATCGATGTCAGCGTAACGGCGGTGGATGATGCCCCTGTGTCGGGCGATCTAGCGTACTCAGTCGACGAAGACGGTTCGATCCGTTTGAGCCAAGAGCAACTGTTATCGCAAGCATCTGATGTGGAAGGTGATGACCTGACAGCGAGCGGCCTAAGCGTTGGTGGCAATGCCACTGTTATTCAAAACGATGAC
>NZ_LAUM01000004.1:0-312171 GCF_000972265.1 Vibrio sp. ECSMB14106 | reverse complement strand
CTTCACGTCACCCCTTATTCCATAAGGGGTTTTCATGATCTTGCCCTGTGGTTTATGTGCAAACAGGGATCGAGTAAATATAAGAATAACAAGCGACTATGGCGCCAATAACTAACTTTTGGTGCTGTTTCTATCTTATATCGCTCTATTTATAATCAACAATTTCAGAACGTGAAATGGTAGGTCACCACCATCTGTAGAGGAAAGTGCATTGAAGTTAACGAATAAACTCGTACGTTACCCGAACATTGATGTTGATCGTGCGTTTGAAAAAGAAGCTGAATTATTGCAGCAAATACAGGCCGGTGAGATTGGACAAGCCTTAATGCTTTGGCAAGCAAAAACGCCGACACTCGTTTTGCCTGCGGGTAAAAAGTGGCCAGTGACGTTAGAGTCTAGAAAACAACTTGCGGAACAAGGCTGGCAACTCACCTCGCGAAAAACAGGTGGCGCTCCCGTTCCTCAGCTACCGGGGATCATTAACCTATCGCACATTTACCATTGGCCTCGCGATGAAGCCTATAATATCCAAAAAGCGTATCGACATTTATGCGATGTATTAACCCTGTTTTTTAAAGAACTGGGCATCGATGTGGATGTACACGCAACCCCCGGTTCTTATTGTGATGGTGACTACAACCTCAATATCAATAAACAAAAAATAGTGGGTACTGCGCAGCGTGTATTGCTTAAACAAGGGGGCGGCCAAATTGTACTTTCGCAAGCTTGTATCTTGTTAGATGCCGACTTAGAGAACATTGTTGCGCCTGTGAATTTTTATAATCAGATTTGCGGTAACCCGACGGTGGTGGATGCGCAGGTTCATACGCTGTTGTCCGCACATTTGACGAGCCTCCCCAACGTAGACTCACTCTTTCAGCGGTTAAGCCAAGCTTTTATCAAGTATGCGTAATGTCTTCCTTTCGCTAACACCAGTTAACTTGTCGGGTGGATGAACCATTTCAATTCTATCTAAACAATTGCTGGAGTTCTGTCGTAACCACATCAGACAACTTTGGGTTGTGGAGTGCTCCTAAATACGGAGCACTCATTGTATCTGACTAGTGAGCGTGGCATTAGCTAGAGCGGTTCTGTAAGTAACTGGTCGAGAGTCGTCATCAGTTTCTGATTTTTCTCCGTATTTAGTGCATCAGCATGAGGGTCTTTAAATAGCCCTGAGTCATTATCAAAATACTTCCCAGAAGCGTTAGAAAATTCTTCCGATAGTGCCGCTCGGCATAAGATATCAGCGCCAATCCTTAAGTCATTACCTTCCAAACCATACGCATCTTTAACCAATTTACTGCCAAGAAATGAGGCCGGATTAACGGGAATGATTAGAGGCCCTTGATCTCTTAATTGATGCGCAAGATGGATTGACCACATCGTTAACGCCAACTTACTTTGTGCGTAGATGGGGCCATCTAAAGCGTCAGAATTTGGGCTGACAAGCGCCTCGAGATCGACCGATGACTGAGCTGCTGAAGATAGATTGACGATGCGACCGTTGGCATCAAAAAGTGGTAGCAGCTTTTGAGTCAGTAAATAAGGGGCAATGGTGTTCACAACAAAACGTACATCAAGGTTGTCTGAGGTGGTGACTTCCGAAACCTTGTAGACACCAGCATTGTTAATGAGTACATCGAGCTGTTCATGCTTCGACTTTATTTGGTTGGCGAGGGCTTTAACTTCAGAAAGAGAAGAGAGATCAGCAACATAACTTTCGATAATCGCATCCTTGGATAATCGAGAAAGGCCGGTTTCTACTTTGCTGAGTTTTGTTGGGTTACGTCCATGGATAAGGATGTGATGCCCTTGTTGGGCTAGCATTTTCGCGGTCTCTAAACCGATACCATCTGTCGCACCTGTGATCATGATCTTTTTTCGCATCTTCCTTCCTTGAATAAAGAGTCCGGATGACTTTTATAACAAAGTTTGATTGCACAAAGTTTCTACTACTTCACATGCTGAGATATAGAAAGTACGGATGTGTATTGCTATTGAGAAACCGTGAAACAAGGGTGTGGTTTTTCATTTTATTTTCTTGATATCGAATAAAGCTCAAATCAAAAAAGCCTCAACCAGTTTAATGGTTGAGGCTTGGTCGTATTAGCCTTGTTTCAGCCTATTTAGGCCAGTTTGACGTTGTGATTTTTACCTTTGATCTGCTTAGTGAGCGTGCTCGTGTGAATCTTGGTATAGCTCTGCATCCACTTCTTCGCCTTTGTTTGGACGCGGTACAATCTCAAAAGAGGTGTCAGCTTCTGTCAGTGAAGACAGCAGTTTGTTAAGTGATGTCTTATCACCTTTCACGCCTGCTTGTCCGTCTTCTAACAGTTTTCCAAGGCTTGTTTTCTTAAGCACGATGTCAGACACGTCAGATTTATTGATGATCAGTGTCGTATCGGCGTCTTGTAGCTCGTTCACTTGAATGTTGTTCAGGTTGCCGTTAGACATTTCAACGTAGTAGAACTCTTGCACATCTGGTAGCTGAATATTCAATGTAAATGGTGTTTCTTGCGCTTTTAGCGAATCCACTTTTACTGCTAAGTAATCGAGTAGGTTTTCAATGGTCATGTTCGCTAACACATCCGGAGATGCAGTCTTTGGTGCGCCCGGTTGTGTGCCAATACGGAGCTCTTGAGCACCCGTTAGATAGATGTTTCTCCAACCAGCACCTTCTGATTGATAACCCAATTGCTCGTAAGTATCTGCCAATAGGCCACGCGCAACTTTGTTCTCTGGTTCTGCTTGAATCACCTTATTCAGTGCTGTTGCAACGAAGCGGTATTCACCTTCTTGGAAGTCTTGCTGTGCTTTTTCAATCACAGCGTCGCTGCCGCCCATGTACTCAACAAACTTCACTGACTCTGACTTGATTGGTAATGGGTTTAGGTTAGCTGGGTTCATGTCGAAGTAACCAAGGTACATGTTGTACACAGCGCGAGCGTTGTGAGAGTAAGTACCGTGGTAACCGTTGGTGTGCCAAGACTGTTGAATGCTGTCTGGCATTACCTTGTAAATCTCGTCACCGATGTCTTGGAGAACCACACCGTTATTGGCTAAGCGAAGCGTTTGGTTATGAGTAAAACCGTAAGCGTCACGCTGCATTTTTAGGTAATCAGAGATCTCTTGTTCGCCCCAGATTGGCGATGAGTGAGACGCAAACAGCACCTCAGTATCTTCACCCCAAGTGACTAACATCTCGTTGATTTTCTTAGACCATTTCAAGCCGTCACGCACTTTAGCGCCACGCAGCGTGTACAGGTTGTGCATGCCTTGGTAGGTCAGTTCGCCAGTCCAAAGTGCTTTCATGCTTGGAATGTAGGTCACCATTTCAGAGGCCGCTTCGGTACCTGAAGCATCCATGAATTGCATTTCTAAGCCGTCGATAACCAGAGTTTCAATCTCTTCGTTATGGTTCAGTTCGTAGTCTGGCAGTACGTAAGTAATGCTACCGGTTGATAGGCCTTTCGACAGTGCTGCATCAACAATACCGTGTTCGTGTCGATTCAGGGTTGCGCCATATTGATAAGCAGTACGACGAGACATTGCATTACCTGCCAATACGTTTTCGTCGACGATTTCTTTAGTGATGTTTTTCGAACCGTACACTTTTACATCTGGGTACGCGTCTTTGATTGCTCTTGCGCCACCAAAGTGATCAGCGTGCGAGTGAGAGTAAATCATTGCAACGACGGGCAGTTCGCCGCCATCAGGCACATTGTTCTTGAAGAATTTGAGTGATTTAGCGGCCGCTTCTTTGGTAAGAAGAACATCGTAAGCGATCCAACCGTTGTCACTACGAATGAAAGAGATAGACGCTAAGTCAGCACCTCGAACTTGGTAAACTTTACCCGGAACAACTTCATATAAGCCTTCTGCTGCTTGGTTCAATACCGCTTGGCGCCACAGTGAAGGGTTTACTGAATCTGGTGCTTGGTCTGCATTCGTCACACTTGGGTCGATGAAGTTAAAGCTATTGCGAATGATGTCGCCCGTCTCTTGGTCGAAGCTAGCAATAAGACCCTTGTTGTTATTGTCGAAAGCGCGAGTGTCGGCAAAGTTAAGTGTTTTTGCGAACTCTTGGTTTGCCTTAGTCGTCATCTCGGTTGCGCTTTTGCCACCTTGGTCGCCAATTTCGCTGAAGTGTGCGTGATCATGGTTAGCTGCAGCTGCAGGGAATGCGAGCGAGATAGCTAGGAACAGTGATGCATTTTTGAACGTGCGAGAAGTTGTCATAAGAGCCTCTTCATTACAGAAATTTGTTTCGTTGAGGCGATTATAGGAATAAGACATATAGCAAAAAATAAAGTAAGCTTTATTTAACACATCACGAACTGTTATGTGTTGTATGCTTAAACGTAGCAGATTGAAGCGCAAAGCTTGTCGCATACCCAATGCGAGTGCACCTAAACATGGAGAGTGACCGTGAGTGATGTTGAAAAGTTAGATCTAAATTTACTGAGCGTATTTTTGGAAGTGTACCGACTGCAGTCGATCACCTTAGCATCTGAATCGCTTGGTATGACTCAGCCTGGGGTGAGTGGAGCCTTGAAGCGATTGCGATCTCAGCTTGATACCGACCTGTTTATTCGTGAAGGGCGCGGGATTATTCCGACCAACGCTGCGGTGCAATTAGCAAACCGAGTGGAACCAGCCCTTGAAGGCATAACCAGTGCAGTTAGCACCTTAAAGCAGTTCGATAATCAGCAGCATCATGTGTTTCGAATTCTGGTGAATGAGATCGGCTTAACCAAGCTTCAACCCCTTGTCGAGCAAGATGAAACGCTGGGGAATATCTCTATCGAGTTCAATATGGTGCCGAACAACGAAGAAGAGCTTCTTCAGAGTTTAAGCATGCAGCAAGCCGATTTGGCGATTGATATCCATTACCCGCAAGTGAATGGATATATGAAGCAGCCGATGATTGAAGATGAGTTGGTGCTGATAGCTCGAAAGGGGCATCCGAGAATCAATGGTTCAGTGACTGAAGAGCAATATTACAACGAAAAGCATGTTACTTTTAGAATGCGTCGAACCCGTTTATACACGGCAGATTATTTTACCAAGTCGCCACTGAAACAGAGAAAAGTGAGTGCCGAGTGTGACTCGCTGATGACCATGTGTGTGCTGGTATCGGGCTCAGATTGTGTCGGCAGTACGTCGCGTGATTTTGCCAATCAATTTTCTGAACCCTTCCAGCTTCAAGTCCTTGATCAGCCGTTTGAAATATTGCCGATGCAGCAGTACATGATCTGGCATAAAAGAACCGATTTGAATCCTGCTCATCAGTGGTTGAGAAACAAGATTCAACAATATATGGCTGACTAACGAGCCGCTATTGCTGCTCGTTTTTGTTTGGCGCTCTCTATCATCTTAGAAGGCGTCATACCGGTCACTAACATGGTGCCGATGATAACCAGAATTGAACCAACAATCGTATTGATGCCAATTGCTTCATCTAAGAACAAGTTACCCCAGAGAATACCAAATACCGGAATGATGAAGGTCACGGACAGGGCTGAAGGTGCGCCGAGTTCAGAGACTAGATTGAAGTAAAGTAGATACGCTAACCCAGTACATACCGCTCCTAATAAGATAACTGACGTAGTGATCGTAACGTCGGGTGTTTCTCTCATTGGAATAAAGGATACAAATGGCAAAACCAGCAACACCGCAGCCCACATGCTGCCATGAGCATTGTTGAATGCCTCAACTTTAGGGGCTTGCTTGGTATAGTTTGACGCTATTCCGTAGCTAAAGGCCGCCATCACTGCTGCAAAGATAGGAAGCATAGCCTCACGGCCAATGTTCATCGCATCCCAACCGACTAACACGCCAACTCCCGTTACCCCAATCCCAAGTCCCAATAGAACTTTCGCCTCGAGTGCTGTTTTGGTCCATATTGCACCAATGATTGCCGCCCATATTGGCGCGGTAGAGTTCAAGATGGCGAGTGTCGAGGCGTTAAGTGTCTGCGCGGCATAAGCGAAAAGCAAAAAAGGAAGTGTGGTGTTAAACAGCCCGAGAATGAAGAAGTGTTTAGCGTGATCATGAAAAGAGACCTTCTTTTTTAAATAAAAAGAAACTAAAAGCAGAGTAAGTGCTGCAAACAGAACTCGCGCTTCAATCAAGACTGCGGGCCCTAATGGATTGGCCGCCATTCTCATGAAAAGAAACGAGCCTCCCCATATAGCCGCAAGTAGTATCAGTTTTAAAAAGCTCACAGTTTGAATCTCAGATTGTGTAAAACCTGACTATGGAGGAAAGATAACTATTACACAAACATAGATGCCAATACTGTGCAGTTATGGATATAAAATCGAGCCCGTTAATCAGGAACAATTTCGATGAATTTCGTTCTGTTTATTGTTCCTTATTTGATGAGTAATCTAGCGGTAGATATCAAACTTAGGCAAACAAAATGAAGATTGAACACATCGCAATTTGGACCAAAAAACTCGAAGTACTGAAGCGATTTTATGAAGATTATTTCGGTGCCACATCGAACTCAAAATATCACAACCCAACCAAAGGGTTTTCTTCATACTTCCTCTCTTTCGAAACTGGGAGCCGTTTAGAGATCATGGAAATGGACTCGGTGCCTGAATCGAAAGATGACATCTATGATCAATTTACAGGCTTCATTCATATGGCGATTTCATTAGGCTCGGAACAAGCGGTTGATGAACTTACAAGTCGCTTGGTCGAAGACGGCTATGAGCGCTTAGATGGCCCAAGAAGAACAGGCGATGGCTATTATGAGAGCTGTGTACTCGATCCAGATGGTAATCGCTTGGAACTTACCGTTTAATGGAGGGCACTTGAATAGTTTTTAACTCACTAACGGAACTGAGGTATTACAATGATGAAGCATGCTGCGACTTTCCTTTTTAGTCTTGGGCTGATGGGATGTGCTACCTCAGAACCGGTATATGAACCAGAGGCTGACTCGAAGCCTGAACCATCCCAACCCATAGGTTACCTTGGCTTCAAAGCCCATCAAGAGTGGGCCATTCAATTTAACGATTGCACGGTCTACGATTTAACAGGCGCACAACCCTAAGAGGGTTGGATTCACCTCACACTAGCCGATCAGACACTCGTTCAGTTCTACCCAGGAACTCAAGACCAATCTGGAAAATCACAACACGACCAGTATTTTGAGCAGCATTGATGTTGGGATGCCATTCGTTCTTATTATGATAAGAGGTTTGTACAGCTTTATTTGGAAGCTGAGGCGTTGAGCGCTGTGACTATTTCTAGAATTGATTCGAATTCATATTCGGCGAAACATTGGCGTCTATCTTGGCTATAGGTGAAGTTGTATAAGTAGTTGAATATGGTACGCCAATGCTGCGACATCTGGTAAGAGATGGTCTTTTGATATTGGGTTGGTAGCCATTGAACTAGCTGGTTTAAGTAGTTTTGATGCCATTCAATGCCGTTGAACTCAAGGTTCGGTTCTTTGCTTTCAGTTAGAGCGCATAGAGTGACATCCCAATAGCCACTTGGATATTGCTTAGTTTGAGTCGACCAGTTTTCTCCCCACCAACCAATACTCTTTTGCTCAATATCAGTCTCGGAATTGTTTTCCGAGGGTGTTGTGTATAGGTAATAAAGATTGTAACGACCAGCCATTATACCTTGGGTAAGATTGGTGATAGCGCCACCGCGAATGAAACTCTCGTGTTCTAGAAAGAAGTCGAATCGGTGATGTTGAGGCAATATCTTAGACAAACTTATCCAATGGGCGTGGGCTGCATAGACAGGTCGAAGCACGCTTCCTTCATTGGACTGACACTCCATTTGATAGGCGTAACCAAATTCATCAAATTTACTTCGAGAGAAAATCTTATCGTAAGTCGCTTGAACGGTTGCTAAAGGTGAAGTTGACGACTCATCCGTTGTTTCGACGGAGTCTAAGTAATAAAGCCCTGCGGGGCTGTTCTGTGCGTCATGTCGATAAAAGTTGTCAGTGTCTAAGACATGGAAACCATACTGGCTTTCGGTAGTCGAAAGGTTCCAGCATTTCAGGGTATTTCCTTTTCCTGAGCGTGATAAAAATACGAAGCTTGAGGTGTGCAGCGACATGCTGCTTTCGGCCTTGCTAAGATACTTTTGAATCAGCAGTTGATTGAACTGTTGCAGCAATTGAGCCAACTGTTTTATGCGTGCGTAGAACAATTTGCTATTGAGTTGAGATAGCCGTTGAAGATCTTTAGGTGAAACGCCAGAAGTGATCAGCGTTAACAAAGGTTGCAGTTTGCTACTGGTCTTGTGCGGATTGAGTAGGCTGAACACCGTTGAGCATTGTTTGCATCTAACACGCGGTGTGCCGATCTTTGTGCTCCCATAGGCACTGGTTTTAGTGTGTCTTAAGCAAGTAGGGCATTCAATCTCAGGTAAGCGGAGTTGATTAGTTTCGATTTGCTTCGCTAAAGCGAGGATCGGCTCGTTTTCCAGTATCGGAGTAAATGCCCCACACAAGGGGCATTTATAAGACGCGAAGCCTAATTGAGAGCTGCGCTGATAAAGGCTTAGATCAGGATTAGCTAGGTTAAAACAATTATATGTTTTACAGCAATTGAACTGAGTTCTCATGAGTGTTGTACCTGCTAATCCCTGATACGTATCTTATGACGTAGGTTGTTGGATATCTCTGTTACTGACGACTTACATCGACTTGACGACCAAGTTCAGGAACTGTGATGTTTTTACGTTCTTGGAAACCTTCAATCAGTACTTGCATGACCGGATCTCCGTTCGATAGTGTTTCGCCTTTATTAAATACAGTGTAACCATCGCCGCCACTTGCCGCGTATGAATACGTAGCAACTTTGTACTTCTGATTCTTGGTTACGGGCTCGCCGTTGATACTCAAGCTAATCAAACGCTCACCTTCCGGTTGTGTACTGTCGTAAGTGGCTTTGATCCCTGAGAATTGCGCCAGACCGTAAGGTAATGTGTAGCTGTATTCCAGCAGCTCTTGAACGTTGTCACCTGTTAATTCAACCACAGTTAGTGTGTCAGTAAACGGGAAAAGGTTCATTACATTTTCACGAGTGACTGCACCTGGATTTAGGTCAACACGAAGGCTGCCTGAGCTGATCATCGCGATGTCAGCTTGGCCTGCATCTTTCATCAAATCAGCCACTAGGTTGCCAACATTCGACTCTCGATAGTAACGGCGTGATGCGGCTTTATCTAGGGTAGAAAGCTGATCGGCTAATGTTGGGTGAGCATCGCGAATTTTCTGAATCAATGCGTAAGTCGCTTCGTCACGCTCTAATTTGGCAGATTCAACGGGAATCAATTTTCCGCCTAAGAATGTCACATCATGCTTTTCGGTATCGACGGTAAATTTGGTGTAGCCAAGGTGCATGCCTTGACCAAAGGTTAAACCAATAACCGTGCCTGTTTTTGGATGAACGACTGGTTCAACTAAACCATTATCAGAGTGGCCCCCGAAGATCACATCAACGCCTTTGAGCTTTCCGGCCATTTCGTAGTCTTCATCGAATCCGCGCTGAACTTCTGCATCGGCTTCTTTGTCGGTTTGCATTGGCGCCGTCTTGTTTTGGTGCGTTAGTACTACGATCATGTCAACATCATCGCGGATCTTATCAGCCCATTGTTGAGCGATTTCCGTAGGATCTTTGACGGTTAGCCCTTTACGGTTTCCTTTCCACATTGTGTTGTAGAACGCATCAATTCCCATGACACCAATTACGCCGATTTTAACGCCATCACGCTCAAGGATTGTGTAAGGTTGAGCAAACATCGAATCAGAAGCTTCATGGAAGATATTCGCGTTGAGCACAGGGAAACGAGCACGCGGCATAGTTTCTACCAGTGATTCCCAACCGTATTCGAATTCATGATTACCCAGTGTGATTACGTCATAACCCATTGAGTTATACAGGTCGAAAGGCAGCTTACCTTTCGATTTTTTAGAGAGTGCGCCCGTATAAATATCACCAGCGTCTAATAGAAAACTGGTTCCTTCTTCAGCTTGAACGTTTTTGATCAACGTCGCCAAGTAAGGGATACCGCCAATCAGCTCAATGTCATCATTCCAGAACGCGTCTACGGGTTCGTAAACACTTTCAATATCGTTGGTATGAAGCAGAGTGATCTCTTTTATTTCGGCTAAGGTTGGCATTGAAGCCACTGTCGTTAATACGGAGACAGCAAAGCATAAAGGTTTCATTTTAAGGTTTTTCATAGCGTGCTCAGTCAGTGAAGGAAACGTTTGCCATTTTAGTGAGCACGAGTGGGATGAGTGTGCGCCAAAGCACAGTCTTTAGCCTAGATTGATCCTGGAAATTAAGAAATTACCTTTTGAGTTGGTTTTTGGTTAAAGGAGTCTAGTTGTCAGGTGTGACCTTAAATGCCTCCTAACTTTGATCAAAAAAAGATCAAAAAGGCATTGCTGAAGCCGGTTTCAATCTGTATCTTTGCTTTTATTGAAATCGGTTTCAGGGTTGTAATCGCAGCTCTAATCCTGGTATTTTTCACGAATAACTTGTAGCGAGTGATGGTATGAACAACGAATTTCCGAACGATTTTTTATGGGGTGGTGCAGTAGCAGCGCATCAGTTAGAAGGCGGCTGGGATGCGAATGGTAAAGGTGTCAGTGTTGTTGATGTATTAACAGCGGGCGCTCATGGTGTACAACGTCGAATCACCGATGGTGTGATTGATGGCGAAAACTATCCAAACCAAGTCGCAGTGGATTTCTACCATCGCTATAAAGAAGACATTAAGTTATTTGCTGAGATGGGCTTTAAGTGTTTCCGTACCAGTATTGCTTGGACGCGTATTTTCCCAAATGGCGATGAAGCTGAGCCATGTGAAGCGGGTTTAGCGTTTTACGATGATCTGTTTGATGAGCTTCTGAAATACGACATTCAGCCTGTGGTAACACTGAGCCACTTTGAAATGCCTTATCACTTAGCCAAAGAATACGGCGGCTGGATGAACCGCAAAGTGATCGATTTCTTTGTTAAGTATTCAACTACGGTGATGGAGCGATACCAGCACAAAGTAAAATACTGGATGACGTTTAACGAGATCAACAACCAGATGAACACTTCGGCGGACATTTTCGGTTGGTTGTGCTCTGGCGTGAAGTTTCCACAATGTGAAAAGCCGCAAGAAGCGATGTATCAAGCGGTTCACCATCAGTTTGTGGCAAGTGCTTTGGTGGTTAAGAAAGGTCACGAGATCAATCCAGATCTTCAAATCGGCGCAATGTGTGCGATGGTGCCTTTCTACCCTCGTTCATCTAAACCGGAAGATATTATGGTGGCACAGCAAGCGATGCGTGATCGCTACTTCTTCTCGGACGTGATGGTGCGCGGTCATTACCCAAATTACGCTAAGCGTGACTGGGCAATCAAAGGCTTCAACATTGAGATGCAGCCCGAAGATCAGCAGATCCTAAAAGAAGGCAAGGCTGATTACTTAGGCTTTAGTTACTACATGTCGAATACCTTGGATTCTTCTTCGCATCAGTCGACTGAAGAGGCGATGGACGGCGGTCATGAGAATTCGGTCGATAACCCGTTCATCCAGTCTAGCGATTGGGGCTGGCCAATTGACCCAACGGGTTTACGTTTCTGTTTAGCGTCTCTGTATGAACGTTATGAAGTACCATTGTTCATCGTTGAGAACGGTTTTGGCGCTGTTGATACTATTGAAGAAGATGGCGGCATTGATGACGACTATCGCATTGCTTACCTTGGCGATCACATCAAAGAGATGAAAAAAGCCGTTGCGATTGATGGTGTTGATTTGATGGGCTATACCCCTTGGGGCTGTATCGATTTAGTGTCGTTCACCACGGGTGAGATGAAAAAACGCTACGGATTCATTTACGTAGATAAACACAACGATCAGTCTGGCTCACTAGAACGCAAGCGCAAGAAGTCTTTTGAGTGGTATAAAGGCGTGATTGCATCTAACGGTGCCACTATTTAGAATGCATTTCCCAGCGCAGTTATGTGAACTGTGAGCTGTCATTTTGCAATGAATTAGTCGGCCTATGTCGGCTAATTTTTTATAAAGGAAAGAAGCGAATGGTAACCATGCTTGATGTCGCGAACCGCGCAGGCGTATCTAAATCGACCGTTTCTCGTGTCTTAAATGGCAAGAACATCGTGCGCCCAGATGTGGTGAAAAAGGTATTCGATGCGATTCAAGAAACAGGTTATCGCCCGAACTTGTTGGCCCAGCAATTGGCGACCAAGAAGACCAATTTCATCGGCTTTGTAATCACTAATGAGTTGTTCAATGGCCCTTACTTTTCTTCCTTGATGTATCACGCGGCTTCTTATAGCGAAAAGTCGAATCACCAACTGGTGATCACCGATGGCAAACACAGCGCTGAAGACGAAAGAAAGGCGATCAACTTCCTGCTGGATATGAAGTGCGCGGGCATCATCATCTATCCGCAATGCTTAACCGAAAGCGAGATTGCAAAGATCATCGACAGCACTGATACACCGATTCTGGTACTCAACCGAGAAATGCCGTCGAAGCCTAATCATGCTATCACCACCGACCACTATCAGAGCGCTTGTTTGATGGTGGAGCACATCATCGAGCAAGGCCATACCGAGATTGCAGTCATTCGTGGTAAAGCAGGCTCGTCGACTGATGAGCAGCGTTATCAAGCCTATCAAGATGTACTAACCAAGCAGGGTATGGCATTGGATGAGTCTAAGGTTGTTCAAGGTGATTGGACGATGGAGAGCGGTTATCACGCGGCTCAGGCTCTGGTAAAAAGCAAAGTAACCTTCACTGCTATCTTGTCTGAAAACGATGACATGGCGATTGGTGTGATTAAGGCGTTAACCGAACTTGGGTACTCATTGCCTCAAGATGTTTCTATCGTCGGCTTTGATAACAGCAAAGTGGGGGCGTTTTTAACGCCAAGCTTAACGTCTGTCAGTGTGCCATTAGAGCAAATGACGCAAAAGGCGATCCTGCAAATTGTCGGTGAAACAGAGCAAGCGACCACCATCAATACCACTGGCAGTTTGGTGTTACGTGATTCGATAGCGAAGATAAATTAACACTGTTCGAATTTCATATTTCACCTACAAAAAGTGACGAGCTGCGCATCTCTTAAACCAAGCGTAGACACTCATTATTCACTGTTATTTAGATGTGCGATATTGCGTTTTTGGTCGATGAATTGACCACCATGAGTTAAGCAATGTGAAAACGGTAAGTAATGTGAAACTAGCTAAGTGATGTGAGAATAGGTAAGTAACGTGAAAACAGAAAAACAAAAAATGCTAGCAGGCGAACCTTATCAGGCTTGGGATAAAGAGCTTTATGCTGCTCGTATCGAATGTCGCAAGGTGCTTCAAAAACTCAATAACAGTATTCCTGACACACCTGAATGGGAAGCGGCAACGCAAGAGCTCATTCCTGGCTGTGAAAATGCGCATTTAGAACCTCCATTTCGTTGTGATTACGGCTCGAACATCAAGCTGGGCAAGAACTTCTACGCTAACTTTAACTGCGTGATATTGGATGTGACTGAAGTGACCATTGGCGACAATGTGCTGCTTGGTCCGAATGTTCAAATCCTGACCGCAGGTCACCCACTCGATGTGAAAGGCCGTGTAGAAGAAGGCGTTGAGTTTGGCACACCGATCAACGTCGGCAACAATGTTTGGCTTGGCGGTGGTGTGATCATTTGCCCGGGTGTCACTATTGGCGAAAGCAGCGTGATTGGCGCAGGCAGTGTGGTAACTAAAGACATCCCAGCTAATGTGGTTGCAGTCGGTAACCCATGTAAAGTGCTGAAATCGATCGATAACGGACAATAATCAGATTTAAATGACGAAGCCCGAACCTAGGTTCGGGCTTTGTTTTTTCTATTCTTGCTAGATGCTAGATGGAACAGCTTGTTGTGCTTGCTTCTTATCTAACGCACCACTGAATCGAGTCAGAACAAGAGCGATCAGAACGATCACAGCACCTACCCAAGGGGTGTTCATTAATCCAGATTTCGCAACAATCAAACCACCGCCCCATGAGCCCAATGCAATACCGACGTTGAAGGCTGCAATGTTCAACCCAGAAGCGACATCGACGGCGTCAGGTGTGTATTTCTCAGCCAGTTTCACAACATACACTTGTAGCCCCGGAACGTTACCGAATGCAAATGCACCCCAAACCAAAATAGTCGCAACGGCTGCGTAAGGGTTTACAGCGGTAAAGTTGAATACCACCAATACCGCGGCTAAACCAGAGAAGATAACGGTCAGCGCTTTAATCGGGCCCATCTTGTCAGCCATTTTTCCGCCCCAGATGTTACCCACCGCCACTGACACACCGTAAACCAACATGATGAGGCTGATTGAGCTCGAATCAAACCCTGATACGTTTTCCAGTATTGGAGCAAGGAAGGTAAAGGCTGTGAATGTGCCGCCATAACCTAGTGCTGTGATAGCGTAAACCAACAGCAAGCGTGGTTGAGTTAGAACCTTTAGTTGTGCCGAAATCTTCGCCGCTGGTGGTTGCTTAAGGTTGCTTGGAACCAAGATAGCGCTACCGATAAGAGCAATAAGACCAAGCAGAGCAACGATCAAGAAGGTCGCTTGCCATCCAAAGGTTTGGCCGATATAAGTACCCAGTGGTACTCCAGTTACCAATGCAACCGTTAAACCCGTAAACATGATCGCAATGGCACTGGCTGCTTTATCTTTTGAAACCAAACCTGTCGCGATGGTCGATCCGATCGAGAAGAACACACCATGGGCAAGGCCGGTCAAAATTCGTGCGGCGATCAGCGTGTTATAGCCTGGAGCTTGCCACGCCAATAAGTTACCAATGACAAACAATGCCATCACGGTTAGCAGCACCGCTTTACGATTCCATTTTCCGGTTAATGCCGTTAATACTGGTGCGCCAATAGCAACGCCAAGCGCGTATAAACTGACTAATAGGCCTGCCGATGGCAGAGATACATTCAAGTCGCTCGCCATGGTAGGAATCAAGCCTACGATGACAAATTCTGTGGTTCCGATGGCAAAGGCGCTGAGCGTCAATGCAAGTAATGCTAGTGGCATAATCATCTCTCTTACTGTTCTTTGTTAAATACCGAGCGCGATAAAATGGGGCAGCTTGTGACTGTAATAGGAGCGCTTCGTTTGATGGCGAGGATTATCTAGCAAAATATATTTGTGAAAAATGCTACCATTAACAAATAACCTTTGTGTTATTTGCAATAATTGGAGAGTTAGCCGATCATAGGGTTAAGCTGATGAGGTCGAAAAGACACAGATGATTTGAGCTGTGATGATCACAAGCGAGATGACATTAAACAAAATGAAGATAGCGAAGGAGCCTCATGTTAACCCGTTCAGATGATTTAGAAATGGTACTCACCGTTGTCGATGCTGGTGGTTTTTCTGCGGCGGCAGAGGCGCTGGATGTGCAGGTCGCCAAGGTGTCTCGTTCGGTGAGTAAGGTTGAGTCGCAACTCGGCGTCTCAATATTCAACCGAACAACGAGACGCGTGGAATTGACGGAGGAAGGGCGGCAGTTTGTCGATTCAGTCAGAGTGGGATTACAAATGATCCAGAGCGCGGAAGAAGAAATCGTGTCGCGCGGTGAGTTGCCAAAAGGTCGTTTAAGAGTCGATGCCGCAAGTCCATTCGTATTCCATCAGCTAGTGCCGTTGGTGCAGCCATTCAAAGAGGCTTACCCAGACATTGAGTTGGAACTCACTTCCAACGAAGGCTTCGTTGATCTTCTGGAAAAGAGAACTGATGTTGCGATTCGAATCGGTAAGTTGTCCGATTCAACACTGCACGCTCGCCCGTTAGGAAAAAGTTTACTCCATATTGTGGCGTCACCTGATTATTTCGCAAAGCGTGGGCTGCCCACCAAACCGGAAGATTTGAGTTCACATCAAATTGTGGGTTTTGCAGGGAACAAAGTGCTTAACCATTGGCCTTTACCAAACCAAAGTTATGTCGCGCCTACTGTGACAGCCAGTAATGGTGAAACCGTGCGTCAACTAGCACTAGCTGGAAACGGGATTGCTTGTTTATCGGGTTTTATGGTGCAGGAAGATATGGCAGCAGGGCGTCTAATCCCTATTCTGGAACAAGACAAACTTGCCAACACAGATCGAGAGCGAGTGAATGCGGTTTACTACAAGTCGTCTTCTGTCTCTAAACGTATCTCGGCGTTTATTGATTTTATACAGCCCCGTTTGAAGCTCTAACTAAGGCAGACTACTTGGACTGTAACTAAGCAATCTTAGTCATCTCGTTAAGTGTAAATAACGTAACATCCAGTATTCATTAATTCTACTTTGCCTTGGATGATGATGTTGTTCTTATCTTGGATAATTACCTATAAATTTCCGGCTTTAGCAGTAATAATCAATTAATAGATCGGGATAGCTTGTTCATTGAAAAGCTGTACGGAAAGTTTCTAAAGACGTCATCGTGAAAAGGAAGTCAGATACATGCCTGTGCTCCAACGCATCAGTTTAACGTTAATCTTAATCGCCGTTTTAGGTGGGTGTTCTTCACTTCCTGAAGGCATCGATCACCCGACAGAACCGCCAACCTCTCCTGCACCTAGTTCTTTATCGGTTCTAACCAATGAGTTTCAGCCTGAAGCTTTAGAGCAAGGCACCACTGCGGTTCGTCTGCAAGAGTCGGGTTGGGATGCTTTGGCACAGCGATTAGCACTGGTTGAAAGTGCAGAGCACACCATAGATATTCAATACTACATCTGGAACTCTGACGAATCGGGCCGTTATCTAGCCAGTCGTTTGTTAGAAGCAGCGGATCGGGGGGTAAAGGTGCGCGTGATGCTTGATGATATTAATCTCAATGAGCGTGAAGGCCTGTTGTCGGCTCTGGATGCACACCCGAATGTAGAGATCCGAATCTTTAACCCAACGCCAACGCGCCGTGGCTTCAGCAAATGGTTGAGCTTTGTTGGTGACTTTTCTCGCTTAAATCGCCGAATGCACAACAAGTCGTTTACCGTCGATGGCACTTTGTCTGTGGTTGGCGGCCGTAATATTGGTGATGAATACTTCGATCTTTCTGACGAGATCAACTTCCGAGATCGTGATGTATTAGTGATGGGCTCAGTCGTTACCACTATCCAAACTAGCTTTATAGAGTACTGGAATAGCCGTTGGTCTTATCCCATCGATATGTTGGGTGATGAGGTGTTGCCAGATATCTCTATTTTGATTGGCACTGAACCTCCTTCTTATAAACATTTTCCTGAGTTACCAATAGACGGTAAATCAGCGGCTAAATTATTGAAAAGTACATTGAGTCAAATGACCTGGGTCAATGCTCGTTTTGTATACGATCCCCCCGTGCCTATCGACTCGGATAATACCGACTTACCGAAAGTTACGGCAGTTTTACTGGCAGATTTAGCGCGCAAGTCTAAATACGAAATCTTATTGGAATCCGCTTACCTGGTGTTTGACGATGGCCAACTTGATGAGTGGCATTCATTAAGTAACAACAACGTTGAGATAAAGGCGCTCACCAATTCAATGGCTTCGAATGATCTGGTGACCAACCACTCTGCTTACGCAGGAAGGCGTAGCGATATGTTAGAGCATGGTATTGAATTATTTGAGCTGAAGCCTGAATCTCAGTTATGTGAGGCATCTACCAAAGACGCTTCTAAATGTGCACCATCAACAGCTTATGGTTTGCATGCGAAGTCGGTCGTATTTGATAAACGCATTGCCAGTATTGGATCATTTAACTTCAATTTACGTTCTACGTATCTCAACACGGAATCAGTGCTAATCATCGAAAACAAAACCATTGCCGAAAAACTAGCAGAAACCATTGAGCAAGCAATGAGCGAAGAAAACAGCTGGCGGTTAAAACTTAATGAGGGGGATGTGAATTGGTATTCCGGCGAGCAAAGTTGGGACAGCGAACCTGAGACAGGTCAATGGGAACGAATACAGTCAGGCTTCTTACAATTGTTACCGATTGAGAAATATCTGTAACAAAACAATTACCGTATAAACAAAAAATGTCAGCGTATATTGCGCTGACATTTTTGTTTGTGCTGCTTTTTGCTGCAATAGCTTAACGACTCAACGCTTGGTCAACTGCTTGCTGTTCAAGTAAGGCAGGATATGCGGTCGAGATTCACCAGACAGCTTTTGTGTGATTTGTTGTGACCAACTGCTTTGTTTCTGATTGCTTGAACGGTTCGCGTAGTAGCTTTGCATCGAATCATCGTAACGTGCAATCTCATTGAGACTCAGCGGCTGGTATTGGTTCTCATGCATCACCACGTGAGCAGGAAGGCGAGGCTTAACCTCTGGTTGTTGTGCCGGGTGACCTAAGCACATCCCGAACAACACGGCGGTATGTTGTGGTAGTTCTAACAGTTCATCCACTTGTTGTGCGCTGTTACGTAAGCCACCAATATACACACCACCTAAACCCAAAGATTCCGCAGCCAGCATACAGTTTTGTGCCATGATGCCAGAATCGACAGCGCCAATCAGAGTCAGTTCAGTGAAATCTGTTTTAACCTCTGGGTTGATTTGAACGTGGCGTTGATAGTCGATACAAAACACCAAAAACTCAGCCGCACTTTCTACATAAGCTTGATTACCTGCGTATTCCGCTAGCAGCTTACGCTTCTCTTTATCTGTCACTCTCACGATAGAAACGGCTTGCAATAAGCTAGACGATGAAGCCGCGAGGCCAGCCTGAATAATCACATCAAGTTGTGCTTTTTCAATCGGTTGATTTGTATATTGACGAATGGAGCGATGCCCTAAGATGGTATCAATCGTGCTGTTCATGCTATCAGACAGTCCTTGTTTTTATGATGTATTACAAATCACCATAACGACATTTGAGGTTGAGGTAAACCTCAAAACAGCCTTTGTTGAAGACTAGTGGGTTTGGTTTTTCATCGTTTTAGGGCAAATGTGAGGAATGTACAATTGTAGGTAAGATTCCGTTAGCCGGATGGCTTCATTAGCAAGTTCTGGAGTGATGTGACCGTGTTGGCGATAAGATAACGAGTATATTTTATCTGCGACTTGCAGTGAGATAGCGAAGACATTGATGGATTGCGGTAACTGAGGAACATCAAAAAACTGTCGATAAATCGTTTCTACTTCTTTACCAAGAATTAAGTCATTCTCGGTGTCTGCATGTCCTAGTTCAGTGAATGTATGACGACCTAGAATTAACTTTTTAGCAATCGGGTGATTGTTGTAATAATTAACATACGCTGTTTCAATCATGCGATTGATGTCAGTCCAATGATTAACATGCTCGTAATCTATACATTTACCTAGCAGAGAGTCGAAATCAGTAAAAACGTCATCTAATAGATTATGAAATAAGTTCTCTATGTTTGGATAGTGGTGATAAACCGTGGATGTTGCCATTCCACACTCTTTGGCAACATCGTACATTGAAATATCAGTCGCTTCACGGCGTTCCATTAGTTGCACAACAGCATCATGAATTCGAATTAACTTTTCTTCGGTTGTTACTTTGCGCATCTAATGATCCTAATTTTTATTTGGAACACAAAAAACATAAAGGGTTTTCAAGAAAAGTTCCAATCGGAATATCGAAACTTAGACTTTATTACCCTTTATTTATATAAAGCATTATAACCCAATATTAAGCATTAATATGTGTCCCCGTTTTTCCTTCTATGATCTCTAATGCACTCGACAGGTCACCAATGTATCCATGCTGTTTTGTTTTTTTTACAAATTGACAACATGCGTCGACCTTCGGCCCCATAGAACCTGCTGGGAAAGTGTACTTTTTCATTTGTTCAACTGACACGTTCTCAAGCTTCTCTTCCTTTGGGGTTCCCCAATCTAAACAAACATGAGAGCCGTCAGTGAGGATCAGTAAATGTTCTGCGCCGATTTCTTCTGCGATAAGAGCCGCTGTCATGTCTTTGTCGATTACCGCTTCAAAACCCACATAAGCGCCATCTTTTTCGACGACTGGAGCGCCACCGCCACCGCCACAAATAATTAGGTGCTCTTTCTCTAGCAAGTCTTTGATGGCTTTTATTTCAAGCACTTCTTTTGGTGAAGGCGATGGCACCACGCGACGCCAGTGTGCACCGTCAGGTTTCACAACCCATTGGTTGGCTTCTGCGAGTTGTTTGGCTTGTTCTTCTGTATAGATAGGGCCAATAAATTTGGCTGGGTCGGCAATCGCAGGATCATTCTCGTCAATCACAATTCGAGTCAGAATCGTGGTCGTAAAGCGATCTTTAATTGCAGCATTTAGCCCTTGCTGGATGAGGTAACCAATCATCCCTTGAGTCTCGGCACCAAGCACATCAAACGGATAAGGAGGGCAATCTTTATAAGCATTGTTCTGTAATGAGAGTAGGCCGACTTGAGGGCCATTTCCGTGCACAACCACTAAACGGTAGTCTTTGCTGAGTTCAGCCAAAGAGCTGGCGGTTTGCGCGATGCTCTTTTTTTGGTTTTCGCAACTCATTACTTCACCACGCTGTAGTAAAGCGTTCCCACCGACAGCAACAACAATAATAGGCTTCGACATGTTTAACTCTCCAAATAATATTTTGCTCAGGGCAAATAAGTTAGTTTGAATTGTATTTAAATAATGCAGGTGTCGTGGGGATAGAAATCACAATTCGATTTGTGCTTAATATTTGATGTTTTTAGTCGCCTATATGTCACAGAAAGCCTTAATTCCCCCTAGATTAACTAGATATGTGATCTTGGTTTTGAAATGGAAAATGTATTTATTAATCGAATGGTTATTGACCAAAATCAAGTATTCCGACTTTTAGCATTATAAATCTAATATTTGTTGGGTTTATTTTGTTTTTGCTCCGAACTCGTTTGTGTAAAACCGATATTCAATTTTCATCCCAGTTTACTTCATCGCTTTGCCATTTAATTAATCCCGAATTAGAGATTAAGGAGTTAAGAGATGAGTAACGATACGCAAGGAAAAATGGGGGTTACGGGAATTGCACTCTTTACACTGTGTGCAGTTTTGGTGGTCGACACATTAACCGCGTCAGCCAGTATTGGTGTCAGTGCCATTGGTTGGTGGGTGTTAATGCTGGTCTTCTTTGTCATTCCATATGGCTTAATTACTTCCGAACTGAGTACCACCTACCCAGGTGAAGGTGGGATTTACGATTGGGTAAAACAAGCCTTCAATTTTAAATGGGCAGTCAGAACAACGTGGTTTTACTGGATTAACGTTGGTTTATGGATGCCTGCGGTGTACATCATGTTTGCAGGGATGTTTGCCGAACTCTTCATGCCAGATCTGTCTTTATGGGGACAAATCGCCATTTGTATATTACTGACTTGGCTAACGGTTTTGATTTGTAATGTGTCTGCCGACATCGGTGTGTGGGTCACCAATATTGGCGCAATATTAAAAATTGTTGTGATTAGTACATTGGGTGTGGGCGGCTTTATCTATGCAATGAAAAACGGCGTTGCCAACGAATTTACGTTGCCAGCTATGATGCCTTCATTGGATTCTGCGGTCTCTTTCTTACCCGCGATTGTGTTCAACCTAATGGGTTTTGAACTGGTTGCGACCATGACTAAAGAAATGAAAGATGTTCGCGACATGCCTAAGGCCGTCTTCCTTTCTATCGGTATCACCGCTTTCTTATACATCTTCGGTACGGTAGGCATCTTGATGGCGCTTCCTGTTGAAAGCATTGGCTTAGTGTCTGGTCTTATCGACACCTTTAAAACACTTTTCGGCACTGGTGTGGTTGGTACAGCGATGGTGTACATCTTCGGTACTTTCGCTTTGTTAACGCTTATCGGCAACATGGTGAGTTGGACAATGGGCGCTAGCCGAGCTGCTGCTGAAGCCGCTCAAGAAGGTGAACTTCCAGCCCCAGTCGCGAAAGTGTCTGAGAAAGGCTCTCCAGTTGGCGCAAACAACATCACAGGCACAGTATCAACGGTCGTTATCCTGTCTTACGCGCTGTTTGCTCAGGGTAATGATGATCTGTTCTGGTCGATATTTGCCTTCTCTAGCTGCATTTTCTTACTTCCTTACCTGTTCATGTTCCCTGCATACCTAAAGCTTCGAGTGGTTGATGGTAAACGCGAACGCCCATTCAAAGTTCCGGGTGGCATGGCGGCTCAATGGGTCATGTCGATTGTTTGTTTCTTGGTCGTCCTTCAAGCCGTGATCTTATTCATTTTCCCTGAGGCCCTTGATCTCACTGTTGCTGATTGGGGATACACAGGACCTGTTTTGATTGGCGTGATCGCCACCATCCTTGCTGGTGAATGGATTCTTCTAGGCGCTCTAAAGCGCAAGAAGCAGCAAGGTTCAGGCGATGACGACACGACCGAGACACAAGATAAAAAAGAAGCTCAAGCATAATTTAGGGGACATAACGATGAAAAAACTGATTGAGACTACTCCAAAACATGATGGCTTCAGAATGCCAGGGGAACACGAGCCACACAGCGAAATTTGGATGGCTTGGCCAGAACGTACTGACAACTGGCGCAATGGGGCAAAACCAGCGCAAGCGGTGTTTGCAGACGTTGCTACCAAGATCAGCCATACAACACCAGTCACCATGCTTGCGAGTTCTGACCAATACGATAACGCAGTATCTCGCTTACCAGAGGACATTCGAGTGTTGGAAATCTCGACTGATGACTCTTGGATGCGTGATATCGGTGCGACTTATGTTGTTGATGACAGCGGTGAACGCCGAGGTGTGGATTGGGAATTCAATGCATGGGGCGGGTTTGTGGATGGTTTGTATTCACCGTGGAATCGTGACAACCAAGTTGCTCAAAAGATGTGTGAAACCATTCGTGACTCTCGATACCGCGCTCCAATCGTACTAGAAGGCGGCTCAATTCACGTTGATGGCGAAGGCACGCTCTACACAACAGAAGAATGCTTGTTACACGAAAGCCGAAACCCAGATATGAGCAAAGAAGAGCTGACTGAAGTACTTTGCGAACACCTCAATGTTGAGAAGGTAATTTGGCTACCTCGTGGTTTATACAACGATGAAACCAATGGTCACGTCGACAACATCCTTCACGTCGTGAAGCCGGGGGAAGTCGTTCTGACGTGGTGCGATGACAAGAATGATCCTCAATATGAGATCAGCAAAGAAGCCTATGACTACATTACCAGTCAAACCGATGCCAAAGGCCGTCAGATAAAGGTACATAAGCTGCCAATGCCAGGCCCTCTATTCATGACCGAGGAAGAAGCGGCAGGTATCGATATCGCAGACGGAATGGAGCGAGAAGCGGGTGAGCGTTTAGCGGCGTCGTATGCCAATTACCTGATTACCAATAACCAAATCGTGTTGCCGTTGTTGGATAAGCGCTACGACAACGATGTTATCGGGATCTTAGAAGGCATTTATCCCGGCTACGAAGTGAACGGCGTCCCGGCTCGAGAGATTTTGTTAGGTGGCGGCAATATCCACTGCATCACCCAACAAGTGCCAAGAGTTTAGTTACAACGATAAAGCCTAATAACAGCTAAAGACTGAGAACAGTCGTTAACACCAATATTTAATCCCAAACGTAGCGGTTCTTGAAAGTGATGGCAGGTATTCAAAATCAAATTGCCATGAAAGTGAACTGAAAGAACTGCGCACAAAATTATGAAAAATAGGAACTTATTATGAAATTACCTTCTTCTAGCGCGACTGAACTAAACAAAGCAAACCTAGAGCACATGGTTTCCATGAAAGATTTCTCTGTTGAAGAGATGGATAACATGATGGAGCTGATGACTCACCTGAAGCAGGCGCGCAAAGACAACGCAATTCCACCATTGTTTAAAGGCAAGTCAGTTGGGATGATCTTCGAAGCGGGCTCTACTCGTACACGTGTTTCTTTCGAGGTAGCGGCAACATTACTGGGTGGGCATGCGCTATTCCTATCACCAAAAGACATTCACTTAGGTGGTAAAGAGTCGATTGATGATACTTCTCGAGTGTTATCACGTATGTGCGACATCATCATGGCTCGTACCAATAGTCCTGAAACACTAGATGGCCTACTTGAAATGTCGACAGTGCCAGTAATCAACGGCCTTGATACGCGTTTCCACCCAACTCAAATGCTTGCTGATCTCTACACGATCAGAGAACACATCACTGATGGACGTAAGTTGTCTGATCTCACCTTGGCATTCATGGGTGACGCGACGGATGTGTGTCGTTCGCTGATGCTGACTTGTGCTAAGTACGGTATGGGCTTTAAGCAAATTGGTCCTAAGAAGTACCACATGGAGCAAGAGTGGATCGATATGGCGCTGAACTTCTGTGAAGAGTCTGGTGGCACGATTGAAATTACGGATGATGTAGAACGCATCAGCGCCTGTGATGTGGTGTACGGCGATAGCTTCTACTGGGTCACTCAAATGGATGAAAAGGAAGAGCGTCTTGCGGCATTCATGCCCAACTACGTTATCACAGAAGAGTTAATGGCGAAGGCTCGTCCGGGCGCAATGCTACTGCACTGCCTACCTGCGAATGACAAAGAAGAAGTGACTCGCGGCGCACTAGAAAGTGAATACTCAGTGGCGTTTGATGAAGCAGAAAACCGACTCACAGCTCAGATGGCGATTTTGGTGTACTTCACACATAAAGATGCGGTTATCCCGACACAAGAAACCGTTAAGCATCATGAAGAAAAAATCAGTAGCTTCCTAAGCACTCTGTAGAGGTTTATTTGTGGGGGCGTAAGAACCTCCACTGTGTTGCTCGAATTAAGCTGAACCAGTATTTATCACGATTTATTGGTTCGGCTATTTTTGTACCTTTTATTTTGAAATGTCGATAAACACGTGGCCGATTGGCTCTATCTGACATCAATACTCGAATAGGAGATGTATCGACATGAGTGCCGATATTATTAAAGTTTCAAGAAACACTGAAGATGCACCGCTGAGCCCTTTCTCAACACAATCGGTGGCATTCTCACACTACAATAACCTCTCTGCTCAATTACCGATTAATCCAAGAACGGGCGGTTTGATCTCTGACTCTTTGGAAGATCAAACCAAGCAGTGTTTGTTAAACATTCAAGCGATTGTGGAGAGCATTGGACACCGCATGCACGATGTTGTGAGAGTAAATATATATTTGAAGAACATTGCGGATATCGACTCGGTTAATGAAATCTATGCGTCCTTTTTCCAACACTACGTACCAACGTGCACGACACTCGCTGTAGCCGATTTACCGCTCGAAGGTGCTTATTTGCAAATGGATGCGGTGATCTCTAATGGTGAAGGCACCTACCCTCAAGCGGCTTGTGAGTTAGTTAAAATTGCAAGAAACACCCAACACGCACCAGTCAGTTCTTTATCGACTCAGACGGTGGCTTTCTCTCACTATAATCACGTTTCAGCTCAGCTACCTATTGACCCTCAATCGGGCAGTATCGTTGCTGGTGGAGCAAAAGAGCACGCGATTCAATGCCTCAGAAACATTAAATCGATACTGGAAAATGTTGATGTTCCTCTTGATGACATTGTGAAGGTAAATATCCATGTCAGAAGCCTTGATGACCTTGCAGCAGTCAATGAAGTGTATACCACCTTCTTCCCGGACTCCGCGATTGCGAGGGCTGTCGGCTACATGCCTGCGCGCTCGGTGACGGTGGTTGAAGGCCTTGCAATGGGAGCGTTAGTACAGATGGATGCGACCGTGTCACACGGTGATGGGACTCCGCCGCAAGCGGTTGAAGACCGACATGGGATTGTAATTAATGCGAACAATACCAAAGCTGCGCCAATAAGCCCGCTTTCAACGCAAACTGTCGCCTTTTCACACTACAACAATATCTCCGCTCAATTACCGATGGATCCAAGAGTTGGATCGATTGTTGCGAATGGCGCAAAAGAGCAGGCGATGCAGTGCCTGAATAACATTAAAGAAGTGATTGAGAGCGTTGGTCATGTCATGGATGATATCGTGAAGTTGAATATCCAATTAAGAGACATGGCAGATCTAGATGTGCTTAATGACGTTTGCACGCACTACTTTGACGGTCCGTTGCCTGCGCGCATGGTGATCGGTGTGTCTGATATTCCTATGGGTGCTTTAGTGCAAATTGATGCGATTGCTTCCAATGGTGAAGGTACTCCACCTAGCCTTTAAGCTTTCTATTTAGCTTTTTAAACAACGAGGGTTGGCCGTGAGGTTAGCCCTCGTTTTACGTTTGTTCCAATACCAACATGAGTATTGGTTATAGTGTCCATAAGTGGAAAATCAGAGTAGACCAACTAGGATGAATTGAATTAAACCCTACAATTAATTCAACAACATGGTAGTTGCTATGAAGAAAATAACTCTTTTATCCGTCGCGATCTTATCCAGCCTCTCTTTCTCATCTTTTGCTAAAGATTGTGATCCTAACTTGCTGTCATCTTGGAAGGACAGTGACAGTAAATCCGCCATCGTCGACTTTGTGGCCCAAGCCACCAAAGCTGAATCCGATACGTTCGTGGCAATTGAAGATCGTATCGCCGTGTTCGATAATGACGGTACGCTTTGGTCAGAAAAACCTTACTACTTCCAACTAGCCTTTGCACTAGACCGTGTAAAAGAGATGGCGCCTGAACACCCTGAATGGAAAACAGAAGCACCGTTTAAGTATGTACTTGAAGATGATATTGAAAGTGTTCTGGGCAGTGGCGAAGAAGGGTTATTGAAAATCATTATGGCGACACATTCTGGTATGACTGTTGAGCAATACCAACAAGACGTTGAGCAATGGTTGACGGTAGCAAAAGACGGACGTTTCAATAAAGACTACACAGACCTGACTTATCAGCCAATGAAAGAGATGCTGACTTACTTACAAGAGCATGATTTTAAGACTTACATCGTGTCGGGAGGTGGAGTTGACTTTATGCGAGCGTGGGCTCCGCAAGCGTATAACATTCCGCCAGAGCAGATCATCGGCAGCGCGCTTAAATACAACTACAGCTACAACGATGGTAATCCGACCGTGACCAAAGACTCGTCCATTTTGACGATTGATGATAAAGCCGGAAAAGTCACTAATATTCAGCATATTATCGGTAAGAAGCCGATTTTGGCGGTGGGTAACTCAGACGGTGATCAAGCGATGATGCAATGGGCAACCAGTCAACCAAATTCAATGTCAATGATTGTTCACCATACTGACGCCGAGCGCGAGTGGAAGTACGATCGCGAATCTCATGTCGGTAAGCTTGATAAAGCACTCGATGAAGCGAATTCTAGAGATGATTGGACACTGATCGACATGAAATCCGATTGGTGTGAGGTGTATTAACACCTAGCTAACTCTTCACTAAAACAAAAAAAGCTCGGATTTTTAATTCGAGCCTTTTTTGGGAACGGACGTTTTTTAACTCAGAATTACGGGGAACGGTTTTGCAAACAATAGAGGCCTAATGTCTCGCTTTAAGCAAGAACGTACTATAAATTTTTAGCGCATGGCGGTTTAATCGGGGTAGTCGGAAAATAAAGGAATAGAAACATGAAAACGATCGGTTTACTTGGCGGTATGAGTTGGGAGTCGACAATGAGCTATTATAAATCCATTAACGAAGGTGTAAAAGCCACACTCGGCGGACTCAATTCTGCAAAGGTTTGTATGTATAGCTTGAACTTCGATGAGATAGAAAAACTGCAACACCAAGGTCGTTGGGTTGATACTGCAGACATCTTGTCGGACGCGGCTTTATCGGTTGAAAAAGGCGGGGCGGATTTCATCCTGATTTGTACCAATACTATGCATAAGGTCGTTCCTGAGATCGAAGAGAAGATCACGATTCCTATCTTGCACATCGCTGATACCACCGCGCAGAAGTTGATTGAGCAAGGTGTACAAAAAGTAGGACTGCTTGGTACGGCTTTCACGATGGAGCAGGATTTCTACAAAGGGCGCTTAACCGATAAATTCGGTATCGATGTCGTGATTCCTGATGAAAGTGATCGAAAACAAGTGCACAACATCATTTACCAAGAGTTGTGCCGAGGCGAAATAAAAGAAGAGTCTCGAGTTGTTTATCATCAAATCATTGAGAAGCTAAGCCAGCAAGGTGCTGAGGCGGTTATTCTTGGGTGCACTGAAATTGCTTTGTTGATTCAGCAACAACACACCGATGTTCCGTTGTTTGATACCACTGCCATCCATGCTGAAGCGGCAGTGCGCTTGGCGATAGGAGCCTAGTGATAAGCTTCTAACAGGTTCCTATTTTGTGGCTACACGCTGTATGTTTGTGAATCTTAGTCGTCGATATTCTATGCTGTGTACTGGATCTCATTTGTTATTCCTGCCAATTGCTAAGGTAATTAGTGAATATGTAGTAGACATACCCAATCACTTTACTCAACTGAAGAGGTTTCTATGCTAGGTGAAAATCACTCTCTTGTTCACGAATTTCCTGAAATGAAAGACAAAATTGCTGAGCTCGCTAAAACAGACGATGGCTTTGCAACAGACATGAAGACATACGACAACCTTGATAAAGAGATTCGTAAACTAGAGCTGAAAGATTCACCCATTGATGACAGTTCGATGCAGCTACTAAAACATGAGCGCTCTGTGCTTAAAGACTCATTGCATATTCGTTTATCTGCTTAGTTAGTCGACGTGCTCTAGTTTTAAATAATTAAACTCCTTCGGGAGTTTAATTATTTTGGTTCAATGTAGAGCAATGGTATGTTCATAAAGCGCTCTAATGCTGCTAACTGCTAATGTGAGGACTTGCACACGATTATTAATATTTTTTTAATCAGATAATAAAAAAAGCTTAGCGTGGGTAGCGCTAAGCTTTGTGACTTTTAGGAACAATTCACTCTATAAGAATAATTATCCTACTTGAGAAAAATTCACCACTTTGCTTTGAAGTTTTTCTTTCAAGTAATCAGAAACGGCTTGCTGCTCTGCTTCGTTTAAGTACAGGCCAAGCTTGGTTCTGCGCCATAAGATGTCTTCGTCTGTCATCGCCATCTCTTCGTTGATCAAGTAATCGATCTCAGCTTGATAAACGCCATGTGCTTCGTTTGAAAAGTTAATTCCAAGGTCAGCTTCGCTCGTTGCACCTTCCAATAGGTTCCACGTGTAGGTACCAAATTGAGTCACGTAACGCAGCAGAAGTGCTTCTGATACCCAAGGGTATTTAGTGTGGATCATCTTCGCCAGTTGTTCTCTGCTGCAGCTGAAGTTACCACCTGGCAGAGTATCGTTAGCCGTCCACGGAGCCCCCATGTTTTTCAGGTATGGTTCAAGCTTTTTAAGTGCCGCTTCACCGAGCTTACGGTAGGTCGTTAACTTACCGCCAAAAATTGAAAGCAGTGGTGCTTGGTCTAGCTCTGCATCTAACTCTAGTGTGTAGTCGCGAGTGATCGCTTGTGGAGAATCAGATTCGTCATCACACAGTGGTCGAACGCCGCTGTATGTCCAAACTACATCCTCACGAGTTAGTTGATGAACAAAGTGCTGGTTAACGATGTCGACCAAGTAATCTACTTCGTCATCAGAGATAGCAACTTCACGTGGGTCGCCTTTGTATTCAAGATCGGTGGTGCCAATGATCGAAAACTTATCTAGGTAAGGGATCATAAACACAATGCGATTGTCTTTGTTTTGCAGAATGTACGCTTGGGGTTCGTCGTGAATACGCGGTACAACAATGTGCGAGCCTTTAATAAGACGAATATTACGGGGTGAAGCTTGCTCTAAGCCATCATCGAAGAATTGCTTAACCCAAGGTCCTGCCGCATTGACGAGTGCCTTTGCTTTGCGTTCGAAACGTTGATCCGTCATTACATCGTGGATCGTCACGTGCCAGATCCCACCTGCACGGTGTGCTTTCTCAACACGGCAGTAGTTACGTGCTTCAGCGTTATTCTCTTTGGCTGCTAGAACGTTAAGCAATACCATACGCGCATCATCAACCCAACAATCTGAGTATTCGAATCCTGTCTTCATTTCTGGTTTCAGTAGGCCAGATTTCGCTAAGTTGACTGTCTTACTCCCAGGAAGCGTGGTGCGCTTACCTAAGTTATCGTAAAGGAACAGGCCACAACGAATCATCCAAGCTGGGCGTAAAAATGGTCGATGGGGTAAACGGAAACGCATGGGTTGAGCAACATGAGGCGCTTTTCTTAGTAATACTTCACGTTCAGCAAGAGCTTCCGATACCAAACGAAATTCGTAATGTTCAAGGTAGCGTAGGCCACCGTGGATAAGCTTTGAGCTAGCAGAAGATGTCGCAGACGCGAAATCATTTGCTTCGTATAAGCCAACGTTAAGACCACGACCTGCTGCATCTGCCGCGATGCCTGCACCATTGATGCCGCCGCCGATCACGATCAAGTCTAAAGTGGAAGGTGTACTATTTTTTGAATTATTTTGTTGAGCACTCATGATTTTGACCTCTTTCTGAGCGAACGAGCATTTTAGAACATAATTGAATCCTATATGAACTTTCGTTTTTGGTCATTATTTATTTTCGTTTATGCGCGTTTTATGTGATTTGAGCATAAAAAAACCTCTGCTTATGAAAGCAGAGGTTCAAATAAGTCTAATTCGAGCATAGAATTGGTATAGATAAACAGCAAGATATACTCGCTCAATGCTAATCAATAATCGCGTTTTTTACAAAGAGCGCGTTTATGTGATTCCCTTGTTCACGTGTTTCTTACGTTACGATTCTTCAGCCGTTACTTGAGCCGTATTGATAACTTCGAGCGGTATGGAGAAGTCCTTAAGTATGTTTGTAATCTCTTCTGGTGGTTGTTTATTGGTAAACACCATGTGTGCTTGAGATATATTTCCGAGCTTAACCATCGCATTACGACCAAATTTACTGTGGTCGACGGCTAGCAAGATGCTACGGCTGTTGTCTATGATCGCTTGTTTCACACGAACTTCATGGTAATCAAAATCGAGCAGTGAACCATCGAAGTCGATGCCACTGATCCCTAAGATGCCGAAGTCGAGACGGAATTGCTTCACGAAATCGAGAGTGGCTTCACCCACGATACCGCCATCGCGATTCCGTACTTCGCCGCCTGCCAATATAACTTTGATCTCTGGATTAGACAGAAGAATGCTCGCAACATTGATGTTGTTGGTGACAACTCTAAGTTGCTTATGATTCTTGTTGAGAGCTCGGGCTACCGATTCTGGTGTGGTGCCGATATCAACAAACAAGGTAGCACCATCTGGGATATGCTTAACCAGTTGATCCGCTATCACATCTTTTTCGTTGAAGTTGAGTGCTTTACGAGTGCTGTAAGAGGTGTTTTCTGAGCTTAAAGGAATAGTTGCACCACCATGATAGCGACGAATCTTATTGTTATCGGCGAGTTCGTTTAGGTCGCGTCTTATAGTTTGAGGACTGACATCGAACTTCTCTACTAGCTCTTCGGTACTCACATATCCTTGTGTTTTAACCAGGTCGACTATTTGCTGGTGTCTTGGTATTTGCTTCACTTTACTTACCACTCCCTGCGCGCTGCTGTGTTTTAGCGCACCTAATTCTAAACATAACCTCGCGCTATTGTGCTCGAATTGATACGTAGAGAGAAGTAATGATGGTAAGGAATCATGTCTAAACCGCAAAAACGAAGCTCAAAATACAAAAACAAACGCTGAAACGCAAAAAAGAGCACAATAAAGTGCTCTTTTTAGTTTCGTTTACTGCGACTCGAACAACTGTACCTGTCCGATATAGCCTATTTGTATCTTAGTCTTCGCCTTCATCTTCAGTGTGAAGCTCAGACCAAACTTGAGCACACTTGATTGCGCGTTTCCAGCCTTTGTAGCGGCGGTTACGCTTCTCTTCATCGTGGTGAGGCATAAATGTACGGTTTAGAACGGCTTTGTATTGAAGCTCGTCAATATTGTCCCAGAAACCAACCGCCAGGCCAGCAAGGTAAGCCGCACCAAGCGCTGTTACTTCTGTTACTTCAGGGCGATGAACTTCAGTATCCAGTACGTCTGATTGGAATTGCATTAGGAAGTTATTCGCTACTGCTCCACCATCAACTCGTAGGTTTGCTAGCTTGATGCCAGAGTCTGCTTGCATCGCGTCTAGGACGTCGCGAGTTTGGTAGGCAATCCCTTCTAGTGTTGCACGGATGATATGATTAGAGTTAACGCCACGAGTGAGGCCAACGATCGTACCACGAGCATAAGCGTCCCAGTATGGCGCGCCTAAACCAGTAAACGCAGGCACCACATAAACGCCGTTTGAAGTATCTACTTTCGTCGCGAAGTATTCAGAGTCTTCAGCGCCATCCAGTAGCTTCATCTCATCACGTAGCCATTGGATTGATGCCCCTCCCATGAATACCGCACCTTCAAGCGCGTATGCAGGTTCGCCTTTAGGGCCACATGCTAGCGTTGTTAGTAGGCCGTTTTTAGACGTTACTTTCTCTTGGCCTGTGTTCATTAAAAGGAAACAACCTGTACCGTAAGTGTTCTTAGCTTGACCTGCTTCTACACACATTTGACCGTAAAGTGCAGCTTGTTGGTCACCCGCAATACCCGCGATTGGGATACGAGTACCACCTTTACCACCAAGGTTTGTTTGACCGTATACCTCAGAAGAACGTTTCACTTCTGGCATCATTGACGTTGGAATACCCATTTCGTCAAGTAGCTTCTGATCCCAACATAGGTCATTGATGTTGAACAACATAGTACGTGACGCGTTGGTGTAATCCGTAACGTGTACACGTCCTTGGGTCATTTTCCAAACCAACCAAGTATCAACCGTACCGAACAATAGCTTGCCTGCTTCAGCGTCTTCACGAGCGCCTTCAACGTTGTCTAGAATCCATTTTACTTTGGTACCTGAGAAATACGGGTCAAGGACTAAGCCTGTATTATCACGTACGTAGTCTTCTAGGCCACGTGCTTTAAGGTCTTCACAGATATCTGCAGTACGGCGACATTGCCATACAATTGCGTTATAAACTGGTTTGCCAGTTTCTTTGTTCCAAACAATAGTGGTTTCACGTTGGTTAGTGATACCAATGCCTGCCAATTCATCGCTGCGAATACCCGCTTTAGCTAGGGCTTCAACCAATGTAGAGCTTTGAGAGGCCCAGATTTCCATTGGATCATGCTCAACCCAACCGGCTTTAGGGTAGATCTGAGTGAATTCTCGTTGAGAAGAACTTACGATGTTTGCATCGTGATCGAGGATTACAGCGCGAGAACTTGTGGTGCCTTGGTCTAGGGCAACAATGTATTTTTGCTCGGTCATGGTAAGAATCCTTTTTTGTCTTGTTATTTATATTTTAGTAAATGTACGGTCGCTTAGGGATTAAGCTTGAGCTTCTTCTTCTGTTTCACATTGGTTTGGAATCGTGCAACCTTGGCCTTCTATTGGTAAGTAAGCACCGATAGCTTTTGGGTACAACCAACCACCAAAGCACGCGCCAGCAATTGGAGCGATAATTGGTACGATGAAGTAAGGGATATCACGAGCACCAGTCAGAGCGAAGTCCCAGCCAGCAAAGTAAGCAAAGAGTTTTGGTCCGAAGTCACGAGCAGGGTTCATTGCAAAGCCTGTCAGTGGGCCTAAAGAACCGCCAATTACCGCGATAAGAATACCGATTAGCAGTGGGTTCATTGCACCGCGAGATGCGCCATTGTTCTCATCACCTAGTGCCAAAATTGCAAACATCAACACAGCTGTAATCACGAATTCCACAGCAAAAGCGCCAAAGAAAGAAAGTGAAGCATGTGGGTAAGTTGAGAAGATACCAGCGGTTGATAGTGCGTCTTGGCTGCTACGAACGAAGTTATGTGCAATCTCGTAGTCAGTGAATAGGTTGCTGTACAGGCTGTAAACTAATGCCGCAGAGCAAAATGCGCCAAGTAGCTGAGAAATGATGTAAGGCACAACTTTCGCTTTATCAAAGCCATGGAACATTGCCAGTGCGATGGTGACTGCAGGGTTAATGTGTGCGCCAGAAACACCGGCAGTACAGTAGATTGCGATAGCAACACCTAAGCCCCAGATGATGCTGATTTCCCATTGTCCGAATGTCGCACCAGTTAATACCAGTGCAGCCACACAGCCAACGCCGAAGAATATGAGTAATCCTGTACCGATAAATTCAGCCAAGCATTGCCCAAATAAAGAAGGGTGTTTGTTTGTTGTCATGTTCGAGTCCTTTTTAGTTTTGCTTATCTAGCACGTGTATTGTGCATATATTTGCGAACTCGAAAATAAACGAACATCAAAAGTGAGCGTTTGAGCATAAAATTGTTAATTAAAGTCACTTGAAATGTTAATCCGAACACTTTTGCTCGAAAAAGATGCTCGCATGAATGTCATTGTTCTAATTGATAGGTTGCGAAGCCGCTCAAACTACCTATATGTAAATGAATGCGCAACTGGTACGAGGAGTTTATGTTTGGATTTGTGATGCTACTTCGTGAGTGGCGGATTATTAGACTTAATTAGGGAGGGCTGTGTGATGTTTTTGCTATGTAACAGGGGCGTTAACAAATGAGCTTATATGCATAAATGAATAAACTGCCAACTATGTTGTAGTTTGGCAGTTTTAATTTGGGTGTATGTTCTTGTTATACGATACGAACTTACCGCTCTAAACCAGAGCTGCCACTTTTCCTTTCGCTACCAATTGATCTCGAACCGAGTCATATACCCAGTTGAACGCAATCGCGTAAAGTACGAAGAAAATAACTAGGCCGATGTCCATGATCAGTACGGTTAGGAAGTCGAGTTGTAGAACCCACATCAAGACAGGCAAAGTCACTGTCATCAAGCCAAGTTCAAAACCTAATCCGTGCAGAATACGTGTTTTCTTAGTTCTTTTGCTTCGGTCTGCTCCGTAAATTTTGTCGTAGCCATAGTTGTAAACGTAGTTCCACGCCATCGCTATCAATGATATTGCGAGCGCTAAGCCTGCCATTTCACCTGCGCCGTTTCCTGTAATATAGGTTGCAAGCCCTGCCATCAAAATCAAAGCAACCAATTCAAATAGCACCATGTGCAACATGCGTTCTTTATGTGACATTTTTCTAACTCTCTTTACGATTAAATAGCCGCCGATGGGCTAATGACTTGGCTAGATAATATCTACTTAAGTGATAATATAAAGATAGTTAGTATCACATATTATGATAGTAAGTTTTGGGAGAAACCGAATGTACAACGTTGAACAACTGAAAATGTTTGTGTATGCCGTTGAATTAGGGTCATTTTCTGCCAGTGCTCGTCATTTGGGTAAGGTGCAGTCAGCGGTAAGCCAAGGCATCAGTAATCTTGAAATCGATTTTAATGTTGAGCTTTTTGATCGTTCGACTCGAAAGCCTTCACTAACCAAAGCTGGCGAGCAGTTATTTAAACAGGTGAAAGCGATCGTGCTTCAGGTTGAAGATCTGAATGTGACGGTTAGTGCGATGGGTAGCGGTGAAGAGGGGCTCATCAAAATTGCATTAGATGATTCATTACTGGTTCCGAACTTATCTAAGATCCTTAGTCAGTTCAGTCAACAATTCCCTGCTACTGAAGTTGAACTGGTTGCGTGTACCACAACAGAGGTCAATCCGTTAATTATCGAAGAGAGAGCCGACATTGGATTGATGTTTACCAACTTGGCTTTTGATGTCGGTTCTGAGCCATGCTTTATCGGTCACTTACCGTTTATTGCTGTGTGTCATCCAAGTCATGCGCTCGCAAAAACAGGTGTGGCGAAACTCACTGACTTACTCCCGCATCGTCAGTTAATGTTGAGGGGAGACAAAGGCAAGGTGATGGATCAGTTTCCGCTGATTGCCGGAAAGGTATGGTGGTCAAACAGCTTTATTGTGATCAAAGAGATGGTACTTGGCAGCGATATTGGCTGGGCATACTTACCCAAGCACCTTGTCGAAGAGGAGCTGAATAAGCAGCGTTTAGTGGAGATTAATGTCTCATTCGATCACAAAACATGGTCGCCGCCCGTTGATCTTGTTCTGTCTAAAACACGCTCTAAAGGCCCTGCGTTACTTTGGCTTGAACAAGCTTTGAAAGGCTTATTAGACGAAACGTAAACTGGACGAGACTTAAATTGGATCAAACTGAATAAAGAAAAGGCTCACCGTTTAACGTGTGAGCCTTTCTGTTTGACGTGATGCTGCTTTTTATCAGCTCTAGATGTAGACGCTAGACGCTAGGTTTAACCGTCTGACCGTTGTAGTACTTGTCTTTCATCTTAAGCGCCACGTTCACTAGGTAAATCAGCACAGGTACTTCAATCAGTGGACCGATAACACCTGCAAACGCTTGGTCTGAGTTGATACCGAATACTGAGATAGCAACGGCAATCGCTAGCTCGAAGTTGTTACCTGTCGCTGTGAATGCAATTGATGCGTTCTTGTCGTATTCAATACCCATCTTCTTACCAATGAAGAAGCTGATGAAGAACATCGCTGTGAAGTAGATAGTCAGTGGAACAGCAATCAACAATACGTCCATTGGCAGTTCTACAATCATCTCGCCTTTTAGGCTGAACATCAGAACGATAGTCGCCAGTAGTGCAATCAGTGTGATTGGAGAGATACGTGGAATAAACACATCGTTGTACCACTGCTCGCCTTTCATCGACACAAGGATCTTACGGCTTAGGAAGCCCGCTAAGAATGGGATACCTAGGTAAATAAGTACACTGTGTGCAATGTCGATCATTGAGATATCAACCATCATGCCTTCGTAACCGAATATCGGTGGTAGAACGCTGATGAACAACCACGCCATAAAGCTGTAGCTCACCACTTGGAACGCACTGTTTAGAGCAACCAACGCCGCACCGTACTCTTTGTTACCGCCGCCGATGTCGTTCCAAACCAAAACCATCGCAACACAACGAGCAAGACCAATCAGAATCACGCCGACCATGTAACCTGGGTGATCGCCTAAGAATGTTAGCGCCAACACGAACATCAGAATCGGGCCAACAAGCCAGTTCATGATCAGAGATAGTTTGATGGCTTTCTTATCTTTGACCACAGTACCTAATAGGTTGTAGTTAACCTTAGCCAGAGGTGGGTACATCATTAAGATAAGGCCAATCGCAAGCGGAATGTTGGTGGTACCAACCGACATCGATTCATTCCACTGTTCGATCTGTGGGAACAGGATGCCAAGCAATACACCAAGGCCCATGGCAATAAAGATCCACAGTGTTAAGTAGCGATCTAGAAAACCTAACTTTGGTTTCATGATATTTTCTCTTTGGTTGATATCGCCAATCGTCGAAAGGCGATGCTGGAAAGCAAAAAAATACGCTTAGTTTATTCCGTATTCGACAAACTAAGCGCGATAAATCTATTTCAAAATGGTGCCGATTAGCGTCTCAAATTGCTGAATATTATCTCGGTTAATGCGATAACACATCTTCGGTGGTATCGATTCAGCAGTGATGAAACCTGAGGTTTTCAAGATTCTTAGGTGCTCTGATACTGTCGATTGCGCCAAACCTAATTCGCTAACCAAGTCACTGTTCAAACAGCCCCCCGATTTTTCTAGCGTTGAAAGAATACTCAATATACGAACTCTTGCCGGGTGAGCGAGTGCTTTCGCTAACGCAGCCATCTCTTTTTCTGCTTCAGCATTACTCGGCGGAAGAGGTAGAGAACAGCTATCTGTTGCTTGGCATGTTGCAGTCATACTTAGTGGACTCATTACTACTAATCGTTAAAAGACGATTAATAGTAAGACTATTTTTGCTAGGGGTCAATGCGAATTTATTTATTAGCCTGCATGGACGTTCATTACTTGGCTCTGCCATCTATTAGCCGTTTTCGATTTTTGATTTCCCTACCCAATACAATGGCCATTTTTGTTGTGGCGACGTGTTATTGAGCATGGCTCCAATACAAACCAGTGCAATGCTGCCGACTAAGACGGGGGTGAATAAGAAAGTCCAGTCTACGGATGCTGTGCCTGCCAGTGTAATTACGATTGGATTGGCTCCCGCTGGTGGATGAACGGCGCGAAAGTACAGCATCAACATAATTGCGGATCCTACCGCCAACGCCATCACTAAATAAGAATCACCAAACCCATACAGTGCGATCAACCCAACCACGGCAGAGATAAAATGACCAGCGATGATGTTTCTGGGTTGAGCTAGCGGCGATGTTGGAACTGCGAATAATAGAACACACGTTGCTCCAAACGGAGCCATTAACCAAGGTACTTCAGATTGCTCTGCGAGCATGCACAATACGAATATCCCTGCGGTCCCTCCGATAAAGCCTTTTAACAGCTGACTGATCGTCGCGCGTGGAGGAAGTTCACCTCCGCCGGTTAGCTTTTTAATCATCACGATTTCCTTCATTTAAGATTAAGAATATAAAGTGTACAGATCTGTACATGTTGAGTTAAATGATACAGATCTGTACACTATTGGCAACAGAAAATTTAGCAATACTAAATTTTATCGGATTTGAGATGGGGGGCAGGCATGAGTAAGAAAGAGCAGATCTTGGATGTAGCTGAGTCTTTGTTTAACCAATTTGGCTATACCGCGGTTGGTGTAGATATGATCCGAGATGAAGCTGGAGTTTCTAAGACATCGATGTACCGCCACTTTGGGTCCAAAACCAGACTAATTGAGGCGGTATTGACTAGGCGTCATCAGCGGTTTGAATTGAGCCTAGAAACGTTTCTTATATCGGGTGCTGGTGCTGGTGCTGGTGCTGGTGCTGGTGCTGAGGGTCAACTTGACGCGTTATTAGACTGGCACTTTGCTTGGTTTGAGCAACCTGATTTCAAAGGATGCATGTTCATGCACGCTTTAGCGGAGTTTAAAGCGTCTGAGGATGATATAGCGATGCTATCCCAGCAACATAAAGCGTGGCTTAAAAACACGATTCTTCGTGTGATTAATCATGATAAAAATGGAGATGATGCGTTACTGGAATTGTGTAGTGAATCGGTGATGACCTTTATTGAAGGTCTTATCGTGAGGAGTGAGTTTGGGAAATTAGGTTTAAATAGAGAACCTTATCGAAAAGCTTTGCATGCATTGGCTGATCTAACGATATAATCGAACGCAGAACCGTTACACAAGATAACGAAAAATCATAATTTGCTATTTAATTTTCATACCAATCACAGTAAGTAAATGATCAGAAATAGCGCAAGAAAAAGACTTGAGAACAAGGCGGAATTTTTTGATAAGTAGTTATTCTACAATCAAAAATTCTAACGCAGTTATCGAGTATTTTAACCAGCTAGGATGAACAGTTATTTACTACGATTGGTATTACTTATAGGTAAGCCCGGAAATGCCACAACAGAACATCAAATTTATCGCTGCTGATATGGACGGCACTCTGCTTAATGAACACGGGAAGTTAGACCCGGAATTTTTCAAGCTTTATGAGCGCTTAGAAGCCCAAGACATTATTTTTGCTGCGGCATCGGGTCGTCAGTACTACAGCTTGATGGAAACCTTTGCTCCACTTAAAGATCGCATGATGTTCGTTGCTGAAAACGGCACATTGGTGATGCACAAAGGCCAAGAGCTTTATAGCTGCTTGCTTGATACCGATGCCATCAAAGAGATCATCAAAGAAGCTCGTGCTATTGAAGGCGCGCATGTGGTGCTATGCGGTAAGAAATCAGCATACATCGAAACTAAAGATGAGCGTGCTCTAACTGAGATCTCCAAGTACTACCACCGCCGTGAGCAAGTCGAAGACTTGCTGGCGGTAGAAGATGATTTTATTAAGGTAGCTATCTGCCATTTTGATGGTTCACAAGAGAAAGTGAATCCAAGCATCAACGCCAAGTTTGGTGACAATTACCAAGTGGTGGTAAGTGCGAAAATTTGGCTGGATGTGATGAACGCAGAGGCATCAAAAGGTGCGGCGATTAAACACCTACAAAACACACTCGACTTCACTTACGAGCAGACCATGAGTTTTGGTGATTATCTAAATGACTTGGAAATGCTTAAAGAGAGCTACCACTCTTACGCAATGGAAAACGCACATCCTAAGCTAAAAGAGATCGCACGTTTTGGCGCGCCAAGTAACGTTGATGCGGGTGTGTTCCAAGTACTAGAGAAGCTGCTAGCGTAACGTGGTAAAGCTCAATCAGATTGTTATCAAAGCCAACTCGGTAATATGAGTTGGCTTTTTTGTTGGTTACTGGCTCATCGAGTTTAATTTGAACGATTGTTCAAATCATTGTAGTCTTAGTGACAAAGATGGGTATCCACTTTGAATTGGATACGCCTTAGTAACGATAATTGGAATGATTATGAGCAACAAACTTCAACTTGATATTATTTCTGACGTAATGTGCCCGTGGTGCGTGGTCGGTTACAAAAACTTAGAGCAAGCCGTTTCAGAACTTGGCTTAGAACAACAGGTTGAACTTGAATGGCAGCCGTTTGAGCTCAACCCTGATATGCCACAAGAGGGTGAAAACCTGCGTGATCACATCATGAGAAAGTACGGTTCTAGCGCAGAAGAGAGTCAACGTTCACGTGAACAGCTTGCGGCTCGTGGAAAAGCGGTTGGGTTCGATTTCAATTTCTATGACAGCATGAGAATGGTCAATTCACGTCATCTACATGTGCTTCTCGATTTTGCACTAGCGCACGGTAAACAGACTGAGTTAAAGCTACGCTTTTTTACTGCTCACTTCACAGAGCAGAAAGACCTGTCTGACCTTGAAGTCATGGCACAAGAACTTGAAGCGGTTGGGCTAAACTCAACGAAGGCACTGAAGCGCCTAAAGAACACCGACAACTTGAAGCAAATTGAAGCGCAAGAGTTTGAATGGCAACGCATGGGCATCTCAGCTGTTCCTACTGTGGTGTTCAACCGTAAGAGTGCAGTAACGGGCGCGCAGACGGTAGAAACGTACAAGCAGATTCTTCAAGAGCTTATTGCTGAATCATAAACGGATCATTGGTATCAATTAGAGTCTGAATTACATGGAATCATTGTCACTCGCTCAAGCGCAAAAAATTGTATTGCTTTCGCAAAAGCTCCCCCCAAAGAAGCAACGCAATGGCAGCGCTTTGGCGAATACCCTGTCTGCGATTGAAAACCTTGGGTATGTGCAAATCGATACCATCTCTGTGATTCAGCGAGCCCACCATCATACGTTGTGGAATCGTAATCAAGACTACCAATTGAACCATCTTGATAAGCTGCTAGAGCGTCGAGAGGTGTTTGAGTATTGGTCGCACGCCGCCGCATATTTACCCATGCGAGATTACCGTTTCAGCCTGCATCGAAAGAATGGGTTTGCGAGCGGTAAGCTTAAGCATTGGTATAAAAAAGACGACGCACTCATGGCGCATGTTCTCAAACGTATTGAGAGTGAAGGGCCATTAATGGCCAAAGACTTTGAAGGGGATAGACCAAACCCTGGTGGATGGGGCGGAAAACCTGCCAAACAGGCGCTAGAGACTTTGTTTATGCAAGGTAACTTAATGGTGCCGAGCCGAGTGAACTTTCATAAGGTGTATGACCTAACCGAGCGAGTTTTACCAAGCGGAATTGATACCTCTGAGCCGACAGAACAAGAGTACATTGAGCATCTGATCACGCGTTATTTAGAAGCCAATGGTGTGGGAATCGTATCGGAAATGAGCTATCTCCTTAAGAATACGAAACCACTGATTCAGAAAACACTCCAACAGATGTTTGAAGATAAACAAGTCGTGAAGGTGGATATTCAGGGTTCTGAATATTATGTGTTGCCTGATGCGTTTGAACTGCTGAATCAGCCTCTTTCTCGAACTAAGTTAAAGATACTTTCTCCGTTCGATAATCTGTTGATTCAACGCAAGCGAATACAATCACTGTTCAATTTTAACTACCTTCTTGAGTGCTATGTTCCTGAAGCCAAGCGTCAGTTTGGTTACTTTAGTTTACCAATTCTGTGGCAAAGTGGGCTGGTGGCACGAATGGATTGTAAGGTTGACAGGAAGAGTCGAATATTTCATATCCGTAACTTGGTTGTTGAAGACAGAGTTAAAAGTCATGAGTCATTGATTCACGCTTTATGCAATGAACTTAAGCATTTTATGGTGTTCAATCAGTGTGATGAGATGATTGTTTCCACCACCACGCCCACAAACTTTGGTCAAGGCTTGATGGAGCATTGGCATAGTGGTCGCCGTTAAGTCTTAATGCTTAATCTCGATATATCTGATTTGATAAATACTTTGCATTTGCAATAGTCACAGTGTCCAATGTCGGTTAAGACAATATTGACCGAAAAACCTTACTTTTTAAGGTGTTAAATAGGAATCTCGCTTCATGCGAAAATCAGATAAGAAACTAGAGAATCAAATCAGAGACGTACTAACGGACGTTTGCGAAGACACGTTGAAAAGCTATGACGGTTTTTTGTGGGTAACGCACGTGGTCAACTTTTCCTCTTTCCCGCAAAGCTTAAAAATCATCTGCGTATTCGATACCAATCAGGATAGAACTAACTTTTTGAATGGCGAAGGCAAGCAGAGTGTTTCTGAGGCAACCCAAAAGGCGTTTAATCAGGTTGGGATCCAACTGAAGAATATCGATAAGCATGTCAGTTACGATACACAGGAAAACTGTGACCGTGATCACCAAGGGAAATGGAGTAAGAGGTTGTAAGCGTTTTGGTGGGGGCTCACAGAGTGGTGGCCCTCGTGATGATGCTTTCTCAATACTGATAATCGGGACTCGACGAATGCTATTTGGAAAATTTGCTTATCATTAACAGATAGCTTGAATGCCTTTTTCTTCAAGTTCTTCAATAACACTAGTGGATAAGTTTTTGTCAGTAATGACACCATCAAGTGTATCCAGGTCTAAGGCGTGAAAGGTTGCAATTCGACCATACTTAGTAGAGTCAGATATTAGGTAGTTGGCTTGTGCTGCTTTTACAATGGCCTTTTTAACCAACACTTTATTTTCGTTTGGTGTCGATAAGCCTTTTAAACTCCAAGAAGAAGAGGAAATAAACGCAATATCAATATTCATCCCTGCCAAGAACTCAGCGACTTTCCCACCAACACTCGATTGGTTCTCTCGATCGACTTTACCACCCGTATGATAAATCTCGCATGGTGAGTGGTTCATTAAATAAGCCGCGATTGAGAAGTCATTGGTGATGATTAACAGATCTTCACGTGTTGTTAACTGATGGGCGATTTCCAATGAGGTCGTTCCAGCATCTAAATAGACAGTGGCATCTTTTTCGATAAGTTGGGCAGCAAGCTTACCGATTTGGACCTTTTCGTTTGCTTGTTGTTCTACTTTAGCATCATGAGACAGCTCGCGATGCAAGGCTTGAGCTAATTGGACCCCTCCAGATACTGAAACGACTTTTCCAGAAGCTTCCAGCTTTACTATGTCTCGACGAATGGTCATGTGTGACACGTCGAGCTGTTCGACTAACTCAGAAATACTAATCACTTCTTGGTGTGATAACAGTGACAAAATGGTTCTCTGACGCTCTGCTGGAATCATGGTTTTCTTCTATGTTCTTGTTTTTCATCATCCTAACAACCTTTACCTTGTTTGTGAAGATCTGTGAACTTATGTTCCCTGTTTGGGCTTTAAAGTGTGATATCCGCCTTTTACGTGAATTTTTGCTGCCTATAAAGGTCTAAATTGAGTGGTTGTGTTAAATTTTGTTAAAAATGTGACTTATCACTAAGTCATTGGTATCTTCTTCACATATAATCACAAACATAAACAAGAATTAACAAGCTTAAAATTTACGAAATTACCAAGAAGGCATTGATATTATGAGTGAAGTTCAATCTGTCGGAGTGATCGGTTTAGGTTCAATGGGAATGGGCGCAGCGAAATCATGTGTGCGTGCTGGCCTTGATGTCTATGGTTTTGACCTAAATGCACAAGCATTAGAAGAGCTGGGTTCGTTTGGTGCAAAAGCGGTATCGACGAATGCTGTCGAGTTTGCAGACAAACTTGATTCTGTTTTGGTATTAGTTGTGAATGCTGCTCAAGTTAACACGGTACTGTTTAAGACTGGTCTTGCGGCGGCACTAAGACCTAACACGCCAGTTATGGTCTCGGCTACGATCTCAGCAGAAGACGCGAAACAAATCGAAGCTCAGCTTGCTGAATATGAGCTTGTGATGCTGGATGCGCCAGTGTCCGGCGGTGCAGTAAAAGCAGAAGCAGGCGAAATGACGATTATGGCTTCAGGTGCGGCGACCACATTTGAAGCACTGGCTCCGGTACTTGATGCAACTGCCGCGAAAGTCTACAACATCGGTGAGGACATTGGCCTTGGTGCGACCGTTAAGATTATCCACCAGTTACTAGCAGGTGTTCATATTGCTGCGGGCGCTGAAGCGATGGCACTCGCCGCACGCGCCAACATTCCGCTTGATTTGATGTACGACGTTGTGACGAATGCAGCAGGCAACTCTTGGATGTTCGAGAACCGCATGAAGCACGTAGTCGATGGTGATTACTCTCCAAAATCTATGGTTGATATCTTTGTGAAGGATTTGAACTTGGTATCAGATACCGCTCAAGACCTGAATTTCCCACTTCCACTATCAAGTGCTGCACTAAATATGTTCGTTAGCGCGAGCAATGCAGGCTTTGGTCAAGAAGACGACAGCGCTGTGATTAAAGTCTTCCAAGGTATTGATCTTCCTGGTGTAAGTACGTCAAAGGTGGAGAAGTAATCATGTTATTAGGTGTAATTGCAGACGACTTCACTGGTGCAACAGACATTGCAGGTTTCTTGGTTGAAAACGGTATGCGCACTGTTCAATTAAATGGCATTCCTACAGGAGAGTTTGACGCATCAGCAGATGCTGTGGTGATCAGCCTTAAATCTCGCTCTTGCCCAGTTGACGAAGCGGTAACTGATTCTATTGCTGCGCTTAAATGGCTTCAATCTCAAGGTTGCCAACAGTTTTATTTTAAATACTGCTCAACGTTCGACAGTACTGCTGAGGGCAACATCGGTCCCGTAACAGATGCACTTTTGGCTGAACTTGGAGAATCTTTCACTATGGTTTGCCCTGCATTACCAGTAAATGGTCGCACGGTTTACAACGGTCACTTGTTTGTTTTTGGTGAGTTGCTCAGTGATTCAGGTATGCGTAATCACCCTGTTACACCAATGACGGATTCAAGTGTGGTTCGAATGATGGACGCACAATCAGGAGGTGTTTCCGGTTTAGTTAACTTTCAAACGATTGAACAGGGCTCTGATGCGGTTACCGCTCGTTTTAACGAACTCAAAGCTCAAGGTAGTCGCTACGCTGTGGTAGACGCATTTAATGCCGAGCACTTGGTGACGTTAGGTCAAGTAGCTAAATCTCTGAAACTAATCACAGGTGGCTCAGGCTTAGCTGCTGGTATCGCTAAAAATTGGACAGAACATCTTGCTGACCAAAGTGATGCAAAACATGCAGGTAGCCCAGTCAAAGCACCAACCGTAGTGTTCTCTGGTTCTTGTTCAGTGATGACTAACCAACAAGTTGCGGTATACAAGCAGCTTGCTCCTCACTTTGTTATCGATGTGAAGGCTTGCTTAACCAATGATCAATACGCCAATGAAGTGTTCGATTGGGTGATGACCAATAACCAAGGTGAATTTGCTCCTTTGGTTTATGCAACCGCAGATGCTGCCGAACTTAAAGCAATTCAAGATGAATACGGCGCACACACTTCAAGCTACGCCGTTGAACAGTTTTTTAGTCAACTCGCTATCAAACTAAAACAACATGGCGTGAAAAACTTCATCGTTGCTGGTGGTGAAACCTCTGGTGTCGTAACTCAAAGCTTAGGGGTAAAAGGTTTCCATATCGGTCCTCAAATTACACCGGGTGTACCTTGGGTGAAATCGGTTGAAGGTGAACTTTGTCTGGCTCTTAAGTCAGGCAATTTTGGTGACGAAAACTTCTTTGCTAAAGCACAGTCATTTTTTCTATAGGTGGTGATTCGATGGGTAATAATTTAATGAATGTACAGCCACTTTTGAGCGAGCAGCAGTTGCGTGAACAAATGGTCACGCTCGCTCGTTCAATGTTCGAACGAGGTTACGCGACAGGTGGCGCAGGTAACCTATCTATCAAATTGCCAAATGGGCATTTTCTAGCAACACCAACAGGTTCTTCATTTGGTCGTCTTGTGGCTGAGGAGTTGTCGGTTGTTGATATCGATGGTAACCATATTTCAGGTAAAAAGCCTTCGAAAGAGGCCGAATTCCACTTAGCTATTTACCGTAACAATCCTGTATGCAATGCGATTGTTCATCTGCACTCTACCTATCTTACCGCACTGTCGTGTCTTGAAGGGTTGGATCGTAACAACGCGATTAAGGCTTTCACACCGTATTTCGTGATGCGAATTGGTGAGTTACCAGTGATTCCTTACTTACGGCCTGGTGACCCACAAATCGCTGAAGAATTGGCAAAGCGAGCGGGAGACTATCGAGCATTTTTGTTGGCGAATCACGGCCCAGTAGTAACAGGCACTGACTTTGTTGATGCCGTTGATAACGCTGAAGAGCTAGAAGAGACCGCCAAATTAGCATTCTTATTGAAAGGGAATGATATCCGTTACCTAACGGACGAAGAAGTGATGGATTTAAAAGGGAGAGGCAAATAATGGCTAAGTTCGCAGCAAACTTAACGATGTTATTCACAGAAGTACCATTTATAGATCGTTTTGAGAAGGCACACCAAGCGGGCTTCAAAGCAGTTGAATACCTATTCCCTTATGCATTTGAGGCCGAAGAGCTTGCAGACAAAATGCAGAAATTTGGTTTTGAACAGGCGTTGTTCAATATGCCTCCTGGTGATTGGGACGCAGGTGAACGAGGCTTCGCTGCTATTCCTGGCCGTGAAGATGAGTTTAAAGCCAGCGTTGATACGGCACTTATGTACGCTAAAGTGCTGAACTGCAAGAAAGTTCATGCAATGTCGGGTTTGATGAATGACAACTTTACTCGACAGCAGCATGTAGAAACCTTCATTTCAAACATTCGATTTGCCGCAGATAAATTTGCCGAGCATGGTATCGAATTGATGATTGAACCTCTTAACAACCGTGACGTTCCTAACTATTTTGTGGCGCATCAACGCAATGCTGTTGAGCTCATTAAGTTGGTAGCGCGTCCAAACGTAAAGCTGCAGCTAGACCTTTACCACGCGCAGATCATGGATGGTGATCTGAGTACATTGATTCGTGACGTTGCTGCTTATACTGGCCATATTCAAATCGCATCGGTACCTGAAAGGCATGAGCCTTCTGAAGGTGAGTTGAGTTATTCACATCTATTTGATGTTTTGGATGACTCAGGCTACCAAGGCTGGATTGGCTGTGAATACAACCCGAGAGCCTCGACTGAAGAAGGTTTGGGATGGTTAAAGCCCTATTTATAGCAACAGTTAGTAAGCATAAGCTTTTAGCACTGATTCTTTAGTACGTAATAACACAATAAAGCAGCCCGAATAATAAGCCGCTGTATAGAAAGTACAGCAGGAGGCGCACCCATGTCTCTTGTATGCAACCCCTACACAACAAAAATAGACATAAAAAGGAATACACAATGGATGGAGCACTGATAGGCATCGTGATTGGCATTTTAGCCATGATGGGCATGATTATAAAAACAAGAATTCCAGTGGCGCTTGCGATGATTATCGCAAGTATCATCATGGGTCTGTTTGCTGGGATGGTACCCACAGAACTTATTAATGCAATCAAAGCGGGCTTTGGTGGCGTGCTTGGTGGTATTGGGTTAATTATTGCATTCGGCGTTATCATGGGCGCGTGTTTCGAACGCTCTGGAGCCGCTGTTCGAATGGCAAAAACGTTTGTAAAGCTGTGTGGTAAAGGTCGTGAAGACTTAGCACTAGGTTTTACAGGGGTGCTTGTCGCTATCCCAGTTTTCTGTGACTCTGCGTACATCATTTTGCATTCTCTTGTTCGCGCAATTTCACGTGATACGGGTAAGTCAGCGGTTGGCCTTGGTGTAACTCTAGCGCTTGGCTTGCTTATCACTCACGCACTTGTGCCACCAACACCGGGTCCAGTTGCTGTGGCTGGAATTCTGGGTGTAGACCTAGGTGAATACATGTTATGGGGTTTGATGGTTTCTATCCCTATGATGCTTCTTTCTATGATTTATATTCGCCGAGTAGGTAACGAGTTCTACCGCGTACCAAACGGAGAGACATGGATTACTAACCAAGCTGATTGGGCAAACCTTGAGAAAGTAAAAGAAACAGATGACAGAGAGCTACCAAGTAACTTTTTATCATTCGGTCCAATTCTGCTGCCAATCGCCTTCATCCTAATCAACACGCTTGTTGGTCAAGGTGACACTGCAATGCACAACGTTATTTCGTTGATTGGTAACCCAGTGGTTGCTGTTGGTATCGGTGTTCTGATGGCGCTATACGGTCTTACTCGTCATATTGAACGCAAAGACATGGTTAGCTCTATGGATGATGCTCTGTCTACTACAGGTCTAATTCTTGTGGTAACTGGCTGTGGTGGCGCAATGGGTGCAGTACTTAAAGCATCAGGTGCTGGTCCTCAAGTCGCCGAAGCTATCGCAAGCAGCGGTATTCCACCTCTACTTGTACCACTAGCAATTGCTTCAATGCTTCGTCTAATCCAAGGTTCAGCAACAGCTTCTATGATGGTTGCAGCAACGATGACACTGCCTCTAGTCGAAACGTTAGGTCTAGACCCAGTATTCGTAGCACTTGCATGTGCGGTAGGTCCGGTTGGCTTCTCTCATTTGAACGATTCATACTTCCACATCATCAACCGTACGTTAGGTATTACTGAACTAGCTGACCAAATTAAGATCTGGTCTGTGTCTTCAACTATCGCATGGGCGATTGGTGCAAGCATCATCATGATTCTAAACTTAGTGTTTGGTAAAGGCGGTACGTTGATCGACCCACTGATTCCAATAGCGGTTCTAGGTGCTGTATTCGTGTGGCTAAAAAGCAAAGAGAAATCACAAGTAAAGACAGCCGTTACTAACTAATACGACTTACCTTTATATACTGCCCCTATTAAGTGATTAGCTTGCTGATCTTCAATAGGGGCATTTTTGGATCGGGCACTCATCAAAATTACTATTCCTTTGGATTTATCAATATGAAAATTGTTATTGCACCAGACTCGTTTAAAGAATCTTTATCGGCGGTATCGGTGGCGGCGTGTATTGAAAAAGGCTTTCGTGAAATCTTCCCAGACGCTGATTATGTGACCTTACCTTTGGCTGATGGTGGTGAAGGTACGGTAGATGTATTGCTGCAAGGTTTGGCTGGGCAAAAACGAACGCATCAAGTGGAGGGGCCATTGGGTGAGCAGATTAATGCCGAATGGGCGATGCTTGAAGCTTCAGATAGCAACCCCAACAAAACCGCACTCATTGAAATTGCTGCCGCATCTGGCTTGGATTTACTGACTCCAGATCAGCGTGATCCTTTACTAGCCTCTTCATTCGGCACTGGGCAATTGATTTTAGAAGCGATAGAGCAGGACGCTCAAATGATTATTCTTGGATTGGGTGGCAGTGCGACTAATGATGGTGGTGCGGGTATTGTTCAAGCTCTAGGTGGTCGTTTGTTAGATGGTAAAGGACATGAACTTAACCGAGGTGGTGTTGCACTCTCAAAGCTAGCATCAATAGATCTTACAGGCCTAGATTCGCGCTGCGCTGATGTCGAGTTGATTGTGGCATGCGATGTTGATAATCCACTGTGTGGTGAGAATGGTGCTAGCTATATCTTCGGCCCACAAAAAGGAGCGACGCCTGACCAAGTCTTACTGCTTGATACAGCGATAGCGAATTTTGCACAAATTGCTGAATCGCAAGGTTGTGTTGGTGGCGATGAACCCGTTAACAAGCGTACAGGTTATGGTGCAGCTGGTGGTGCGCCTATGGGGCTTGGTTTGTTATTTGATATGCAGATGAAGCCCGGTATCGAGATGGTACTCGATGTTTTACAAGCCGACGAAGTATTGAAGGGCGCAGACCTTGTGATTACAGGTGAAGGGCAAATGGACAACCAAACCCTGCAAGGAAAAACACCTTATGGCATTGCTAAACGTGCGAGCTTACAAGGTATTCCAACGATCGGAATTGCAGGTTCTTTAGGCTCCGAAGTTGAAGCACTTTACGGTGAAATGAGCAGCCTGTTCGGCACAGTACGTTCCCCTCAACTTCTCAATCAGGTATTGCAAGAAGCGGATATTAACCTAACACGAACCGCGAGAAATATTGCTGCAACATTAAAATTAGGCCAGGAGATTGTTGAATAAATGTATGTTAAACAAGCTCTTACTTAATATTTTAGTTCGATAGGTTTTATAAATAGTAGCGATATATATAAACGATTATATTTTATTCCAACTCAGGTTTATTCTTTTTTGATAGTAATTTAGTGGTTTTTAATTGGGAAACCCACTCAAATCTAAGATGTGGTAAGACGATTGCATCTTTAACTCTAAGGAATAGATCATGAGTAAAAAACTAACTACAGCGGCAGGCTGCCCCGTTGCTCATAACCAGCATGTTCAAACTGCGGGTAAACGTGGTCCACAACTTCTTCAAGATGTTTGGTTTTTGGAGAAATTGGCTCACTTTGATCGTGAAGTGATTCCTGAGCGTCGTATGCATGCGAAAGGCTCAGGTGCTTACGGTACATTTACTGTTACGCACGACATTACCAAATACACCAAGGCAAAACTGTTTTCTGAAATAGGTAAACAGACCGACCTGTTTGCACGTTTTACAACAGTTGCGGGTGAGCGTGGTGCCGCTGATGCTGAGCGTGATATCCGCGGCTTTGCATTGAAGTTTTATACTGAAGAAGGCAACTGGGATATGGTGGGTAACAACACGCCAGTATTCTTTCTTCGTGATCCTCTTAAGTTCCCAGACTTAAACCACGCGGTTAAACGTGACCCGCGCACCAACATGCGCAGCGCGAAGAACAACTGGGATTTCTGGACCTCTCTGCCGGAAGCTCTACACCAAATCACCATCGTAATGAGTGACCGTGGTATTCCTGCTACTTACCGTAATATGCATGGTTTTGGTAGCCACACGTTCAGCTTTATTAACGCAGACAACGAGCGTTTTTGGGTGAAATTCCACTTCAAATCTCAGCAAGGTATTAAAAACCTGTCTGATGCAGAAGCGGCACAAGTGATCGGTGACGATCGCGAAAGCCACCAACGTGATTTGCTAGACAGCATCGATAATCAAGACTTCCCTAAATGGACACTGAAAGTACAAGTGATGCCAGAAGCGGATGCGGCGAAAGTGCCTTACAACCCGTTCGACCTTACTAAAATCTGGCCACACGCAGATTACCCATTAATTGAAGTGGGTGAGTTTGAATTGAACCGTAACCCGCAAAACTTCTTCGCTGAAGTAGAACAGTCTGCATTCAACCCTGCAAACGTGGTTCCGGGGATTAGCTTCTCACCAGACAAGATGCTACAAGGTCGTTTGTTCGCTTACGGTGATGCGCAGCGTTATCGTTTGGGTGTTAACCATCAGCATATTCCAGTGAACGCACCTCGCTGCCCAGTACACAGCTACCACCGTGATGGTGCAATGCGTGTTGATGGTAACTTTGGTAGCACACTAGGTTATGAGCCAAATAACGAAGGCCAATGGGCAGAGCAACCTGATTTCGCTGAGCCAGCTCTGAACCTTGATGGAGCAGCAGCGCACTGGGATCACCGCGAAGATGAAGATTACTTCTCGCAACCGGGTGACTTGTTCCGTCTAATGACCCCAGAAAAACAAGCGATTCTGTTTGATAATACAGCTCGTAACCTAGGCGGTGTGCCGAAAGAGATTCAACTACGCCACCTAAGACACTGTTACAAAGCCGACCCTGCATACGGTGAGGGGATTGGTAAATTGCTTGAAATAGATGTCAGTGAATTTAAGTCATAATCAATAAGTTTGATTAGTTAAATGAAAGGCTGTTGAGTGGCTCACTCAATGGCCTTTTTTGATCTCGCTGTTCATCAAACCCCCTAGAATGTTGAAAAATCGAACTATTTATATTGATAGTTTGTACCTATCGAATTGATAAATTTATCCCATTATCTTTATAAGATGGACAGGATTATCCTAGCGTTATCAGTTTATAAAATAGTAGAGTTTGAGATGAGTAAAAGCGCATTAATCGTTGAAGGTGGGGCTATGAGAGGCATCTTCGCTGCCGGAGTGTTGGACGCCTTTATGGAAGACGATTTCCGTCCTTATGATTTTGCCATTGGCGTATCTGCGGGTGTGTCCAATCTGGTTGGTTACTTATCTCAAGCACCAAAACGCAGCTATAACGTGATCACCACGATGGCGACCGACAAAACCTTCTTCAACCCCGCTCGCTTTGCCAAAGGTGGCAACCTGGTGGACGTGAAGTGGCTATGGAATGAATCAAACCAACGCTATCCACTTGATTGTGGTGAGATGTTTTCAAGTATCCCATTGATTGCCGCTGTGACTAATGTTGATACGGGCAGTGCAGATTACTACCACATTAAGCCAGAAAACCTCTCAAATGTGGTTGAAGCGACAACCGCATTACCAATTGCTTACCGTGAAACACCTTGTTTCTCAGGTGGTTGCTATACCGATGGTGGGGTCGCCGATTCGATTCCAGTTCGTGAAGCCTATCGTCGTGGTGCTCGTGATATTACCGTGATTCTGTCTCACCCATTAAGCTACAGAATGAAGCCGCAGAAATACCAGTGGATGCTGAAAAAGATGCTGAAGAAATACCCGAACATCGCTGAGTCGATGGCGGTTCGTGCCGATAATTATAATCAGTCCCTCGACTTTATTCGTCATCCACCAAAGGATGCGATCATTAAGGTGATTGCGCCGCCTGAAGCGTTCGCAGTTAAGCGTTTAACGATGGATCAAACCATTTTGAATGCAGGTTATGAGATGGGTATAAAGGCTGGCGCAGAGCATCTGGCGATTCGCAAAGGCATTTATGGTTTGGATACCGAGGATTGTCACTTTTGTGTCTAGTTCTGTTCCTGATAATGGTATCAACCAAAAAGCCACGCTGTTCATCAAGAATTAGCGTGGCTTCATATTTTAGAAACGAGTCTGTTTTAACTCGGTCTGTTATTAAACCAGTTCGTTGCCACTGGTGTTGCCTGCAAAGAAAGCATCGACGCTGGTTAGCGTTGTATTAGCAATGTTGAACAGAGCATCTTTAGTCAAGAAGGCTTGGTGACCGGTGAACAGCACGTTATGACAAGCAGACAGGCGACGGAACACGTCATCGACAATCACATCGTTAGACTTGTCTTGGAAGAACAGCTCTTTCTCGTTGTCGTACACATCTAGGCCAAGCGCACCAATCTTGCTCTGTTTGAGCGCTTCAATTGCAGCTGTTGAATCAAGTAACTCACCACGACTGGTGTTGACGATCATCACGCCATCTTTCATCTTCTCAAATGCAGTCGCGTCTAATAGATGGTAATTCTCTTTGCTCATAGGGCAGTGTAGAGAAATCACATCAGACTCTTGGTAAAGCTCGTCGAGTTCAACGTATTTAGCGCCTAACTCAACAGCTAACGGGTTTGGATATGGGTCGTAGCATAGAATGTTCATGCCTAAACCTTTCAGAATTCGCATGGTCGCCAGGCCAATCTTACCCGAACCAATTACTCCGACCGTTTTACCGTGGAAGTTGAAGCCAACCAAACCCTCAAGAGAGAAGTTCGCATCACGAGTACGTTGGTATGCCTTGTGTAGTTTACGGTTCAAGCACATCATCATGCCAACCGTGTGTTCTGCTACCGATTCTGGTGAATAAGCAGGAACGCGAACCACTTGTAGACCAAACTCTTTGGCCGCGTCTAGGTCGACTTTATCAAAGCCCGCACAGCGCATCGCAATCAGCCTAGTCCCGCCTTGTGCAAGAACCTTTAACACGTCTCGCGATAGGTCGTCGTTTACAAATGCACAAACGACCTCGTTGTCGTGCGCCATTTTCGCTGTGGTTGATGTGAGGCGAAAATCATGGAAATGAAACTCAGCGTTGAGTTCACCTTTCGCAAGATTGAATGATTTTTCGTCGTATGACTTTGAGCTAAAAAAAGCAATGTTAATCATGGCTTCCTCTCTTACCTAAAAAATGAATACCCCAACTATTTTGATTTGATGTGGGGTTAAAGCTAACAACTCTGTTCAGTGTGCTAGAGTTTTATAACCTTGTCTATCAACATTAGTTATTGTAACTACTATGGTTATTTGGCTTTTATCATCACTTCTGAACATCGAAAATCACATTACGAAGTCGCTTGCTCATAAGTTCATCAATATGAATGAATCTTACTTTCGCGGGTTGAACCTCTTCTCTAGTTCTAACTGTCCTTTGAAGCTTGTGCTTCTGCGCTTTTATGTTTTTGTGCTTTTATGTAACTGGTGGAGGCCCAATGTTTACCAGTAGTTCTCACTACTGAATTGGCCGGGCTTTCTGCGTAAGTGCTTATCGAACCCTAAGCTGATTAACGCTTCACTTGTGTCGCGAACCATTTGCGGATTGCCGCAAAGGTAGAAGAAGCTGTGGGTTTGATTGAAAGCGACAGACGCGGTTTGCTCAAGGTCGCCTCTAAGTAACAAGCTTGGTATTCGTCCGCGCAAAGTCCCGGTGACGGATTCTCTAGAAATAATTGGCACATATTTTAGTTTCCCCTGAAAGTGATTAACGAGTTGAGCGATACGATCTTGGTAAGTTAGGTCTTGTTTTGTTCTTACCGCGTGAACCAGTATCAGGTTTTTGAACGAGGTAGCTTTTTTTGAATTAGATCCATGCTGTTGCTGTATTTGCATGCTTTCAAGCATTGAAATAAATGGGCCCACTGCAGTTCCGGTTGAAAGCATCCATAGATCGTCGGCGATCTCTGGGATCTCATCTAATGTCATAAAACCGCTTGGGTCTTTGCCGACAAAGATGTCATCGCCGACCTTCAATTCGTGAAGCTGAGGAGAGAGCTGACCGCTCTGATCCTTAATAATTAAAAACTCAAGATGTTGGTACCCTTGCTCATGCTCTGGCGCATTCACCATTGAGTACGCACGTCTGACGAACTCACCTTCACTGTTAAGTAAGCCAAGCTTTGTGAATTGGCCCGCCTGATAGGGTGAGACGGGAGCACTGACTTGGAGTGAGAACAGTTGATCTGTCCATTCTGTCTTGTGTAAGACTTTACCAGTTACCAAACCATGGGGAATATCTGTCATATCATCACCTTTATTTAGATAAGCTACCTCATTAAGGATACTCAACTATCTTACTTTTTGGCGTTGCATGTGTCATGCCATAGTGAGAATGCTTATCAATTGTAGATTTGTGATTGATGTTAGTTTTATTCATGTCACAAAGACTGATGATTGGGTTAGTCTATATGACTCGAAATGGTCTTTTGATAGGTTGTTAACGCGGATTTAAAGTGATCTCTTACCAAGCTTGTGGAGTGGTTTGACCCCTGAAGTTTGCATTAATAACTACAGAGAATAATTTGCAGATGCGTATAATGGCGGCTTTCGATCTCAATATAGCTGTGTTTTATGCTTGATAATCTTCGTATGGTCTTGAACGTATTGTTCGTGACCATTAATACCGCAATGACTGCGTTTACTGTGAGTTTCTTTGGCCTCATTAAACTGATTCTTCCAATCTCTTTTGTTCAAAAGTCATGTACTCGTTTAGCGAATTTTACATTTTGGTGCTGGGCTTCGCTCAACCTTTGGATGCTGAACGTGAATAATGACATCGAGTGGCAAGTGGAAGGTGGGGAAGATATTTCGACCAAGCAGTGGTACTTGATGATGTCGAATCATCTTAGCTGGGCGGACATTGTAATTTTGTCTTCTATCTTGAAAGACAAAATGCCGATGGCGAAGTTTTTCCTTAAGCATGAACTTCTGTACGTGCCATTTGTCGGTTTGGCCTGCTGGGGCTTGGATATGCCATTCATGCGACGTCACTCACGCGAGTTTTTGCTGCGTAACCCTGAGCGTCGTAATGATGATTTCGATGCGATTAACAAGGCATGTACTAAGTTCAAGCTAGCGCCTACAACATTGGTTAACTTTGTGGAAGGAACGCGTGCTAACCAAGATAAATTGGCGACAGCGAAAACACCGTACCGACACCTACTCAAACCGAAAACCGGTGGTGTGGCGTTTGCTCTTTCGGCAATGGGCCCAATCTTAGATGGTATCGTGGATGTCACGTTGGCTTACCCAGAAAACCAAATCTCTCCGTTTGAAGATATGCTGAAAGGCAAAATGACCAAGGTGGTAGTGCGTATTAAACTGCACCCAATGGATGAGAACGTAAACGGTAATTACTTTGAAGATAAAGCGTTTAAACGTCGCTTTCACAGTTGGTTGAACAACGCGTGGAAAGAGAAAGACGCCTATCTTGATACAATTTATGAGGGTGATATGCCCCGTGAGGTTGAAACGGTGGATGGACCTGATGCGGTTTATAAGCAACAAGAGCAGTAAGCTCAAACCAAATCGATAGCATCAAAAAAGCCGATCGTTCATTGAACTATCGGCTTTTTTATTGATCAGGCTCTATCAGAGGTAAGCGATAAAGTTAGTGCTTACTACAGTTAAATCGCATGGTAAGCATCGATGATGTGCTTCACTTGGCTAGGCTTACCTTGCTTCTCTTGGCCTTGATGGATGCGTAGGTAGTGCTGCAATGTTTTGGCTTTATATTGCTGAGATACTTTCACCTGAGTTTCACAACTGGGTGTCCAGATCTTGTCACCCACGTTTGATATTTCGCTCACTGCTCGGTTCTTTTCAGCTTCACCTTGGTTATTGCTGACCAATAAAATCTCGTAGTAACGGCGGTTCTCTTCAATTAATACTTCGTCAATCAAACTGAACTTGAGTGTTTTTAAATGGCTTCTTAGCTCAAATTGTTGATGCACAGGGCACAGCAAGAAATCGATCGCTTTGTCTGGGTGTTGACGGTGAATATCATCGACTAGTTTTTGAGTCAGATCGCCACCTACACCCGCTATGATGACCAAGTGTCTGCCAGTGTGACTATCCAGTGGAATAGCTGCGACATCTAAACAATAGACTTTCCATTGACTTTGCTTATGTTGCTCAACGTTGTTATCTTGAGGAAAGTAACGCGTAAGTGTACCTTCCAGCTCACTCATTAGAGACGGGACAATATCGACAAAGTGAATCTGAGGGGCTTTGTTATCCGACAACAATTGAACACCCAAGAAGCCATGATCACAGCAACAATCCCAAATGTGTTGGTAGTCATTACTGACAAGAGAGCGGAGAGTTTGTAGTCGGTTGCTGAGCTTCATAAGTTCGTGTCGTTAGAAAGTGATAGGCGTTGTTGTATCGAAAGCGCATTGTAATGACTTTATACAAAAACAAAAGCACCTAGGGTATGAACCCTAGGTGCTTTAGTGTTGTCAGTATCGTATGAATCGGTTCGATACGATATACCTATGAGGCTTTGGCGACAGCCTTGATATGGCCTTCCACTCGATTCTTACCAAGTTGTTTCGCAATTAGTTTCGCTTGTTCCGCAAGTGCCAAAGCAGAATCTCGTTCTCCTTCTATCTGTGAAAATCCGATACTGACTCCTAGTGATAATGTGATGTCTGGTGTCACAATGGCTTTCTCTGCGACGCCAATTCGACATTGTTCTAACTGGAGTTTCGCGTCCTTGGCGTCATTAGCTTGGAACAATATGGCGAATTCTTTCCCTCCTATACGAGCAAGACAAAGCCCTTTTGGCATAGGAAAATAAGAGTGTATTGCTTCTGCCGTCAGCTTGATCATCTTGTCGCCAACTGCTTCACCGTAAGCTCGGTTTACGTGGTCAAAGTTGTCGATATCAAGCAGAGCAACATAAGTACCGGGCTCGCTTGCATAGCTCTCGATCGCAATGTTGAAACTGCTTCTGTTGTCTAGCTGTGTCATCAAGTCTTTGCTGTTCAGTTGATGCTGAAGTAGCAAGTTAGATAACGAGACCTCTGCGTAATCTCTGATCATTCTCAGAATGCACTGGCTGATTGGTAAGCTAACGTTTACGTAGATCACCGCGATCAATTGTTTACGAGAGTACAGAGGAATGCAGTAATGGCGTTGGTGTATTTTTAGTTTACACGCCAATGGGTCTGCGTATTTTCCAGACCTGTAAGCTATGGTGTCTGGTGCAAAATGTTCGGGGAGGGCATTATCACAATGTACTGTTGATTTGTTTCCGTGATAGTCGATGGTACTGAATGAGTGATTCTCAGGCTGATACAGACAGAATTGGATGCCTTTGTGGTGCGTAAAGCTATCAAATATGGATTTTGTTTCACGCTTGAAGCTAGCTAGCTCATCAACCTTGTTGAGTCGTGAAAGTGAAATGTTTAGTTGATAAGTGAGATAGTGGGCTCCAATCCATAATAGAAGCAGTGAGCCAAGTACGATGCCTGTCAGCGTAAACTGATGAGAGCTGGTGAGAATATCGCGGCGATCAGTGCTAGCAATGAACACCCAATTTAAGCGGTTGTTCGCATCAAATTCCGATATCTTGAAGCTGTCTTGATAGTAGTATTCACTCTGACCGTTGGTTTCGCCTTGTGAAAGCTGGTGGCTTATTCCCGCATGGTAGCTGATAGACTTGGAACCAATGCGTTTAGGATCGGGATGGAATACCAACCTTTCAGTTGCTCGATCGACAATGAATACATAGCCGTTGTTTAGTGTTTTAAGATCACTCAACTCTTGTGTGGTGTGCAATAGGTCAAACTCAATCCATATTTCTTCATTCAATCTTTCCACTGTGTGTTTGACAGCGAAAACCCAACGACCATCAGCCTTTTGATAAACCGAAGAGAGGTAAAGCTCCTCAACGACACTGTCTATTGAACGCCACTGTATCGCTGCGATTCGTTCATTCGAAAGAGGAAGGCCTCGAGTGGAAATATAACGCTGAGATTGAGGTCGATATCGAATGATATCGGAGAAATTTGGCGTGCTTTTTAGAATATTGTCACTGAGTTCTCGAAATTGTTTGTCATCAGTGCTAGTAACTTTAGGTAAGGTTAAGCTGGCTTCTAGGAGGTAGAGCTTGCCAAACATCGCTTCGATGTTGGAGCGAATGATGGAGTTGGCAATTCGAATATTTGATGATGATTGATTAGCTGCAGTTTTCTCAACTTTTTCCAATTGAATGACTGCAAGGTAAAACATGCCTCCAGTTAACAAGAGTATGTATGGTTTGAAAAGCCGAATAAGTGTTTTAGGTAAAGCCATGATATCCAAAGACGTTATAGATTCATTTTTATAGTACGGCCATACTAAACAGTTTTCAAAATCACATCAATGCAAATGATTCCATATAAATAAAAGGGTTTTGTGATATTCAACCTAAAAAGCCAGTGATCAATATGACTGGCTTTTTAGGTTTTCGATATTTTACTAAGCTGGATTCGTCTTGTTTGGCGAATAGTGCAAAATAGCCATTGAAGTTGGAGAGAGTAGCATTTCACCTTCTGCATGACCGAGTTTGACGTTTCGTAAGTTGGTATCACAGATAGTGGCCCAGCTTTGTTTACGGTCGTTAGGTAATGAAAAACGAGCTGGAGCATTGGTTTGGTTGATTAGATAAATCAATTCGTCTCCATCTTTACCAATACCTAGATGCAATGCCACTGAGCTTAAACGGTTCCAATCATCATGTCCCATTAAAGTGCCATCAACACGGCTCCAGAAGATACGGTTAGAGTTACGTTTCTCGCCACTGAATGCCTTAATAAATGGCACCATGTATTGTTGACGAGCGGAGATCATTTCCGATAGCCAAGTCTTGAAGTATGTCTTGCGCTCCGAGTCTTCCCAATTTAGCCAACTTGTCACACCGTCTTGACAGTAGGCGTTGTTGTTACCCTTTTGAGTATGAGATAACACGTCCGCTGTTAAAATATGGGGAATCCCAAAGGCAAACAGCAAGCTCGCCATGAAGTTTCGTTTCTGCTTTTCACGCGTCGCAATGACTAAGAGGTTTTCGGTTTCACCCTCTACACCATAGTTTTCAGAGCGATTGTCACCGTGTCCATCACGGTTATTCTCACCATTTTCTTCATTGTGCTTATGCTTGTAAGAGACAAGATCTTGCATGGTGAAGCCATCATGGTAAGTGATGTAGTTGACCGTTAATCTGTGTGGCCAATGCGCTGCACTGTAGATGTCACGCGACCCCATCAAGCGCGTTGCAAACTCTTTTAAGTAACCTTGGTCACCCCGCCAGAAGCTGCGTGTGATGTCTCTGAGCTTGTCGTTGCACTCATTCCAACCCATCGGAAAATTACCAACTTGGTAGCCATTGGGGCCGATATCCCACGGTTCTGCGATTAATTTGGTTTCTTTGAGTAACGGATCTTGAGCGACAGCTTTGAAGAAAGCAGCCTCTGGGTTGTAGTTGTCACCTTCGCGTCCTAGTGTTGCTGCCAAATCAAAACGGAAGCCGTCGACTTGGAATTCATTAACCCAGTAACGAAGCGTATCCATCACTAAGTTCAAGGCTGGTTGGTGAGTGAGGTCAACCGTATTGCCACAACCAGTGAAGTTCGCATAATGGCAGCCATGTTTGATGTAGTAGCGGCTATCTAGCGCTTTTAAGTTGAAGGTGGCACCGCCTTCACCGCCTTCAGCCGTGTGGTTGTATACAACGTCTAGAATAACTTCGATGCCATTTCGGTGCAGCTCACGAATCGTAGTCTTAAGTTCAGAGACTGCGTCTTTTTCTGCGTAGCGAGGGTCTGGCACCATAAACAAATAAGGGTTGTAACCCCAATAGTTCACCTTATCCATATCTAATAGGTGTGGTTCATGCATACACGCCGCAATAGGTAAAAGTTGTAGCGAGTTGATATTTTGCTGTTTGTAGAACGCGAGCATTTCAGGGCTAACTAACCCTAAGTAACGGCCTTTAGTATGTGTCGCGACTTCAGGGTGAAGCTTAGATAGGCCTTTTACATGGGTTTCGAAAAGAACGGTCTCTTCTCGACTAATACGCGGCTTGTCTACATCTTGCCAGTCGAAAGTGTCATCAATAACAACACATTTCGCCATCGAAAAGCTTTTTTCATTGGTATACGGTGTGGCGTAATCGAGCGGTTCGCTGATTGCTTTAGCGTAAGGATCTGAAAGTAAGATTGGACCATTTTCAGTTTCAGCAATGAAGCCGTATTTTTGTCCTGCTTTTATTCCGTCGATAAACACATATCGAATATCAGCGTATTCATTTTCCAACTTATAAGTGGTGAACTCATCGTTCTCGTCAAAGAGTGCGAGGGAAAGTGATTTACAGTCAGGAGAATAAATTGAGAAGTTGCAGCCAGTGTTACCTAGCGTTGCGCCTAGTGGATAAGGGCGAGCGAGCGTTCTAGTCATTGCTTGATTTCTTGTTCGTTTATCGACATCAGTGAACTATAAGTAAAAAGCTTTGTCACAATAAGGTCAAGCAACTTCACATAATAATAATTATTGTTAAAAAAATAATTAATCGATGAAGTTCAAATTATATATTTGAACTAGATCTCATTTAATATGAATAATTAGATCTGTGTGCTGTCTACTCCTCCTAAATTAAGTGATCTAACTCCTGTAAACACCATTCTGTATAATTTCTACTCCCTTCTCATCCCCCTTAATTTAGTTCAGGGCGGAGGAAGTAAAACTTGTCATCCCCTCTTAATATAAACTCCGTTGAAACGAATCAGGGGAAACCCTAAACCTCTCTATCTTACGTCCGCCATTACTGCCTTTGGTTGCCGCAAGAGAGCAAAAATATAAAAACCTAAAATAAATCGTCCTTAATGGAGTTAAGAATGAAAAAAGTAAGTTTAATTGCTGCTGCAGTGGCAACTACATTAGCTGCTGGCTCTGCGTTCGCTGTGGATTTTAATGGTTACATGCGTGCTGGTACAGGTATTAGTGGTAATGATGGTGGTGATGTTGCATTCATGAAGAACGGTATTGGCCGTCTAGGTAATGAAAGCGACAACTATTCTGAGTTTGGCTTAGCTGAAGAACTAAAAACTGGTGAGCAAACTTGGCGAGTTGAGTCGATGATTGCTTCTGGTGCTGATGGCGCAAATGGTTGGGAAGACGGCGACTTTAACGTCGCTCAGTTCGCTGTTAAAGCAAAAGGCGTTCTATCTTTTGATGAAGAAGCGACGCTTTGGGCTGGTAAAACATACTACCAACGTAAAGATATCCACATCACTGACTTCTACTTCCTAAATACATCAGGTACTGGTGGCGGTATTGAAAATATCTCGGTTGGTAACCAAAAACTTTCTTTAGCGATTATCCAAGACGGCGAAGATGAGAATGGCGCTGGATACATGGCTGATGCTCGCTTGGCTAATATCGGTCTATGGGAAGATGCTAGTTTAGAGCTTGGTGTTGTTTACAACTTCGGTACTGAAAACAAGAATGGTAAATACGATGGCGATGATGGCCTTCTAGCTACAGGTATTATCCATCAAAATATGAGCAATGGCTTTAACCAAACTGTTGTTCAGCTAGGTACTGCTGGTTACGGTGTTCAAATGGCTAACTTCTGGGGTTCAGGTGCGTACTATGATCGCTCTGGTGAGCAAGATGATGGTTTTGGTTACCGTATTCTGAACTGGGGTGTAATGAATCTAGGCGAATCTTGGGAAATGGGTCACCAACTTGCATACCTAGCAGGTTCTGACTTAGGTGTTGATAAGCATGATTCAAGCCAATACTCTATCGTGGCTCGTCCAATGTATAAGTGGAACGACACAATGCGTACTATCTTCGAAGCGGGCTATAACGCTGGTGAAGTAGATGACGTTGACTTTGGTGGCGCTAAATTTACTGTTGCTCAAGCATGGGCAATGGGTGATAGCTTCTGGGCTCGTCCTGAAATCCGTGTATACGGTAGCTACTTGATGGATCTAGAAGGTGATTCATTCGGTGAGGTTAAAGATGCAAACGGTGTTGTGACTGGTCAAGGTGCAGACAACGATTTCGTTGTTGGTATCCAAGTTGAAGCTTGGTGGTAAACACTTAGTGTAAAAAATCCTAAACTGTCCTAATTCATAGCCGGCTCGCGTCGGCTATTTTTTTAAGGAATGTACGATTAAGTTGATCGTTCCCTAGGTGAATAGTTCTCTTTGTGGTAATTAAAGTGAGTAAATTTCTTAAAAAAATAACAAGAAGGAAGGGTTATGTATTTTAAAGCTCTAATGTTGAGTGGCTGTGTTGCGTTGGCCGGTTGTCAATCTGCGCAAGTTGTCGAGCAAGTGCAAGTGGCACAAGCTGAACAAGTTAACTCTATTGCTGGTCTTCAATTTGCTCCGATGAAGCTGCCAAGTTCAGCTATTTTCGATGTGACACCCGATAGCCAAGTATTAAACTATCAAGGAATAAACAGCCCTGTAGTCGCGATTGAACTGCCTGCAAATCGCGGTGAGTACTCTATTAACATCACTAGTATAATTGGTGACACCGCATTTGTTCCTAATGCTGTCATCTATGACAAGAACGGTCGTGAGTTAGAGCATTATGGAAAAGAGAGCTTTGAGTACGCAAAACCAAGATTACACTTGGGGAACCGTTTGGTTGCTGAAAATGATTTTTACCCGCCAACAACGGCTGAATCGGTTTACTTAGTAATCTATACAGATCAAAACGATTTGGATGGTTTTACCGATGTGATTCATCCGGCTCGCTTAGATGCGGAAGGCCGTGGTAATTATTTACCTGAAGTGAAAGATATCCCGATTCCAAATGCGAACGTGGGTAAGATAGAAGTTACAATCGATAAAGCGAGCTTCTTCTCAATTGGTTCTAGCAGTGATTCTAATGCTAATCCAGCGGCAGCAGCCAAGGTTGAAACGGTTCAACCAGAAACGCAAACTTACTACCACAACGCGATTCAAACGGCAGTCGACGCAGACAATATTCCAAAAGCTCTAAGCTTATTAGATGAAGCAAAAGCACTTGGTATTGAAGGTGCACAAGAAGTGTTTGTCAAAGCCGTAAATAAAAAGTAGTCGAATAGTTCGTAAATACTGATTGATATAAAAGAGAAGGGCTCCTAGTAGGGAGCCTTTTTTATTGTTTGAGATAAATGAACAAGTATATATTCACCTAATTATTGAAATTAAAGTGACCACTGGCTTACGCATAATTATAAATAATCAATATAAGTGCAAGTTAGCAGTTATTCATAGCTCTGAGTCAATAGGTGGTGACGAAAATTACTTTCACCTCTTTCACTCATCTTGAGTAACTAGATACGAACTCTATAGACTAATAGCTACTCTAATTATTGATCTTAAATTATATTCATGATGTCCCCTCAGTTAAACTAAAAGTTCACTCCGAAGCCGCCATCCTTTCTACTAAGAACTAAGAACTAAGAACTAAGAACTAAGAACTAAGAACTAAGAAGGCTCGTTTATCACTTAACTCTGAGTATTTATCTATGATAGGCAAAGACCATTGTGTGGTGCATTTGGATTGGTATTTGTTGAGGATAAAAAAGGGAGACTGACGTCTCCCCAAAGGCTAGCTTTCGCTGGTTTATTATCTGTTTATTAGATTCTAAGCTTTTAGGCTTAATTCTTGATGACTGAAACCACGGCCTTATCTCCATTGTCATCTAGCTCGTGCGTCGCATTCAAGGTGAACGTGTAATCACCACTCTCCGCTACGCTCAATTGACAGTTACCGTCAGTACCTAGGTTGATTGAACCATCAGAAAGTTCAACAGAATCACAACCAAAGTTAGGTGTTTTCCAATCTGCATCCGCAAACTTGAAACCATAGTCTCCCGCTTCCAAAGTACCCGTTACAGAATAAACCCCATTAGCCACAAAGCTCATCGCCCAATCATCAGATGTGCCCCATCCATTCATGTCACCACGAACATACACGGTTGTTTGACCGTATGGTGGAATGCTAGACACATCTTTGCCTGAGTTATCAACTGGCAAGCCAACACCTTGTGCGTCACCTTGAGCTTGCACAAATACAGCGGTGGTTAATGCAGGTACGGTGAAGGTTTGAGCGGCAAAGCTTGCACCTTTCACTGTGTCGTCAGCCGAGTTTTGTTGAACGTCATGAAGTGTAAAGCCGGTTGCTCCTGTGATTTTGAATGATTGAGATTCATTAGTTGAGTTTACAACTGCCACAATCGCATCATTTGCAGGGTCGAGATCGTCGCCCGCAGACACACCATCATCGATCGACATGACAATCAGGCCTTCGACTTGATCTTCGCCAACGTTACGGAAGTCGACACGCTTCATAACTTCGTCAGCTGTGTCTAAGCGGAACAGTTCGCTTGAGCTACGAATTTTTAATAGCTCTAGGAATTGCTGTTTAGTCAGGTCAATGTCGTCTGCGTCTGGTTTAGCCGTACTGTCAGCAATGATAGTTTTGATCAGATCCCAGTTAGCACTATCTTTGTCTTCACGTGGCAAGCCGACGTTCCAGTTGTTGTCAGTACCATCGAACATGACGCGGTTGTACCAGTCACCAGAATCGTAAGAGTCACGCTGCATAGACTTAGAACGAAGTAGTTCAGAACCCATGTGGATGAATGGTATGCCTTGGCCCAACATCACAGTGGAGAGCGATACAGACTGCATACGCGCGCGGTTTGCAGAGCTCGTACCTGCAGCGATTTTGTAGGCGTTGTTATCCCAAAGCGTTTGGTTATCGTGTTTTGAAACGTAAGAGATGTTCTCTGACGGCACCTTGGTGTAACCAGCAGGTGCACCGTTATAGTCAACGTTTTTACCCAGTTTGGTATCGCCTTTGTAATCAATCAGCACGTATTCTGCGAGGTTACCTGCCATCCCTAAACGAACAAGATCTTGGTTATGTAAACGACCATTGATCGAATCTTGATCAACTTTGGTTTCTTCATTGGCAATAGCTGCGTTACCAAAGCCTTGGTTAAAGCGAAGTGGGTGGTTGCCCTCAGAGTCGATGCCACCATCGAACGGGCTACCACCACGTACGGCGTCACGCAAACGGTCTGAGAACGTGCCGATCTCTGTGCCTGCCATGTTGATTTGGTTTGCTTGGTCGAAGCGGGCATTGTTTGCTACTTCACCAAAGTCCCAACCTTCTCCATAGAACAAGGTATTCGGATCGATCTTACGCACTTCTTCCAATGCCTCTACCATTACGTCTTTTGGTTGGTGAGCCATTAAGTCAAAACGGAAACCATCTACTTTATAATCGTCAGCCCATACCTTGAGTGAGTCGACCATCAATTTACCCATCATTAGGTTTTCGGTCGCGGTGTTGTCACAACAGGTCGAGTTTTCCACGCCACCTGTGTTGACGTTAAGACGGTGATAGTACCCAGGGACAATCTTATCCAGTACCGACTTATCGTTCACACCAGACGCATTGGTGTGGTTGTATACCACGTCCATGATCAGCTTAAGATCCATGTCGTGCGTGGCTTTGACCATTTGACGGAATTCGAGAATACGCTGTGCACCGTTAGGGTTGGTCGCGTAACTTCCCTCAGGAACCGTGTAATGGAATGGGTCGTATCCCCAGTTGAAGCTATCAAGCATACGAAGGTCATTCATTAATGCTTGTGCGTCACCCGTTGAAGGGTCATAGCCATCGAGTACATCTTTAATGGTTTTGTTTTCATCTTCGTTACCACACAAAGCGGCAGCAGGTTTTACACCACATAGCTTACCAACGGTGTCAGTAATATCGACACGGCTCGCGGCATCTTCATCGACGGTAGCAATATCAAATGCCGGTAAGATATGCAGCGTGGTTAAACCCGCATCTTTCAGAGTTTGTAGGTGCTTGACCGACTCACGATCGGCTTCTGTAAGAGCGAGGTACTTGCCATTTAGGCTAGCTGTGCCGAGCTTATCGCTGAAGCTAAAGTCACGTAGGTGTGATTCGTAAAGTACGTGGTCTTCGTCTTTCTCTACGGTTGGTCGTTGGTAGTGGTCCCAGTTCACTGGTTTCAAGGTTGAATCATTCAGGTCAATCACTTGAGAGTATGCAGAGTTCTTCGACAAACTGAGAGAGTATGGGTCGGTTACAAGGCGAGTCTCGATGTTGCCTGTGGTTGGATGGTACACCTTCACTTGGTAACGATAGTAACTGTTGACTGCATTAGACACTGCGTCAGTCGCCCAAATACCCGTCTCAGTGTTTTCCGTCATTTGGAGCACTTGTGAACTTTGCAGATCTTCGCTGTATAGGACGAGCTCAACATCTTGCGCGGTTGGTGCCCAAAGCTTGAAGGTCGCTGCACTGCCTTCAACAATCGCGCCTAGTTCTTCACTCATCGCATTACCAGCATCTTCACTAGCAAATACCGCATCAAGTACACCAGCTTTTTGAACCTCAGTTGAAGAGATAACATCGCCATTAGCGTTGTAGGCAACAAGAATTATCTGAGATTTTAAGATGGTACGTAAAGTATTGTCGTCAACGTCAATAGCAAGGGCCGGTAAACTTGCAAGGTGGCGGAAACGTTCTTTTAATTCAGAAGATAGATCTCCGTCTTTGCTTAGTTCAATTGCAGTTCCGCCGACAATCTCTTTGTCATCGTTCATTGTGATGCTGTTGTCTAACGCATAGAAGAGTTTTACAGAATCAGTATTACTTGCCGCTTCCCAACCAATCGTGGTTGCATCTAGCCAGTGTGCTTTTTGACCATCAATATTGACTGGTTGTTCCGAGATCGGGTCGTAGTACAACTCGCTGCTGCCATGGAAACCGAATACACCTTGTGAATCGCCAAGCTTAGTTAACTCGACCTTCGAGTTCGCACTGCCAAATGCTTTTTCATCACCATTGTGCAAGATGAAGTTCATGCATTTGTGTGGGTCAGAGGCATCTGGGTCAACTTTCAATATGTAGTAGGCACCGTAGGTATCGCTGATACCGTCAAATTCATAAGGTGCTTCCCAGTTGGTTCCGGTTTCGCTTAACCCCATGCCGATTAAGTCTGTGCTAGTACAACCTTCGCCATTCCAAAGATGAAGACCCCAACCGTCGTAGGTCGAGTGAGACGCACTTGCGGCCGCGATATCACGTTTGTAGTAAACAACGACTTCGTTTTCGCCAGCTTTGTATAAGCCACTGCTGGCTGCGTCCGTACCGTTGTCGCTATTATTATCACTGCCACATCCCGCGATTAAAGTAGCAGTGAAGAGAGGTAAAATCGCTTTGGCCAAGGTAGATCGTTTGAAACGTCTTTTATTCAAAATATTGACCGTGTTATTGAGATTTATAGTTCTATTGTTCATGTTCACGTTTGATATCCATATGTCACTTTTAATTAGTTGGATATCGTAGTGTTTGTTATGGTCAGCTATTTGTGACCGCTATATATAAAGTTATTTTCAACGGGTAAATATAAGAAACTTAGTGAGCAAATCACAATTTGCGTCGGGTATTTCAAATTTTATTGGGTCGATAACACATAAAAAAGAAGTATATTATCAAGGGCGTAGAACCTAGGCGTAGGCAATAAGGGGGAGTACTCATCCTTCTTTGTGTGAGGTAATTATCACTATGTTAAGTGCTTATTTTTTAATAGGAATAAAGATCTTTAATATCGTTGGAAAATTATCCGTATAGATAAAGTGAGTATTTTGATTGAGTATCTTTATAATTGAGCCACTTTTATTAAAGCGGTATAGGGGTTTACTATGAGATTGCGAAGTCGAATAGTAAATGAGTAGTCTGTCTTAATCATCCTTATGACAATTGATAGGGCGTAATTGCTAGAGAATGTGAGCTGTTAGCCAAAAAGGGGTCGATGTTGTCTTCATCTATTCAAATCTCCATCACTTATCTGGTGATGGTAGCGGTGTCTGTGTTGTTTGTAAAAAGTTCGAAAGTACTATTAGTGTGGTATTTAGCTGTCGGAGTGGTGACGTTTTTTGTGTATGCAAAGGACAAGAAAGCGGCAATTAATGGCAATTGGCGTGTGCCAGAGAAAACTCTGCACACCTTCTCTTTTGCTGGTGGTTGGCTAGGGGCTTTGATTGCTCAAGATAAACTGCGTCATAAAACGAAAAAGCAGCCGTTCAGAGCGATTTATTGGCTAACAGTAGCAATGAATGTAGCGGCGTTTGTGTGGACGTTAACACCGAGCGGGCAGGCGATATTTGGTCGTTGGGTTAGTGAAATTACCGGGTTTCTTTAAAAACAATGATGGTTAGCAGCTGTGTGCTAACCATCAATAGCTATAGTGAGTCGATTAGAGCATTGGAATCGTTGATGCTAACAGCAAGCCCGCCATACCGTAATTAAAGCTTTTGATGCGTACTGGTGTTGTTAGCCAGTGTTGCAGTTGCTTGCCTGCTGCCGTCCAGAAGGTCACTGATGGTAAGTTAGCGAGAGTGAAAATAGCCGCGATGATCGCAAGCTCCCACCATGAACTGCCACTGCTGTAAACGGAAATGGCAGTCAACGCCATTGACCAACCTTTTGGATTCACCCACTGAAAACTTGCAGCGCCGATGAAGGTCATTGGCTTATAAGCTTCGGTACTTTTAGCTTTGCCACTCAATGCTATCTTAATCGCAAGGTACACGAGGTAAGCAAGACTTAGGTATTTCAAAATTTGGTGTGTCACTGGGTATGCATTGAAAATACCCATTAAGCCGAAACCTACCAATAACAACATCGCTGCAAACCCCAGAGCAATGCCAAGCATGTGCGGAATCGTACGTGCAAAGCCAACATTGGCACCTGATGTCATGAGCATGATGTTATTGGGACCTGGTGTGAAGGTCGAGACAAACGCAAACAAGGCAAGCGCGCTAAGTTGTTCTAAAGGCATTATGGTTCTCCAGCAATAAAATGAACGAAGGTGACTGACCGGTCATGACTTTCACGCGTTGAGAAATATAGTATGTGGAAAGTGAGGCAATTATGTGCTTTTATTATCTCTATTATCACTTAATGCACAATAATAATTAGCTATGGATAGATTTGACGAAAGGATATTGCAAGAACTTAAGTTGGACGGCAGAATCTCCAACATTGAGCTCTCTGAACGAATTGGTTTGTCGGCTTCAGCAACGCTCAGACGAGTACAAGATCTCGAACGTAAAGGTATCATTCAAGGTTACCGCGCGGTTTTGGATAACGGCCTGATGGGGGTGGGCTTTATTGCGTATGTTTCTATTGGGCTTTCTAGTCACAGCAAATCGGCTCAGTTAGAATTTGAACAGCACGTCAGTTTGGAAAAAGAGGTGGTGGAGTGCCACAATATTACCGGTGCGAATGAGTACTTGATCAGGGTAGAGACCAAAGATCTTCCAGCCTATAAAAAGTTTCATGCCAATGTACTTGGCGAGTGTGCTCAGGTTCAATCTATAACGACCATGGTGGTCATGGATACCCCTAAAGACGAACGTTAGTCGAGTTGTATGTCAGGAGAGGCGCAGTGCCCAATACTAATCAGTTGTTATTGTTCTTAGATGTGGTTCAACAAGGGTCGTTCACCAAAGCGGCAACCTTACATGATATGGATAACTCATCCCTCTCTAAACAGATTAAAAAGCTTGAGCAAGACTTAGGTGTGCAGCTGCTCAATCGTTCTACGCGCTCGTTTTCTTTAACGTCGGCGGGTGAAGATATTCTCGCGCAAACCTATGTGTTAAAAGATACCATCAATCAGATACAAGGCATTGCTGATTCCTATCAGTCTGAGCCTAAAGGTGTGCTACGAATTACGTCGCCGATCTATTTTGGTCAGCAATACCTGCAACCTATCATCACTCAGTTTATGAGAAGGTATCCTGATGTTCAGATTGTGCTGTCGCTAGACGACAAGATAGCCAACATTATTGCTGGTCAGTTTGATATCGCATTTCGCTTTAGCAAGCTTGTTGAATCAAATTTGATCGCAAAGAAGATTGCCGATAGTAACTTCATGCTGGTTGCGTCAAACGACTTTGTGAAAAAACATGGTGAGCCTAAGACGCCACAAGACTTGCTCGCGTTACCTGCTGTTATTTATACCAATGGCGATATGACGGTCGATCATCTAAGTATCAGCGAAGAGCCGCATGGTAACACTTTCCAAAGTCTAACGATTCGTGGCAATTATAAGGTGAGCGATGTCCGCACTATGGTGTCTTGCGTTAAAGATGGCTTAGGGTATGGCTTTGTTGACCAATCTAATCTGTACGCCTCAATGAAAGAGCTGGGCTTGGTCACCTTACTTCCTGATTACCCAATCTCAACGATAGATACGGCTATCTACGCTGTGTATCCGCACCGCAAGCAGACTAAACTGGTGAAAGAGTTCATCACTACAGTTCAAGACTATATTGGATCTCCAACGATTTGGGAGAAAATGCAGCAAGGTTAGTTGTATTTTAAATATATCAAACGTGAAAAAGGAGCCAGTTCGTCATACGATCTGGCTCCTTTTTATTATTCCCGCGAGAACCGATTTACAATGTAAAGTATAGCTATGACTGACGTGAACGGCTATTTGTATTCACAAATGTCTATCAATGAATCACGTCCTTTCCGCTCGGGTAGGCTTTTGAACCTGTGACATGACCGTCGACTTTTTTACCATAGTAACCTTGGTGATTGTGGTAACGCTTAGCATTGCCAGCAACATCCCCCTTATATCGAGGGTCTTGTGGACGTTCATGGCTGTTGACGAAAGCAGCCACATCCCATGCTTCCTGAATCGAAAGCTGTTGGCTCTTTCCAAGCGGCATGTTTTCGTAAATGAAGTATGCAGCCGTGTTTACGCGATGCATACCTGCGCCCCAGTTGAATGAGTTCTCGCCCCAAAGTGGTGGTAGATATGAGTGATCGTCTGCGCCTTTAATACCTTCACCATTTTGACCGTGACACGTCTGACAGCTCGCCTGGTAAACCTTTTCACCACGTGCTATTGATGGTTCTTTTTCAGGGTTATCGATCTTAGGGTAGCCACGACCTGCTAGCTTGCTGCGGTCATCGATTGGGTATTTGCTTAGCAGCTCCTCAGGAAGAGGGAAGCTTTCAGTTTTACCACCGACTTGTAAGTCTGCATCGCTTATCTCAGGAACGGGCGTATCTTGTAGGCCATTCTTGTCTAAGATTCCTCCCATGGTTAACCAGTATGAATAAGCTGTAAGTGCAACCATCTCTTTTGAATCAACTGCTGGTGGTAAGCCATTCATAGAGTAAGTGAAACAACCTTGGATCCGTTCCGCGTAGCTATTTACCTTATCGTTTTTCTTACGGTAAGCAGGGTAGGCCATGTATGCACCCCAAAGAGGCGCGGCATTTGGTTTCATGCCCGCTTGCATGTGGCAGTTTACACAGTTTTGTTCATTGCCAACGAACGTACCACGCATCTGCTGTGAGTCGACAAACAGCGAATAGCCCAGTTTGACTTTGTCACCAAATTCCCCTGCAGGAATATTGACTAAATCTCGTGGCACCAGATATTTGTTATCTTGAGGTTTCTCAACGGCTGGCAGTTCGGTTTGACGATCGGGCAATTCACCTTCGGCATAAGCGATTCCAGAGGCAAGGGTTGCGGTAATTAAGAGTAATGTTTTCATGCGAGCCCTTTAGTATCGGAAAGATGCGAAGTAGTAAGATAGGTTTTTGATTTCATCGTCGGTCAACTTGCCAGCGATATTGCCCATCATGTTCAAATCATCCCCCTTGCGAGTGCCGCTTTTCCAAGCGTTGAGCTGGGTTTGAATGTAGTCGGCGTGCTGGCTCGCTAGACGTGGGAACTTGTCTACGCCCATACCACTTGGCCCGTGACACGTAGCACACGCTGGAATGTTTCGATCCCAATCGCCTTGGAATACCAGCTTGCGATACGGGTTATCAATATCAGCCTGTGAGCCGCGCTGCTCTAAATCGGTGAATTCGTAAGAAGGTAATGATGCGAAGTACTCTGCAACTTCACGACGAATAGCAGGGTCGGATACACCATCCGCCATGCCTTTCATGATTGCACTTTGACGCTCGCCACTAGAAAACAAAATCAGTTGATGTTCGAGGTAATCAGCATTGAGCCCTGCAAGCATAGGGGCGATGTTGGGCATGCCTTTTCCATCAGCTTGGTGGCAGCCGCTGCAGGTTTCTGCGGCTTCTGGCATTGGATTAGGCGCGGCTTGTGCAAAACCAGCTAAAGAAAGGCTTCCTAAAGCTGCGATGCAAAGCGTTAAAGTTTGAGTTCTAATTTTCAGCTTAGTCATGAGGTGTCGCTATTGGTTATAATGCACGCATTTTCGGCATAATTGATTGTTGGCGCTATTGTGGATTTCCACATTAATTCATTAATAACTTGAGGTAAGTCTCACATTAATAACCTCACTTAACTTAGTGATAATAACTCAACCTAGCGGTAATGGTGTGAAGTCCGATTGGCTGATCCAATTACTGTTAATGAAACGCAAGGGAGCTGCCATGTTCGCCTCAGTGTCAATGTTTGTTAAGGCTCTTTTATGGCACCGATAGTGTAAGCATAGCCGCTTGATAGGGGCTGGCTAAAAAAGTTGTGGTGAAGTGAAGATTGCCTGCTTTCTATATAAAGGAGGGGAAAAGCAGAGCAACCCCTAAACGATGGATTGCTCTGTTGTACCCATAATTACGCATGAGTCGAGGCGTGTGTGGCCCAATGATGCGACCTTGTATAGATCGGCTTACACTTTGTAGATCCTAGCCGGAAGCGCTTGCCTTGCTGCTGCGCCCACAACCCAATCGAGCATGACGCCTTTGCCTTCTCTCGTCGGGTCAATCAAGCCTATATCATTGATGTTAACGCCATCGTTCGACTTCATTTTTACTGGTTGCTGCGTGTCACCAATCCAGTGTGCACGCTCACCGAGTTCTTTATGGCCAAAGCCGTGTTCAAAACCTAATGTGCCCGGCTTGATACCATCAATAACCATCGCCAATGCCTGTGTGGTTGAGCTCGGTGTTTCAATGGCAAATACGTCACCGGTTTTGATGCCTGCTGAAGAGGCGTCTTGTGGGTGAATGTAAACCGGGTTCACGCCTTTGATGGACTCTAAGCGTGGTGACAAGTTAGACACTGCACTGTGAATGTTGGATTTAAAGTTAGTCAGGGTGAACGGCCACTCTTTTACTGGGAACTGCTCTGCCAAAGGTGTGCCGTCTGCCAGCTTTTGTGGGTACCATGTCGGACAACCCATGTACTGTTCGCCACTAATGGTGTTGCGAGAGGTGCCAAGCTTTTCATTCCAGATAGCCAATGGTTTGGTCCATTTGTACTTCATGGTTTCACTGGTGTACGCATTGGTTGCGTCTTCAAAACGACCGCCACGCGCAAAGATATACGCCACTTTAAGCATCTCTTCTGGTTTGAGCGTTTTGTTCATCACGGGTACTAGGCGTTCTAAACCAGACCAAACGATATCTTCAGCATCGACATTCGGCACGCCGCCTTTTACGAATGCCAAGTTAGCCGCTGAGCGCAGGTAGAAATCTTCAGCGCTATGAATACCGTGCCAGTTACCTTGGCTATCTTTAATTACGTTGTCGCCAAAGCCACCTAAGCCAAGCGTTTTCGCCACATCAATAAAGAAATTCTCTAGGTTGATGGCGCGCCCGTCTTGAGTGCGTGAGGTTTTCGGTTCAACAATCGGCCAACGAGCGGTGATCGTTTTAGTTGCGACGCCATGCCACGGTGTGGCCATGCCCCAGCTTTCGTAGGTCACTGTGTCTGGCACGAGGTAATCCGATAACGCTGTGGTCTCATTGATGAAGGCATCGATAGAGACTATCAAGCCAAGCTGTTTTGGATCTTTAAGCTTCTCACCCAACAAGTTGTCTAAACCCGGAACCCCATAAAGTGGGTTCGCCATGTGGTTGATCCACGCTTTTGCTCGGTAGGGGTAGCCATCAATGGCAGCTGATAAGTGCTCAGTTAAAAGCGGCGCAGAGATTGGGTACCACGGCGCGCGTGTCGGGTAGGGTGATTCACCGGCTGCAATACGACGTTTGTATTCGCTGGTTTTGTGATACGGGAATTTACTGCGAGATAAGAACACGCCTTGAGGCTTAGTCTTACCCTTGAACTTAGTAAAGTCGTAACGAGGACCTGCGACCGAAGTTGGGTAGCCGCCCGCTTTCGCCATCGCACCGCCTTTTGCGTTGATGTTACCGATCAGCGCGTTCAACATTAAGATAGAGAACGAGTTGTAGAAGCCGTTGGTGTGCATGTTGCCACCGTGGGTATCGACAACGGCTTTCGTTCCGTAGCTAGTGAAGCGTTTTGCTAGTGCAATAATTTGGTCTTGCGGGATTTCACACTGCTCGCTGTAGTAAGCAAGGTCATATTTGAAGGCTTCTTCTTTCAACCTTTGTAGAGAAGACTTAACACGAACGGTCTGACCATCGATCTCTACGTCTTGATCGACAAACAGAGCTGCTTCATCTACTTGAATATGTGATGTTAATAGTGACGTTGTCACATCAAGCGTGATGAATCCGTCATCGTCAGATAGTGGTTCGCCCGTTTCTAGCAAACCAATATCCGATGTGCGAAGCATGCGCCCGTTTTGTGGGTGTGTTTCGTCGCTGATAACAAGGTGAGATGCATTACACCAGTGTGTGGTGCCAGCTTTCTGCATCGCTTGTGCGCTTGGGCGAGACAAGAAGTCGTGATTGTAGCGCTGGTTTTCGATGATCCATTGGATCATGCCCAAAACTAATGCTGAATCGGTGCCCGGCTTGATCGGCAGCCAGTTGTTGCGATCGCCCGCCGCGAGGCTTGATGACCCTGCAGGAAGGCTTGGTGTCACTATGGTGTAGCTTAGCTTTCCGTTCGTGCGAGCTTCAGCAAGTTGTCGTGCTTGACGCTTAAACGGGTTACCCGCTTGAGCCGGAGACATACCGATGAACAGAATGAACTCAGCGTTGTTGAAGTCGGGCTTTAAATGCGAGAACTTGTCTAGATCGTTCATGATTGCACCTGAACCTGCGCGGAACGCGTAACCACAGTAAGAGCCGTGGTGACCGAAGTTGCGAGTACCGTAACTGTTGAATGCAAAGCGCTTCAAGATATCGTCACGACCTTCATTACCGGCATTGGTCACAAGCAGTTGGTTGGCTTTTGGTCCGTATTCTGGGTTGTTCGGATCAAGTGGTGTTTCGATGTCGCGAATCGAACGCAATCCTTCCACTTCGCCTTCACCGAACAAGTCACCACCTTCGGTGATTTCAGAGATTAGCTGCTCGTAACTGATTGGCTCCCACTTGCCTTCACCACGCTTACCGACACGTTTGAGCGGTTGAGTGATTCGGTATGGGCTGTTTTGAATCTCTAACATACCGTTACCACGGGCGCAGGCAGTCGAGCGGTTATTGATACCCGATTCACCAGACAAGCCAATATAGGCGTCTTTTACAGGCGTTGTGAAGGGGATATGTTGGTCGTTTGATAGCGGATGATACGGGTTGCCCGAGATACGTAAGATCTCGTCATTACGATTATCGATCCGTACACGCAAGCCACACAGTGTCCAGCAACCAAAACACATAGAGGGTGCAACACGTTGGTTTGGATTTGGTGAGATCTTACCTTGTTCATCGACACTGTATTCCGTCTCTAATGAATTACCGTGGTGGATGTGGTTGGTTTTTTTACCCGCGGTGCCATCGATAGCACCGTGAACCATGTGTTTTGTGGTTGTCGCATAGCCTGCAGCAAAAGCTCCAACACCACCGGCAGCAAGGCCTGTTTTCAAAAATTGACGACGTTTGTTATCCATAATGATTCCTTAGACTACAAGCTATGTGAACGGTTAAGTGGTGACGATGTTTTATGAGCTGATTTAACCGATAGGGCTTTTGTTGATACGATTTCAGAAGCGAACAACGCAAGTGCTAACCAAAGGCCACACATACCAACAATGCCGAGTAAACCAGAGCTGCCTATTGGCAGTTCGTAAGGGAATGGACCCACATCAAAACGTGGAATGGTTTGAACTTCCATCATGGTGACCCAACGTACTACCCATGCTGAAAGGATGGTCGCAAGCGCAATACAGACGATTCCAAGCTTGCTTCGCGATAGGCGCTGCAGTGGCAGAACTAAAATCATGCACAGCAAAATGCTCGTGGTCATGATGCCTAAATTGATGCCCCACGTGTCATTCTCATATAGGTTGAAGTGACCATGGTTAGATGCCCAAATTGATGTGAGAATGATGGCAAGGCCACCTGTTAAGGTAATGGTTTTCTGTATCAGTGATAGATCGGTTGTTTTTAGGTTTGGCTCACTTGATGGCAAAAGAGCCCAAATCAATAGGGCTAAACCTATTGCGGCAAAGAATGCCGTGGAGAACCAAAGTAGTGGAGATGCAGGTTGGTGCCAAAGTGGTCGGCTCGCCAAAATTGCAATCTCGGCACCGGTGTAAAGCGCAATGCTTAAGCCGGATACAGCCGTCACAGCAGCGAGTGCAATCATTAGCTTGGTTGAAACCTGCCATTGGCCTAGCGTAAGCCAAGACAAGCGTTTTAACAGTGGATTTTCACTCTCTTTAAGCTGTGCGATGTCGTCTCGTAGGTAAACCCACGCGGTAGCAACAGCAAGGCCTGAAAATAGAGGCAGAAACAGAGAACCCACCCACATCCACGACCAAGGTGTGATGTGAGCATAAAAATGCCACGCGCGTCCCGGTTGGTGTAAGTCACCTGTTAGCGCGAGTGGTCCAACAATCCCGCCAATCGCCATGACAAGCACAAGCGCTGATCGGAATTGGTGACTGGTTGAGTCTTTGAATATCAGTGCAATCAAAAACAGAATAGCGGCCGCGTAAGCCGAACCAATGTAGAAAAAATATTGAACCGCCCACGGTAGCCAGGCCATTTCTTGAGCGGGAACTAACACCTCAGTGATATTCATGCTGTCTCTCCTTGTTTACCTTGTGTCGCGATTGCCAGTTCTTGTTTGCTAGAGGACAAGTTATCAATGGCGGCTGGATCATAAATCGCAGGCTGACCTTCGATATGGCTAACGAAACGCTCGTTCATGCCGATATAGAAAACATGTGGGTTGGTATTTTGCTCTGGCTTGAGCACCTTGATGTCGTCTTGGTTTTCATTAAGCAGGCGGTTGATCTCGCTGTTTGGGTCTTTGAGGTCACCAATAACGCGCGCACCACCAACACAGGTTTCGACACAAGCGGGCAGTAAGCCATCTTCAAGGCGGTGTGCACAGAAGGTACATTTGTCTGCGGTAAGGGTGTCGTTATTGATGAAGCGAGCGTCGTAAGGACAGGCTTGAACACAGTAAGCACAAGCTACGCAACGTTCGTTGTCGACCATTACAATGCCGTCTTCGCGTTGGAAGGTCGCTTGAACAGGACAAACCTTAATGCACGGAGCATCGTCGCAGTGGTTACACAGACGAGGCAACATGAATGACTTCACCTCTTGTTGAGTAATCGAACCATCATCAAGGGAGACTTCATACTGTTTTACGGTGGTTCTGAACTGGCCAATTGGCGCTTGGTTTTCAACGCTACAGCCAACAGTGCACGCCTGACAGCCAACGCATTTACGTAAATCAACCGCCATGGCGTAGCGTTTACCTACTTCGCCTTTGCGGTCAGGTTGGTTGTTATTGCGAATGGCTGTGCTTGCGACTGCGGTATTAATTCCGGTAATGGGAATGAGCGCAGCACCCGCGGAAACCTTGCCGAATTGGCTGAGAAACCGTCTTTTCAATGAGTCCATATTGGTACCTATAAATGGGTATTCGTTCTGTTGGGCTCATTGTCAGTTTTTGACCCTTCATGGGATATTGTGGATTTCCACATACCCAGATCAAAGTTGATCTAGAACAAATGTGGTTTTGCCAATCTAGCTGTTATGCTTTGTTTTAGAGGCTTATTTAAGGCGATCTAAAGCATAAGTTGAGCGTTCAACATGTTGCTGACATAAAATGAATCGAGAATAAATTGAATAAACAGTCCGTTTGGAGAAATAGATCTTAGTGAGTGTTCGAAAACTAATGACAATCGTTAGCCTTTGTTGGTTAAGCCTAACCTCAGGTGCGTGTTTCGCGGCTCGATCTGAACAAGCGATAGTAGCCCCAAGCCCAAGCCCAAGCCTCGCTGAACCCGACCAGATTATCGAAGTTGGCGTGTTAGCAACTCGAGGTAAGCTTTCGGCGCGGCAACGCTGGCAACCAACAATGGATTGGTTGTCTGAGCGAATCCCAGGTAAGCACTTTGTCCTCAAACCATTTAACTTGGAAGAGATGGCCGAAGCGGTGAAAGACGTCAACGTCGATTTTGTTGTCACCAACCCGGGGCAGGCGGTGCGATTAGGGCGTCAGTATGCGCTCTCTTGGATGGCAACCATGACCAGTCACAATTACGACGATCAAGGTGTGAGCAGCACGCGCAGTATCGGTTCCGCATTGGTGGTGAGAAGAATGTCACCTTATATCTCTTTTGAACAATTGAGCGGAAAGCCAATTGCTGCCGTGTCAGAAAATGCGTTTGGTGGTTACCTGACTATGCGTTATCAAATAATGCAAGAGGGGCTCAATCCCAACCACTTTTTCTCTAATACTCAGTTCTTAGGTTTTCCTATTGATGCCAGCTTATACCAGCTGCGAGAAGAGCACATTGAAGCGGCTGTGGTACCTGTGTGTTTAGTTGAGAGCATGATCAGCGAAGGTTTGCTAGTCGCTGGCCAATATCGAATTATCGGCAATCAAGCGCCTGAAGGATTCCGATGCCAAGTGTCTACGCCGTTGTACCCTAACTGGTCGTTTGCCAAAACAGAAAGAGCCTCTTCAGCACTGGCTAAACAAATGAGTCAGGTGCTGTTTTCAATGGCAAAGAGCAGTGCACCCGCCATTGCGGCAAATGCTTCAGGTTGGACGTCACCGACAAGCCTGCTCTCGATAGACAAGCTCTATCAACAACTCGACATGCATCCACTGCAACAGCCTTGGTGGAAAGAAGCGTTAATCTGGCTTAAGTACAACCAGCAGTGGGCGTGGGCGTTCTTTATTCTTGTCGTATTACTGAATGCTTACCATTTTTGGTTGGAATATAAATTTAGCCGCAGTAAAAAACAGTTAGAAGCCACGTTGCACAAGTTAAAAAGTAAGAGTGAGCAGCTCGAGCATTCGCAACGGATCGCGGTAGTCGGTGAGTTGGGAAGCAGTTTGGCACACGAAATCAATCAGCCTCTGGCAGCGATTCGTAACTATAGCGAAGGTGGTTTACTGCGGGTTTCGAAGAACAAACCATTGACCGATATTGAACCTGTGTTCGAAAAAATTCAGTCTCAAGTGGATCGTGCTGATGCGATCATTCAACGCTTAAGAAACATGATTAAGAAACGCTCATCTGAGAAGTCTCAGACCGACATCGAGCAGCTACTCACAGACACCATTGAGTTGCTGCAATTTCGATTACAGAAGCACAATATCACTATTAAACGCTACGCGGTCGGACAGCCTATTACTTTGTATATTGATCCTGTGGGCATACAACAAGTAATTGTAAACCTGATCAATAATGCGACAGATGCGTGTAACATACAGCAGCAACGCGAACACAGCGCGATGTCTGATATTAATAACAAAAACGGCAAGCTTGCGACAATTAAAGTGATTACCGAGTATCAACCGGATAAAATGATGTTGTCGGTTATTGATAACGGAACGGGGTTAGATCTTGCCGAGCAACAAGTTACCCAAGCCTTTGTAAGCAGTAAAGAAAATGGCTTGGGATTAGGGCTTTCGATCTGCCAAGACGTGATTGAAGATCACAGTGGCAAAATGGCCATTATGTCACTCGCTCCTCATGGCTGTCACGTTGAGGTAACGTTACCTTTTTCTCTTTCAAATGATTCATAAGGAATCTTGTTATGTCTGAACTTCATCAAACGTTGCCGGTCTATGTGGTTGATGACGATGAGTCGATGCGTGACTCATTGGTGTTCTTATTGAAAGAGCATGATTTTACGGTGTCAGCTTATGAAGATGGCCCGAACTTTCTAGATTCTGTCGACTTGAGTGCTCCGGGGTGTGTAATTTTGGATAGCAGAATGCCAGAGATGAGAGGGCAGCAAGTCCATGAGTTGATGGTGAAAGCGCAGAGTCCATTGTCGGTGATTTATCTGACGGGTCATGGTGATGTACCAATGGCGGTGGAAGCCTTGCAATCGGGCGCGGTGAACTTCTTCCAAAAGCCGGTGAAAGGTGGTGAATTGTCCGAGGCAATCAAGCAAGGATTAGAGGCTTCTGAAAAGAATCTTCATATGAATGTGTATCGCCAAGCTTATGCGTCGTTGACCGAGCGTGAAATCGATATTCTTAAGCAGATCATTGACGGCAAGCGTAACCAGAAAATCGCTGACGAGTTGTGTATCGCGATGAGAACGGTAGAAGTACACCGAGCGAGTTTAATGAAGAAATTTTCTGCAAAAACGGTTGCTGAGTTGGCATATATTTATGGGCAGTTAACTTAATCATATAGCCACCACGATACGAAATGACAGTGATAGGTGCCATATCGTGGTCGCTTTTAAGGTGACTTTGCTGGAAGGTTATCTTCATAAGCAAACTAATATTGAAGTAAGATCACACCATTTATGGAGTGCATACTGAGATGTATCAGGAATCTGTTTAACGCTATGTATTCCTGAGATACTAAGTTCATTTTAGGGTGAAACGTTTTAACTACTGCGCTTTTCCCTGTAATTTAGAAACATTCACTATGGTTAGGTACTCCTCTGGATTGGGTCTTGTATCAACCGAGTTAGGTTAAAAAACTTTATGAGTACAATGGGAATCGGAATTGGTGCGACGGCTCTTTCGTTAATACTTGTGGCCGTTTGGCTGATCTCTCTATCGCTAAGAAAACAGCGCTTGGAACAGGAACGTAAAGCGCGTGCAGTCGCTTACCGAAAAGCGATTGAAAAAGCGCGTATACAAGAGCAAAAAGAGCGCCACTTCAAAGCTGAAACCGGGCATGTTCCGTCGATTCTGTATTTGGCGAAAGAGGCCGAACGTAACAATATCAAGGAAGCTCTGTATTGGTACGATAAAGCGGCGCATTTAGATAATGTCAACGGTATGTACGGTATTGTACGCCTTAGTATGAAGCGTAAAGAAGACCTAATTTTAAAAGAAAAAGCCAATTTTTGGCAACTTGCTATATCTGCATTAGACAATGATCTGGCTGCGAAATTTGAGATGGGTAAAGCGCTCGTCTTTGGCCGTGGAACGGATAAAAACATCCCCAAGGGCTACACCTGTATCGAAGAGTCAGCAGCTGGTGGCAATAGCGAAGCAATGCTGTTTATGGGGGACTGGTGTCTAGACAAAGAAAATCCGGACTATTCAGCCGAGAATGCAGTCGAGTGGTATCACAAAGCGGCGGACAAGAATAGTTTAGAAGGTAAGATTAAGCTTGGTTCGTGTTATTTGAATGGTATTGGCGTTGAATCCAATCATGGTGAGGCCATATATTGGTTTGAGACTGCGGCGGAAAAAAACAGTGCCGAAGCGATGTTTAGAGCCGGTGAGGCTTGGATCGATCATGGTGAAAACGGTAACGCTATTGCTTATATTTGGCTCTTCTTATCGGCTCATTTCGGATATTCCGATGCGAAACATTTGAGAGACAAAGTGGGTGGTGAGCTTGGTGTGGATGCAGTGGTGGGCTTACAAGCTCTGACTAAGCCAATAATGACTAAGTTAACTCAAGAAGCGATAACCAAGCACTCAATCATCAAAGCGCTCAATAAGCTCTACAAACGTAATATACCTATCCCAAAGAAAGTGAAAGAAGTGCTTGATGAAGAAGATACCGATTTAAGTGTCGATGGTAGTCATATAAAGACTAAAGAGCTTAGTGAATCAATTTCTAACGTTGATTACAGCCAACAGCAGATGAATACAGGTCAAGTATTAACAGATAAACAAGCTAATCAGAATAGCGACCCTCTGGACTTCAGTCAGCCAGTTGTTGAGTCTAACTGGAACAGAAATCAATAGTCGTGTTCAGTAGCTTTATACGGTGCTTCTGTGAAGCAGTTTTCTTTGGTTATCAGTTAACTGTAGTTCTCACCCTAATCAAGAAAACTAGGCAACAAAAAAGGGAAGCCGATGCTTCCCTTTTTATTTGTGTGTGATTTGCTTTTAGAGCTTAGAGCTTAGAGCTTAGAGCTTAGAGCTTAGAGCTTAGAGCTTAGAGCTTAGAGCTTATTGAGCTTTGTTTTGCTCAGCTTTACATACAGCAGCAGTGAACACTACGTCAGTTGAGCTGTTAAGCGCCGTTTCAGCAGAATCTTGAATCACACCGATAATGAAACCTACTGCAACAACCTGCATCGCTACATCGTTAGAAATACCGAATAGGCCACATGCTAGTGGGATAAGCAGTAGTGAACCGCCAGCAACACCAGAAGCGCCACATGCAGATACCGCAGCCACAAGGCTTAGTAGAATCGCAGTGAAGATATCAATTTCAATACCCATTGTGTGTACCGCTGCAAGCGTTAACACAGTGATGGTAATTGCAGCACCCGCCATGTTGATTGTTGCGCCTAGAGGGATAGATACAGAGTAAGTATCTTCGTCTAGGTTTAGCTTCTTACAAAGGTTCATGTTTACTGGGATGTTTGCAGCACTTGAACGAGTGAAGAATGCTGTTACGCCAGATTCACGAATACATTGCAGTACGAGTGGGTATGGGTTCTGTTTTGTTTTCACAAATACAAGCAGTGGGTTAACCACAAGTGCGATGATCAGCATTGAGCTTAGTAGAACCGCTAGTAGTTGACCGTAGCTTGCCAGTGCATCGAAGCCCGTTGTTGCGAACGTAGTCGAAACAAGACCGAAGATACCGAAGGGTGCAAGACGAATAATGAAGCGAACAATGTGTGAAACACTGTGGCTTAAATCTTCGAAAACCGCTTTAGTTGTTGCAGATGCGTGGTGCAGTGCAAGGCCAAGGCCGATTGCCCAAGCAAGAATACCGATGTAGTTCGCGTTCATTAGCGCACTAACTGGGTTATCTACAAGTTTGAATAGAAGCGTATGAAGAACTTCAGCAATACCTTGAGGAGGGTTGGCACCTTCAGCGCCCGCAACCAGTGTCAAAGTGGTTGGGAACATGAAGCTCAACACTACAGCTGTAAGTGCAGCAGAGAACGTACCAATCAGGTATAGAACAATGATTGGACGCATATGGGTATGCTGACCTTTCTTTTGGTTTGCGATAGAAGCTGCGACAAGAATGAAAACTAAAATGGGGGCAACTGCTTTCAAAGCACCAACAAACAGACTACCGAGTAGACCTGCATCTTGAGCTGCTGAAGGAGAAACCATGGCGAGAACGACACCGAAAACAATACCTGCAAGGATCTGTAGGACAAGGTTCCCACGAGCGATGCGGGCGAGTATGTTGCTATTTTGCATAAAATACCTGCAATTGTTAAATTATTATAGTGATGTATCTTTTTATAAAGTTGTACCAATTCCAACTATACACTAGTGGAATGGGCGCTAATATTAGCGAGATCTAAGAGGGTGTCTAGGAATAGTTTACTTTTAGGGTGATTGTTTGCGCTACGTGGTGTTTTTGGGTTGAAATGTTAAATAAATGTACATATGTTGAGTTATAAGCCTGCATGCTGATGTTTATCAAGCCCAATATTCTGTGAGTATAAGAATGTAAACAGCTTTTGATAAGATCATCGCTTGCAGCAATAGCAATATAGATAGCAAATTGAAATAAATAAGCCCTATGTGATGAACACAAAGGGCTTGTCTTCTCAATTATTTTTGATAGTTTGTAAGCCTTCTTCCAGGCTGCTTACCACTTTCAATCGCTTTGCGTAGTCGCACGCCGGTTCTGATTCATGGTTACAATGAGAAAAACGATAGTACGTGGCTAAACTTTCCACATCGGAAAATGTTTCACGCACGCCTAGTGCGCAACCGACGAATATTCTGCATCCTATGCTGAGCAATTAGTGATGATCGTGGTTCATCTTTTTCATGCCGCTCATTACTTTCTTAACCGGCGCATCGAAGGTCTGCGTTTCACCGTTGGCGAAGGTCAGTGTCATCTCGATTTGCTCACCTTCTTTTAGGCTGCTTGCTAGGTCGAACAACATGATGTGTAGGCTACCTGGTTTAAGTACGGCTTCACCGTTCGCAGGGATGATGATCTCTTGAACTTGGCGCATTTTCATAACATCGCCATCCATGATTACATCATGAAGTTCTACTTTACCTGCTGCCGGTGTTGTTGCAGAAACAATAGCGCGTTCTTTATCGCTGTGGTTCATCAGAGTCGTGAACACCGCGCTGTTCACTGCTGAAGGCGGGGTTGCACGAGCGTACGCATCATGAACCATAATATCGCTACTAGCCTGAGCAAAAGGGGTGAGCAATAAGCCTGCTAGAGCAAGTGCTTTTAACTTCATGTTGTTGTCCTTAATTTTTATGTTTTTGGTCTGGGACCTGACTTTTTGTTCGAACTTTATTAGTTAAGTTCTCTATTTTTTACACGTCGTTCCTAGTCGTTGATGACTTGATACGCTAGCGTGTTAACGTGTTGATGGCCTCAACAATTGGCGCTGGCGTCAACGTGTGCGGTACTTTGGTAATCAAAGTACCGTCGGGCTTTAAAAAATAAAAATATGAGCTGTGGTCTAGGGTGTATTCCAACTCTGACCCTTCAAGTTTGGTCTTTCTGAAAATAACACCGTAGTTATGCGCAAGCGTCGTTGTCACATCTAATGGGCCACTTAATCCTTCCATCATTGGGTGGAAGTATTGTGCGTACTCATAAGAAGCTTCTGCAGCATCGCGCTCTGGGTCAAGAGAGACAAACATCGGGCGAATCTTCGCTTTTGCTCCATCTGACACTTGGTTAAGCGCTCCAGCTAACATCGCCAGAGAAGTAGGGCAGACATCTGGGCAACGTGTGAAACCAAAGTAGACGATACGAATTCTGTCATCGGTTTGGTCAAAGATTTCCGTTGGTTGGTTATCTTTACCGAAAAGAGTCGTTGCGGAAAACTTTTGCTTTGCTGCATGTTGTTCTTGAGATTTATTTTGTCCGTCAAGATAGCTTTTGACACCAAAGCCAAGTACAAAAGCAACAACCAATGCTAACGACCAATTTCTACTCATCTTGTCATCCTTATTGCAGGGTTTACAGTCTCGACACCATCAGTGAGCTCACCGATCCATGTCATCTTATCTAAAGTACATACAGGTAAAATCACATCACCTTCATAAGTATTATTGCCAATGCTCTTTAGTTGAAAACGCGCTGAGCCCATTTCCATTTCTAAGCCGGTGAGTGACAACATTAGTGTCTCAGATGCGGCACCTTCCCAAACAACCTTTATTTTCGTGGGTAGAAGAGGTTGTGCGGTTTCACGGTCAAGCGACATTGAAATCGATTCTTGCTCACACGATGTTGTTGAAAGCATACAGTAGTCATCTAAGTTGACTTCGGCCGTTGAATGTTCAATGACCGACTTGAGTTTTTGAAATACGGGTGGCCCATAAAAGCCTGCCACGAGAGCGATTCCAAGAGCAGCCACTTTTAATGCTGGGTGCATGTCGTGTTCTCATCTAATTTTATAAGAGCGGCGATGTTATCATACCCCTCAATACGTGCTTGTATCAAAAAGCAATTTTGTGCGTATGGTAGAACTAAAAAAGCGAAGCCATTGGCTTCGCTTTTGTCTGCTTAATAGAGAGGTGAGCTTAGTATTTCTAAGTTCTATCCGTTCTGAACATGTTCCAGAAGTACGCTGAATGATTAGTCAACGTTACGCTCTGCAAATTTCTCTAGCCCTAGAACTAAGGCAATAGCTACAAGCATCATCACAATTGCCAACACGAGCTGAGAAGGTTGCGAGGTCACAGCTTCAAAGTCGAACGGTGATAGGTTCTCTTGAACCAGAGGAACTTGCTCACCTTTCGAGTTGATGCGCCAACTGATGGTTTCTTTCCACGGCCATATCTTAGGTAGCGTACCGATCATCAAACCGGTTAAGCATACCAATGTAAAATCGCGGAATGAGCGTAATAGCCAAGAGAGCACGTGTGAGAAAGTCAGTAGACCGATCACACAACCACCTAAAAATAGGGCAAGCACATCGATTTGAAACTCTTTAACGGCACCAAGAATCGGGCCATACATGCCAATCAGTAGCAGAATAAAGCTGCCTGAGATACCCGGTAAAATCATCGCACAGATCGCAATCGCACCCGCAATCAAGATGTTGATGCTGGTTGGTTCCATTTGTAGTGGTTTAAGAACCGTAATGCTATAAGCGAAGGCTACACCAAGTAATAGAAAGACGAATCGAATCATATCGCGCTTTTCTACTTGCTTAAGAATATGGAATACCGACACCAAGATCAGCCCAAAGAAGAAAGACCACAGTGGAACAGGGTGCGTGACCAATAACCAAGAAATCAGCTTTGCGAATGTCGCAATACTCGTGAACACGCCTGCGAACAGTGAAATCAGGAAGAAACCATTGATGTGGTTAAACGCGGCTTTGAAGCCTTCGCGCTTCCATAAGCCAAGTACGCTAGGGTTAATTCTACGAATGCTTTCTAGCAGCGTATCGTAAATACCAGTGATGAATGCGATGGTTCCGCCTGAAACGCCAGGGACAACGTCGGCTGCGCCCATTGCCATGCCTTTAAAAAAAGTACTTAAATAGTTCATTGATTCATAGAGTTGAGAGTGATTTTGTGCAGTATACAAACTTTAAGGTAAAAAAAGTATGAATATGCCTTTGGCGAGGTGTTTTAACTATCTTCTTAATTGCAACGCAATAAGTTGAAGTGAACATCTGCATAATATTTAAAATACAAGCACTTAGTGATCTATCATTAGTGCTCTATGATGAAACTGATCTCTTATCAATATTGCATTTTTATCGCATTATGCAAATGCACTTTGCAACTAGTATGTTGAATTAGAGGCTTTTATGAGATTTAGAGCTTATAAAACGCTGAATTAAAGTTGGCACGCTAACTGCATTAATAAATTTGACCCTTCTTAAGCCGAGGGTCACCTAGCCAACTGACGTTGTTAGTGAACTTTTGATTTGTTCACAAATATATAGAGCCAATCGCGATTATTGCGGTTGGCTATTTTTTTGTCTGTCGTTTGGCTATCTCTAGTTTTTTATCGGTTATCCCTCATTCTCCAAGCGAAAAAAAAGCCAGCCACCTGGGTGACCAGCTTATGCTTTTTTCGAATTTCGAATCCGTTTTAATATCCCATCAACTGCAACAAATTTTCTGCTGTGCTAATGGCTTCTTTACGGTTGGCAATGTTTAGTTTTTGGTAAAGGTTACGGATGTGAGTTTTGATAGTCGTGCCTGCAACGTCAAGTTCTTGAGCGATCTGTTCATTACTGAACCCCGAGTAGATAAGACCAAGTACCTGCCATTCACGTTGTGTAAGTGGGCTGGTGCGTACCAGTTCTGGAATATTCGGGTGATTAACCAGATTCTCCACAAAGTCTTCGTCAAAGTGAACCGAACGGCTGCGTTGAGTCGTCGAGATATCTTTCATGATCTGTTGGGCTCGGTGACGTTCTAAATCACCCAAGCCAGGTTTGTTACTCAGCTTGTCCAAGATATGCCCGATAGTGCCACCATCGACTAAGAAGTTACCGACCATACCGGTTTGGTTGGTCATGTGTAGGGCTTCTTCTAGTAGCACACGAGCACTGTCTTCATCGTTGATCTGTGTGCGTAACACGGCTTCGACGATCAAATTTCTGTTGGTGTCCGTAATCAGGTGTGAACGTTGGGCTTCGCTTTTCAAGAAGGTTAGCGCTTGTTCCGCTTCTTCATACTGCTCAAGGATGATATGAGCACGCACGATGTTTCGCCATTGAAGTTGACAAAAGTGGTTGCTTGCTGATTCAGGGCGAACAGCAACGCTCAACCAGTCACGGATGGCGTCTTTATTGCCTTTTACTTGCCAGAACAAGATCAGAGACAGTGAAGCGTTCGCTGTCCAATCTACGTGGTAAGTTGATTGGCGCAACAAGTGCTGAATCTGGTCAATAAACTTAGACGCTTTATCAATTTCTCCCCGACTCAATGAGATTCGAGCCAGCATTGAGTAGCTATGTAAGTGCTTACTTGGTGCATGATGGCCAAGAATATCTAAGCCCTTATAACAACATTCTTCTGCTTCATCTAATCGATTCCAACACCAAAAAATCTGAGCTCTAACTCGCAGTAAAAATTCATGCAGTGGCACGTATTGCAGTTGGTGTTCTTCAATCAATTTAAATGCACTGTCTTGCAGCTCAAATGCAGCCTGAACATAACCTTGAGCAATTAATATTTCACTCTGTTGCAGAATTGCCCACAGCGCCTGATGGTAAACTTGATACTGACGTGCGAGTTTTTCTGTTTGCTGCATCATCGGTAGCGCTCGGCTAAGGTTGCCCATAACATGGTTCACTTCACCAACAACAGAGGTCGCTACTATACGGCTACGGTATACCGTTGTATTTAGTTGACTTAATGAAAGTTCGGCTAATTCTAGCGCTTTTTCAGGTTCATTACTGTTGATGGCTACTTGTGCACGCAGGGAGTTGTACTGCCCTTGTTGTTGAGTATCAAGCTCAATATTTCGAGCTTGATATTGCGCTTCGGCTTCTTCCAGCAAGGTTCCTACTTGATCATATCGATGCTGACTTTGTGCCAGCCATGCGCGCAACATTGACAGTTTAGGTTCACTGTAAAGTTGATCAGGTGTCAGTTGCTTGATCGCCATCTCTAATGAAGAGAGCTCACCTTGGTTGAACATCTGCCATCCGTGATCACTCAAGATCTGAACAATCAATTGTGGATCGTCAGCACGCTGTGCATGTCGAAGAGCTTGATGAGGCGTTTTCTGTTTGATCCAAGCTTTAGCCGCACTTCGATGCAATTCAGCTTCTTGTTGCGGAATTCGAGCTTGGCGTTCGTGCGCGAGAAATTCACCAAATAGGTTATGGAAGCGGTACCAGTTTTTCTCACCTTCAAGAGGATAGATGAACAGGCCAAATCGATTGAGTGACTCGATCATACCGAGCGCGTCTTCACGTTGAGTGAGTGCACATACTAGCTCGTCGTTGAAGTGATCAAGCACAGAGCACTGCATTAAGAATTGTCGAGTTTCTTTGTCTAACAGGTCGAACACTTCTTCCACCAAATAGTCCCAAAGATGAGCATGGTTAAAGTGCGAGAACGACTCCGCTGATTGCGCTAGAGTACGTTTTTGATGTTGGGCTTGCAGCGCAATAAGTTGCAAGGCAGAAGGCCAGCCCTCTACATAAGTACAAATGCTGTCTGCTGTGATGTCATCAATGCCATCGGCTACGCGTTGGTTGAAAAAGCGCGTGGTCTCTTCAGTATCAAAAGCCAATGAATCGTTACCTAGCTCTATCATTAAGTCACGTACGCGAAGGTTAGCGGTACCGAGTGGTGGTGTTCCTCGGCTGGTTACAACGAGTGTCAGGTTGTCGGGCATATGTTTGAGGAAAAAGCGCATTGCTTCATGAATGTCATCATTGTTGACCAAGTGGTAGTCGTCCAACACAAGGAAACATTCATGATGGAACTCAGACATTTCTGCGAAAACTTCACTTAATAATGAATGCAGGGATGAAAACTGTCTTTTCTCTGCCAGCTTTTGAGCATTAGGACAGATATTTTGAGTCGCTTTATTGAGTGATTGCAGTAGATAGTTAATAAAGCGAAATGGATCGTTGTCACTATCATCAATGCTGTACCAACCCACATTAGGCTTATCTACTAGCCATTGCGCGGCCATTGTGGTTTTGCCATACCCTGCTGGGGAGCGAAATAGCACCAGCTTGTAACAATCTGCGTTCTGAAGCAGATCGAGAACCCTAGGTCGTAGAATCGCATTGTGTAAGCGGCCGGGACGGGTCAGTTTTGAAGGGATCCACATATCGAAGTTTTTCACCTATTTCGTGGCTTATGTTCTGGATTATCCCAATCTATTGTTGAGTGCTTGTCCAATGACATTAGCCTAATTACTTAAGTCTTCGTTTATGGTACGTGAAGCGAAACGATACCGACTATGATCCTCCACAGAAACCTTGCACTCCTGCATGTTTTTGATGTTCTACGCCCTTTATTTGTGATTTAAGTCACCTTAGGTGCGGTTTGTGAATGTGACTTCTCCTTCTCTTACACCGGTTTCTGTGTGATGAGAGGCTAAAAAAATTTTCGTGATCTGAATATCAGATTTAACAATGACTTTAAGAGACGTAAATAAAAGTTACATCAATTGAAGTTAAGTTATCCAACGGGAGCTTGTGATCTTGGTCACTCCAAGATTTTGTTCTAACTCAGAACATGAGAGTCAGATCACTAACCAAATCTCGGTACGCCCCCTACGCCCTCTAATCTACTCCTAGTTAGTTGTAAGGACGGGAGGATGTTTAGTTTATGGTGACCATGCACGATATGTCATAGATGAATTAGAACTATTAAAAGCGAGATTTCTGAAATGAAACCAACTCAGCAAAAAACTTTCGATAAAGTGTCGTTCCAAGAGAGCGTTAAGAAGCATTTGTCTGCGACCTACGCAACTACAATTGAAAACGCAGATAGCCGTGCATGGTACCTAGCAATGGGCCGCGCGTTAGCAGAATTAACAACCTTTGACCTGCTAGCAACTGAAAATGACGAAAAAATTAAGAACGCAAAGAGCGTTAACTACCTTTCATTAGAGTTTTTGATTGGTCGTCTGACAGGCAACAATTTAATCAGCATGGGTTTATATGAACAGATTACTCATGCGATGGAAGAGCTAGGTCAAAACTTAACTGACCTTCTAGAAGAAGAACGCGACCCATCACTAGGTAATGGTGGTCTTGGTCGACTAGCTGCTTGTTTCATGGATTCTTGTGCCGCTCAAGAATACCCAACAGTAGGCTACGGTCTTCACTATGAATACGGTCTATTCAAACAGTCTTTCCAAAATGGTCGCCAACAAGAAACACCAGACGCGTGGCGTGGTGTTGAAGGTTACCCTTGGGAAGTGGCTCGTCCAGAACTAGCCCAACACATTGGTTTTTACGGTCATGTAGAAGTTGAATACATCGACGGCAAAGAAGTACGTACTTGGGTTCCAGGTATGGAAGTAAAAGCAATGCCTTGGGATCTACCAATCGTAGGTTACGAGTCAAACACGGTTTACCCGCTGCGTCTTTGGGAATGTCAGGCAATCGCACCATTCTCACTAGCAAGCTTTAACAACGGTGATTACTTCGAAGCGCAACACTCGCTAATCGATGCAGGTAACATCACTAAGGTTCTTTACCCTAACGACAACCACGAGAAAGGTAAGACTCTGCGTCTAATGCAGCAGTACTTCCACTCAGCAGCATCGGTTCGCGACATTTTACGCCGTCACGAAGCAGCAGGTTTCTCTCTAGAAGATCTTCCTAAGCAAGAAACGATTCAGCTTAACGATACGCACCCAACGATTGCTATCCCTGAATTGATGCGCATCCTGATTGATGAGAAAGGTTTAACTTGGGATCAAGCATGGGAAATCAGTGCTCATACGTTCGCTTACACGAACCACACACTACTTCCAGAAGCGTTAGAGACTTGGTCTGAATCTTTGATCAATCGTCTTCTCCCTCGTCACATGGAAATCATCTTTGAAATCAACCATCGCTTCATGCAAGAAGTTCGCAAGATGTGGCCTGGTGACGGTGAGAAGCAAGCGAAGCTTTCTATCATCCAAGAAGGTTTCCACCGCATGGTTCGCATGGCAAATCTATGTGTAATTGGTTCTTACAAAGTAAACGGTGTAGCAGCACTTCATTCACAATTGGTTAAGAAAGACTTGTTCCCAGAGTTCAACGAAATCTTCCCAGGCAAACTGACTAACGTAACGAACGGCATCACGCCACGTCGTTGGCTGAAGTTCTGTAACCCAGGCTTATCTAAGCTAATTACTGGCAAGATCGGTACTGAATGGCCAGCAAAACTTGAGCAGCTAGAAGGCATCGCTAAGTTTGCAACAGACGCGAAATTCCAGAAAGAATTCATGGCGATTAAGAAAGAAAACAAACAGCGTCTTGCTGATTGGGTTCAAGAGAACATGGGTATCGAGCTAGATACTAACGCTATCTTTGACGTTCAAATTAAACGTCTGCACGAATACAAGCGCCAGCACCTAGATTTACTACACATTCTATCTCTGTACCACCGTATTCTTAACGAACCTGGTTTCGAGTGTGAGCCACGCGTATGTTTCTTTGCCGCGAAAGCAGCACCGGGTTACCACCTAGCGAAAGAGATCATCTTCGCGGTTAACAAGATTGCAGAGAAGATCAACAACGACCCTCGCATTGGCAACAAGCTGAAAGTGGTATTCATCCCTGATTACCGTGTAAGCATGGCTGAAATCATCATCCCTGCAGCAGACGTTTCTCAGCAAATCTCACTGGCTGGTAAAGAAGCATCGGGTACGGGCAACATGAAGATGGCTCTAAACGGCGCGCTAACTATCGGTACGATGGATGGTGCAAACGTTGAGATTCGTGAAGAAGTGGGTGATGAAAACATCTACATCTTCGGCCTAGACGTTGACGGTGTTGTGGCATTGAAAGCTCAGGGTTACAACCCATACGACTACTACAATGCAGATCCACTACTGAAAGCATCTCTAGACTTATTGACTGGCGATGAGTTCACTCCGGGCCAGCCAGGCCTTCTATGTGCAACGTTTGATAGCCTGCTAGACGGTGGTGACCCTTACCTATGTCTTGCTGACTTCGCATCTTATGTGAAAGCGCACGAAGACATGAGCACGCAATATAAAGACCAAGCAGGTTGGGCTAAGAAAGCGATTCTTAACACAGCATTGGTTGGTAAGTTCACATCAGACCGCTCTATCCGCGACTACGTGAACAACATCTGGAAACTTGAAGCGGTTAACCGTTAATACTTCTAAAGTAGCCAAGGCAGTTTCTGCCGTGGCTTAATTAGCTTGTGGGCAAATAGGTGGTTGAGGCATTTTTTGGTTTATAAACTGGTCGCTTACAAACTGATTGTCACAAGCTAATTGATCAGTAACAAATTAAATAAACAACCCTACAAAAATTGAAAGCGTTAAGGCGTTTTCGGAGAGAGCGATGAAAGAACAAAACGTATTAAAACAAATCGCAGAAATGGCAAATATTGCCGATAGTTACGTTAGTGCGTGGGGCGATGAAGCACAAGTATCAGACGATACTATTACGTCTCTATTGGCTTCATTGGGCTACGATACAAGCAGCGATGATGCACTATTAAAGTCAGCAGAAAGAAAACACAAAAAAGATGTACTAGACCCAGTTCTTGTATTGCGTGACGGTGAGCCAGTAGAAGTGGCGCTGAATTTAGGTGTTAGTGCTCGCGAGAGCGAGTTCAACTGGCGTCTAGAAACCGAGCAAGGAGAGGTACTCGAAGGCTATCTTCAATCTCAAGTCGTTCGTGATGAGCGTGCAGAAGGTGGCCCTTTAGTGTTTGAATTGCCAAGTGATTTGGCATGGGGGTACCACAAGTTAATTGTAAGCCGTAAGCGCCGTAAGAAGCCTTATGAGATGACACTGATTATTACGCCAAAAGCGTGTTTCAAGCAGTCACCAATCGAGCAAGGCAAAAAGCTGTGGGGCCCAAGCGTTCAACTTTACACACTCAGAACTCAGCACAACTGGGGTATTGGTGATTTCGGTGACCTAAAACAGCTTGTTGCGGATATCGCTTCTCGCGGTGGTGATTTCGTTGGTCTAAACCCAATTCACTCATTGTTCCCTGCAAACCCTGAAGGTGCGAGCCCATATAGCCCGTCTTCTCGTCGCTGGTTGAACATCCTATACATTGATGTGAGTTCAGTACCTGAATTCGCACTAAGTGCAGAAGCACAACAGACTGTAGGCAGCGCAGAGTTCCAACAATGCCTACAAAAAGTGCGTGAAGCGCATTGGGTGAATTACACCGAGGTGTCTGAACTGAAGATGAGCATCTTGCCTCTGTTATTCGCAGAATTTAAGACTCGTCATCTAGACAAGAACAGTGACCGTGCTCAAGCCTTCCTAGCTTTTGTGGAAGAGGGCGGCGATAGCTTAATGCATCAGGCGGCGTTTGATGCTCTGCATGGGGAATTGCATGCTGAAGACTCTGGCATGTGGGGATGGCCGGTATTTCCTGAGAAGTACCGTACATTCGACAGCCCAGCGACACAGAAGTACATCAAAGATAACTTAGATCAGGTACATCTTTACATGTACCTGCAATGGTTAGCAGATTGTCAAATCAACGATGTTCAATCGCTTGCTGAAGAGAAAGGCATGGCCGTTGGCTTATACCGAGATCTTGCGGTAGGCGTTGCGGATTCAGGCAGCGAGACTTGGGCTGATCAAGGCAATCTAGTGATGGATGCAAGCATTGGTGCTCCACCAGATATTCTTGGTCCTTTAGGCCAAAACTGGGGATTACCACCACTGAACCCTGAAGTGCTTCAAGAGACAAGCTACGATGCATACATTAAGTTGCTTCGTGCAAACATGAAACACTGTGGTGCGCTGCGTATTGACCACGTGTTAGGTTTATTGCGTTTGTGGTGGATTCCAAAAGGTGAAAACGCAACGAAAGGTGCGTACATCTACTACCCAGTGCAAGATATGCTGTCGATTCTGGCGCTTGAATCCCACCGTTATCAATGTAGCGTTATCGGTGAAGATTTAGGTACAGTGCCGGATGAGATCGTCGACATCCTAGCAGATGCTGGTGTGCACTCTTACAAAGTATTTTTCTTCGAAACATCAGAAGAAGATGGTGGTTTCATTTCACCAAAACATTACGCATCACAATCAATGGCGGCACTGTGTACGCACGATATGCCAACACTACGTGGCTTCTGGCACTGTGATGACTTGAAGATGGGTCAAGATATTGGTCTATACCCAGATGCAGCACAGCTAGAAACTCTGTTCGATGACCGTCTAGAGTGCAAACAAGGGATCTTAGATTCGGTGGCATGGCATGGTTTTTTACCTGAAGGTGTTGGCCGTGATGCAAGCCTAGTACCTATGGACTCGTACCTTGCTGAAGCACTTCAACTGCACGTTGCTGCTGGTGGTTCAACATTGCTAAGTGTTCAACTAGAAGACTGGTTAGAGATGGACAAGCCAGTCAACATTCCTGGCACTGTAGATGAGTACCCTAACTGGCGTCGTAAATTATCAATGAACTTGGACGAAATCTTTGCTCACGAAGGGGTAAATCGTATTGCTTCTAAGCTGACAGATGTTCGAGAGAAAGCAGCGAAGTAATGATATTGAGTGACTTGAATATACGTGGTTTTTTGCTTACGCCGTACGAAACTATAACCTCGGTCACTCAATGATCAATGCTCATCTGGTAGAATAAATAGTCGTTATATTTCCCGCACTAATAGCGGGCATTTTTGTATTATATTTTTTTGGATGTTTGGTTAGGGAGAAGCGTTTTGGAACTAAGTTCTATTTCAAAGCAAAAACAAATATATGCCCAACTATCACAGGCTTGCTTCACAGACCCATTTGCATTTTTAGGGCCATACTTACCTTCTAATCAAGGAGCATTACGTGTATGGATTCCTGGGGCAGATAAAGTCGAGTTGATTGTTGGAAAGGAACCTCGTATAGAGTTAGCGCGAGAGGGTGAAAGTGGTTTCATTCTTAAGCAGAAAAGAGACTTACGCTTTACTCACTATAAGCTTGCAGTTGATTGGGCTGGAGTCGAGCAGATCATCGATGATCCGTACCAGTACCATGATCTGTACGCAAGTTATGAAGATCTTCATACACCGAAAGATATGTATCATCACATGGGGGCTCAGTTTATTACGCTAGAGCGTGATGGACAGACGATTTCAGGTACGCGTTTCTTGGTGTACGCTCCGCATGCTACAGCAGCAAGCTTGGTGGGAAACTTCAACGCTTGGGATGGTCGTCGTCACCCAATGCAACGTCTGGACTACGGTATGTGGGGCCTATTCATTCCTGAACTGGAAGAGGGCGCTCAATACAAATTTGAATTAAAAGGACCAAATGGCGAAGGCTTACCACACAAAGCTGACCCATGGGGTTTCTACTCCGAACAATACCCATCGTTCTCATCTGTGACTTATGATCACGCTCGTTACGAGTGGCAAGATACTCAATGGCAGAATCGCCCAGTCACGCAAAAGCGTAAAGAAGCGCTTTCATTCTATGAATTACATGCTGGTTCTTGGAAGCGGAACGCTGACGGTGAATTCTTAAATTACCGTGAGCTAGCTGCAGAGCTGATTCCATACCTAACGGATCTTGGTTACACGCACGTTGAATTGATGCCAGTTTCAGAGCACCCATTTTATGGCTCTTGGGGCTATCAGCCAGTAGGTCTATTTGCACCAACGAGCCGTTTTGGCTCACCAGATGACTTTAAATACTTCGTAGACCAATGTCACCAAGCAGGTCTTGGTGTGGTACTTGATTGGGTTCCAGCTCACTTCCCAAGTGATGATCATGGCTTAGCAAACTTCGATGGTACGCCGTTGTTCCATGACCCGGATCCTCGCCGCGGCTGGCACCAAGATTGGAACTCGTACATCTATGATTTAGGTCGTGAACATGTACGTCGCTTCTTAGTTTCTAATGCTCTCTACTGGTTCGAGCAATTCCACATTGATGGCATTCGTGTTGATGCCGTCGCTTCAATGCTGTACCTCGATTACTCGCGCAGCCATGATCAATGGATTCCGAACGCAGACGGCGGCAACGAAAACTATGACGCCATCGCAACCCTTAAGTGGATGAACGAAGAAGTTTACAAACACTTCCCAAATGCGATGACGATAGCTGAGGAATCAACAGCTTTCCCTGGTGTTTCAGCCCCAACTTTTATGGGCGGCTTAGGCTTCGGCTTTAAGTGGAATATGGGTTGGATGCACGATAGTTTGTCTTACATCCAAGAAGATCCAATCAACCGTAAATACCACCACAATACAATTACGTTCCCATTGGTTTACGCACATAGTGAGAACTACGTATTGCCTCTGTCTCACGATGAGGTGGTTTACGGTAAAGGCTCTATCCATAACAAGATGCCTGGTGATGAATGGCAGCAAACGGCTAACTTACGCGCTTACATGGGCTACATGTACGCACAGCCGGGTAAGAAATTGAATTTCATGGGAACTGAATTTGGCCAGACGGCGGAATGGAACCATGATGACCAGCTGCAATGGTTTTTGCTAGATTATGATCGCCATCAAGGTGTTCAGCGCTTGACCAAAGATTTGAACAACTTATACCGCTCTGAAGCCGCTATGCACGACCTTGATTTTGACCCGAAAGGATTTGAGTGGCGTCTTCAAGACTCTGCCGAAGCAAGTGTCTTAGCTCATGAACGTATTAGTGAGTCTGGTGAGCGTGTCTTGGTGGTATCTAACTTTACCCCTGTTCCTCATGAGCACTTCCGTTTAGGTGTTCCAGCACAAGGCAAGTACTCACTATTGTTGAATACGGACTCGACTGATTACGCTGGTAGTGGTTTTGAAGTGAAGCAGACTGCTGAAATTGAATCCGTAGAAAGCGAAGGCTTAGACACATCGATCGAGCTACGCCTACCACCGTTATCGACGATTTTCTACAAGCTCAATTAGCCTATAAGTGAAATTAACCAGCGGTTAAAATAAAGAATGGGAGCACTAGTCTCCCATTTTTATTGCTTAAAAACTCTTTCTTACGGTGCTCTAAGGTTCGTTAGTTGTAGAAGGGATCTACCTAAAACGATCTCAATGATTTGTTGAGTATCTTCACCAAAACTTTCCATCATTTTGTGACGAAATACGCCATTAACCTGTAGGTTAAGCTCTTCAGAAGCTGGGTTCTGTGAGGCATGGAAAAACATAAGCTTGATAGCGTTTTTGAATGGCTTGTCATTCAACGCTGCTTTCCAAGAGTCATAGAATGCAGACTTCGTAGAGAAATCTAAAGGTGCCATCATAATAGACAAAACATGTTCGTGTAGAACAGCTCTTATTGCACGTGTTGAAGGGAAATATCCCTGTAAAGTTGTGAGGCTAACGCCCGTTTCTTGAGCAATCCTTGCATAGGTGAGCGCTTCGTGTCCTTCAGATAGAAACAGCTGTAATACAATATTGTTGTATTTCTTTTGGTTTTCTATTTTCTGTAGTTGAGTTATTCGAGCCATTACAAACCTATATTAGGTGTGACATTCTGTATAGAAATTACGGAAAATGGATGTTAACAAAATCTCGAACCATAGACCTTAAAAAAACAAAAAATCGCGTATAAAAAAATATAATTAATACATGTTTTAGACTAATTTATTGTTTATTTAAAAAAGACCGCTTTATCAAACGGCCTTTAGGGAGGCATTAATATTTTATATTGTTGTACGAGCCTAGAAAGGGTACCAAAACAGTTGCTCTTCGAGCACTCGCTTTGTGATAGCGACTACCACTACTAATGTAATGACAGCGAGACAAATGAAGTCAACACGCTGCAAAGGTGCGTAGCTATACCAAGTTCGATCTTTGTGTCTGCCAAAGCCTCGTAACGTCATCGCATTTGAAATTTCGTCTGCGCGGTCCAAGCTAGAGAAAATAAGCGGGCCTAGAACCTTAGCAACATTTTTGATTCGAGTAATTAGGGGAGCCTTCTTTGAAAGCTCTACACCACGAGCCTGTTGAGCATGCATGATATTGATGAAGTCTTTTTTAACTTCTGGCAAGTAACGCAGTGTTAAGCTCACCGCGTAGGCGATCTTGCAGGGAACACCGATACGGTTGAGGCTAGCTGCAAACTCAGTCGGATGCGTTGTGAAGACAAAAATCAACGCTATCGGGAACATGCTCATGTATTTGAGCGTTACCGTGACTAAGTAAAACAGGGTCTCTTGGCTCAATGAGTAATTGCCAGGAAGCGTCAGTAATAGCGTTTCACTGCCGATAAGTTCAGTACCCTGCTGCGGCGCAAGCAGGTACATGAACAAAGCATTTAGGCTTAATACACTCGCCGTACCCACTAACAAAGGCTTATATACGCGCATTGGCACATTGGTGAGCTTTAATAGATATAAGCCCGTCAGGATCAAAACAACGATGAGTCTGAGATCGAACGTTGTAAGTACAACGGTTACCCAAGCTAAAAACAACGCAAACTTGGTGATGCCATTTAGATCGTGTAGCGGAGATTTGGTATCAATGTAATTGATGCCGAATTTTACTTTTGATGCATTCATTGAGCGCTTCTCTCGTAGTCGATGAAGTACTGCATAAATGCATTAGTGTCGTCGATTTTCATCATAGTCGCGAGTTCATAAATGCTAGTGGTACATAGGTTTGCGCGTTCTAACAGTGATGGCTGACTGAATACTTCCGTCATCGCGGCATTGGCAATCAGCTTGCTGTCGGCAATCACGATTGAGCGTGTGGTGTACTCTAGAACGAGATGCATATCGTGTGAAATGATCACAACGGTGATTCCTAAGTCGCGGTTGAGTTTTTGAATAAACGCCAGCATCGATGTGTAGTTACGGTAGTCTTGACCTGCTGTCGGTTCATCCAAGATAAGAAGCTCAGGTTCCAGCACTAAAATAGAAGCGATGGTTACACGTTTTTTCTGGCCGTAGCTCAGTGCTTCGATCGGCCAGTGGCGGAACTTGCTCAGCCCACACAACTCAAGAACATGTTCTACTTTTTCTGTGATCAGCTCTTCTGCAATGTTGCGGTTACGAAGACCAAAAGCAATCTCGTCGAAAATCATATGATGCGAGATCATATGATTTGGGTTCTGCATCACGACACCGACTTTCTGGCTTCTTTCAAAGATAGAAAGTTCAGATAATTCTTCGCCGTTCAGATACGAAGAGCCAGAATCCGCGTCAATCACACCCATGATAATCTTGGTAATGGTCGATTTACCGGAGCCGTTTTTACCCAGTATTGAAACAAACTCACCCTTGCCAATCTTAAAGCTGACATCTTCGAGTGCGTTTTTATCACCGTCATAAGAGTAAGTTAGTCCATGAACTTCGAGTAAGGGAGTGTATTGCTTCTCTGCTATCGGGGCAGGGCGCTTTGCAAACCAAGCTTGAACCGCAGGACGGAACCTTTTGTAATCCAAAGCTTTTAGGTTGGACAGCTTGTCTTCGCTTGTTAAAGGTGCTTTGGCTGCTTTAAGTGCTGATAGGTAAAGCGGCTCACGAATACCGTGTGTCTCAAGCAGTTCAGAAGCCAAGATTTCATCGGGTGTCATGTCGGCAACGATTTCGCCGCGTTCCATTAAGATCACACGATCAATATCGCGATGCAGAACATCCTCAAGGCGGTGTTCGATAATCACAATAGTCTTGTTGGTTTCTTTATGAAGTTGGTCGATGATCTCAATCGTTGCCTTGCCTGTTTTAGGGTCAAGGCTTGCTAAAGGCTCATCAAACAGTAAGATATCGACATCATCAACTAAGATACCCGCTAACGATACTCGTTGTTTTTGACCACCAGAAAGGTCATGTGGAGAACGATCAAGCATATCCGCCAAGTCGACCATTTTTGCTGTCGACTTAACCAACGGATACATATCTATATTCGACATCAGCTGGTTTTCCAATGCGAATGCGATGTCTTCGCCGATACTTAAACCCACAAATTGGCTGTCCGTATCTTGCAATACCGTGCCGATTTGCTCGGTATAGTCGTGCATTGAAAATTCAGAGATGTTCTTGCCGTTAATCTCTAAAGAACCGGTGACCTCACCTTTAATAGCATGAGGTATCAAACCATTCAGACACTGGCCTAGGGTAGATTTACCACTACCACTTGGTCCAATAATGACGATTTTCTCTCCTTTCTCTATCCTTAGATTGATATTTTTTAGCGTCGGTTTATCCAGCGACTCATATCTAAAAGAGAAGTTCGAAAATGCTATAGTCATTATCGCCTATGCCTCAGTCAGGTTACGGCTTTGTTTGTTACGCTTAGCGACTGATTTTAGGATCAGGAAGCCAACAACTGCGATCAGAACGGTATTACCCGCTGCGATGATAGACAGTTGAGTAAAGACTTTGGTAAACGGTTCTGCGTATAGAATGGTATCTAGGAATGCGGAACAGCCGTAGCCGACAACGTTACCTGCGAGAGCAAGCACGACAAATAGCGCGAAATCTTTCATTGGTAGTTCGCCTTTTTGAAGACGGTTTTTAGTCATCATAGGGAATAGACCAATAACCAACCCTACGATACCTGAACCTAATACCCACGTTAGCCATACGCCCCAACCTGCGAATAAGTCTGTTACCCAGTGACCGATAAAACCAACCAGGAAGCCAACAATCGGGCCGAACAAAACAGAAAACAGTGCTAGGACTGCCATTGCTGGTTTCAATGTCGTGTTAGCAAACACTGGGACACCAAACATAGGTAGACCACCAATGCCGTACAGTGCCGCGCCAATGGCGATAACGACGACTGTTTTCGCTGAAAAGTTCATAGATAACCTCGAATACTGAAAGATAAAGCATGATAAAGAACGAATATTCGCCATTATTAATATGCGTCTCAATGAGAACGTTTTTTAGGCAAATATGAAAAATAAGGCGCGCATTATACAGTAGAATCCTTCCATAAGGGAAGGTAAGTGTCTAGATGTCTAAAATTCCATCTGAACGCCCAAATATCATAAAAAATGCGTGATTTTACGGTTAATTGAGCAACAAAAAAGCCAGAACAGGTCCGGCTTTTTTACTTAGATTAACAATATGTTAGGTCCACTTGAGGGCTAAGTGCCGTTAATTTAGTGACCTAGAGAGCAGTGACTTAGTGATCTAGGTATAAGTAATTCTGCCAGCTCTTCATGCGAATAAGGACCTTACGCATGATAGATACGTGAGTGAAGCTGTCTGAATAAACAGCAACCTCAACCGCGGTACCCATAGGCAAGTGGTATTCCGACAGATCGTCCGTTATGGATAACTTAACAAATACACGGCCGTTAGTGCGTAGGGCGTCAGTACCTAATAGTGCGCCTCTGGCTTGGAATTGACTCTCTCCAATTGCTGGAATTACTTCGTCAATACGTCCTTTAAAGACTTTCCCTGGTAGCGCTCTGAATAAAAATTCAGCTTCGTAGCCAGGCTTTAGACGTTGTAATGAATTTTGTCTGAATGCTGCGGTATAGAATTTATCTTCGGTATGAACAAAAGTCATAACTGGAGCGAGAGGCAGCGGGACTGACATTACGCCAGGGCGGAGAGCTAATTGAGTCACGTAACCATCGGTTGGTGCTCTAACTACGGTTTGCTCAAGGTCGAACTTAGCTTTGCGCAATTCAGCTAACAAGCTTAAAACGGCTGTGTTCTCGCCACCTATTTCAGAATCTAAGGCTATTTTTGTTTGTTCTAGGCTAGCGTTGGCCACTTTTACCGCAGCTTCTGATGCTTTGTACGCTTGCCTGCGAGTGTCGAGTTGTTGCTCGGTAAAGGCCCCGCTGTCATAACCACGCTTATAACGAGAGAATTCACGCTGGGCTTTATCTCTATCTGCTATCGCTTTGATTCTTGCGGCCTCTGCTTCGGCTACTTCTGATTCCATCCCAAGAGCACCTTGGCTTGCTTCTTTTACTTTAGCCTCTAATCTTGCGACTTCAGCTTCGAATGGAACAGGATCGATTTTGAAAAGGATATCCCCTTGTTTAAGAGGCTTGTTTGCCTTTACAGGCACTTCGATAACTTTGCCCCTAACGCCTGAAACGACTGGCGTTGTTGAGTAAACTTGGTTACCTATTTGCGTGAAAGGGTGGTTGTAGTTCATCAGCAGGATCAAAGTTCCTATGATGATAACACCACCAAGAACAGCCGTTGGTACAGTCCACTTGTTTAGCGGGATCTTAAATACTTTGAATATGGTGATGCAAAGTGCCGCATAGGTCATTATCAGCAGTAAATCCATTATTTAGCCTCCTGATCTTGAACGTTATTTGTCTCTTTCTCTGGACTGCTTTGCTCAGTACTCGCTTGCTTGAGTTGTACGATTTCTTCCTGAAGGGTACTCACTTGATCGATGAGAATATCGACGCGATGATGAATGTCGTGTTGCTCTTCTTCTAATTTAGCGAAGCCCCAACCGCGATCTTTGCGCCATAACGTGGCCCAAATCCAGAGAAACGGCCATATTGCGTGTAAGGTGAATAGGCTAACCCAGCCTGAGACGTGAATAGCATCTTGATGAGGGTGGTTACGTTCTTTTGCTATTTCATAGGGAATATCGTGAATAACGATGATGCCGTAAAAGATTACTAATGCTACGAATACAAGTAAACCTAGTGCAAAGTAGTCTAAAAACATAACAAATCCTTCCAATGATAGATATTCGTTATAAATATATTACGCTATGATCCAAGTAATTGTTATAGAAATGATTTACCAAGTTGAAAATAAATGTGTTTGCTTTTAACACGAGTACTACCCTTGTTAAATCTTATAAAACCCTATTCACGTTTAGCTAGGAAGCTTCTGTTATCTTGGTTGGAGTTGTCAGAGCGGAATTTTGTCGTAAGCCTATTCACTCGTAATTGTTAACAACCAAAAATTGAAGTGATGAAGATTACTATTTTTAGTGAAACGCATAACTACTGAGGATAAACACGGATGTATATAGGGGAATTAGCGGCCATAGGTGCTGCGATTGTGTGGGCCTGCGCGACATGGATTTATGGGCAATTCGGACATCGCTTTTCAGCTATGCAGCTTAATATTGTTAAGGGTATTGTGGCTTCAGGCATGATGCTGCTTGTGATGCCTTTTATCCCAATGCCTGAATTTGAACTCAGTGCCAACCATTTTTGGATATTGGCTATTTCGGGGGTTATTGGCATCGCTATTGGCGATAGTGCTTATTTCTCGGCATTGAAAAGAATCGGTGCCAATAAGACCTTGTTACTTGAGTCTTTAGCTCCTCCTCTTTCTGGCGTACTGGCGTTAATGTTCCTTGGTGCCGCGTTGACGTTACAAAGCTGGTTTGCTGTCGTAATAACGACGGTAGCGGTGACGTTTGTCGTCTTTCAACCGTCTGGGCTAGCGGGTGGTGACTCTCTTTATAATGACAAAGTACAATGGAAAGGTATTGGATTTGGGCTTGTGGCGAGTGTGTGTCAGGCTTCAGGCGTAGTCATTTCTCATTACGCTCTTGTGGCGGGCGATCTTCCCCCATTGCTAGGGGCATTGATTCGCCTGACAGTCGGTGTACTTGCTGTGATGTTCATTATTCCTTTTGTTGAGAGTAAGCCTTACTCATCTATAAAAAGAGATTTATGGGAAATGACGAAGCTCGACAAACTTTGGCTATCAGGGGCGATATTTGTTGGAACGTTTTTGGCGTTGTGGCTTCAACAAGTTGCGTTGAAAAATGCTAACCCTGCTGTCGCACAAACGTTGATAGCGACTAGCCCAGTCTTTATTTTGGTGATTTATGCCTTACAAGGGGAAAGAGTCTCAAAACAGAGTGTTATTGGGACAATTGCTGCTTTAGGTGGAATCTCTCTTTTTTTCTATCAATAGTTCTTTTTCTATTCTATCAATGGTTCTATTTTTCTATAAGTAGCGGCATGCCGGTCCATTGTGACCTTAGAGGGAGTGAAGGTACAGACCGTTATTTACATAGTAAAAATACTACTCTGTACATACTTGATTTCGGCCATTAGCTTTGGCTCGGTACAGAGCTTTGTCTGCTCGGTAGAAGGTGCGCTGAGTATTTTCTCCCTCGCGATGCATAGTGATACCAATACTGACGGTTAAGCCTCGCTCTCCCAATATCTCATGCCAGCCGAATTGGAAAATGCGTTCTCGATAATTTTCAGAGTGCATTTCTGCTTTTTCAAGATTGGTGTTCTCAAGAATGACCAAAAACTCTTCACCACCAAACCTGACGCATGACGCGCCTTTAAACTTAAAGTAAGAGTGTAATTCTTGAGAAACACTGACAATCGCTTTATCACCGACTAAATGGCTAAGCTCGTCGTTAATCGATTTGAAGTGATCAATATCGACAACCATCAACGCGAAAGGTGTTTCGTGCAACAGCATATCTTTAAGCTTTACATCTAACCATCGTCTGTTATGTAGGCCTGTTAGTGGATCGGTGAATACATCTTGTTGTAGTTGAGCAACTGCATTTTTATGTTGTTCAGTGGTTTCTTTCAACTCACGATTTTCTTGCTCAGACAGAATTAGCTTTAGTTGTAGCTCAAAACGCGAAAGACGGCGCAGTTGGCTCGATCCGAGTTCGCTGATCGGGATCTGTTTCATGAGATCCGTTTCAATCCGGTAGCCCTTTTTCTCATAGTTCAGTGCTTCTTGAAAGCGACCTTGATTCATACACACATCGCTCAAGGAGTCGTAGAAACGCTTTGCAAGAACGGGGGATGAGTATTCATTCACACGTTTGCCTGTATTCGAAAGAATCATGCTGGCGTATTCTTGTTTGCCATTCGCGCTGAAGCAATGCGCGAGTTCTAGACGCGTCATGATAGAAAGCCAACTCGCTTGGGTGTTGTTAGCAGAATAGTGAACTTTAGATAGGCAGCGTAGTGCATCGTGATATTTTTTCTTGGCGCGGAGCACTTTTGCTTGATAAAGCAGTATCTGAGCGGTGAGTAGCTTGTCACTTACCAAAATACTCAGTTCTTCACATTCGTTCAGTAAATCATTGGCCGCTGTAATACGGTTGAGCAACAAGAGGCTAGCCACCATATGCAGTTTGAATTTGAGTCGCAGTGAACGACTACTTATCGCATGGTCAATGCTATTTATTTTTTGGTAATAACGTAAAGCTCGGTTGTGATCACCATAGGCATCACACAGGTTGCCCATACCTAAAATGGCCATCACGTACTCATCGATGTAGCCGTATTCAACAGCGATGGACGAAGAACTTACGAATTCATTCAGTGCAGAGGTGTAATTACCTATTTCAACTAAGCGATCACTTAGGCTAGTCTTGACCGTAAGAATGTCTTCTATATCAGTGGGTAAATGCAGTAAGTCGAGAGCAAGTTTCAATTCTTCTATACTGGTTTGATTTTGTTGCAACTCAGCTCGATATTCAGAGCTGATAATATAACAGTGTGCTTGTTCTGTTTTTGTTGTTGAAACGTGCTGACGAATATGATTCCAGAATATGATCGCCTCTTCACCAGAAACTGATGATGGGTCTAAACCAGCATCCGTGATCTTGCTTAATAGGATTTCCATCATAATCTTACCTTTGCATCGTCTTCTTCAAGTTGTTCAAGAGTAAACGGGAACGTCAATATGTCGTTGAGACTAACGGTAGGTTTCGAACCTTTTAGCCCTTTTCTGTGCCATGGGTATATATCAAGCATGGTGGTAAGGGTTTGAAAAGTTTCCTCTGCGGCCTCTCCTTTTTCGGAAAGCATAAGAGCAACACGTTCTGAACTTAACCTGGAAATGAAATCGTTTTGGTTACATAAAGTGTGAGCAATTTCGGTGCAGACATCTAAGTAATCGGTATCGATGTGCTGAAACATAATAATGCTGTGGTTTGAACGTTTGAGCTCTGTTTTAAAGAGAACCAGTTGCTCCCACCAAAAGGTTTCAGAAACGACATGAGAAAGGTGTTTTTCGGGGTCATACTCATGTTGACCACGAATACGATTAATCAGCTTTCGAGCTCTCTGCTCTAATTGACGCTTTGAACTGCGTGCTTTATCTAAACCGACTCGGGTAGTTTGCTCTCGAAGCATATCGATAGAATACTGGCGATACTTTTTAAAAGCGATTAACGCCACTTTAAACTCTTGGTTTTCTTCTGCAACTAGGGACTGTTGGTAACAAATTTGACTAAGTAACTCACCGTTATCGAATTCGTTCGCAGATTGTTCGGCGAGCCTGAGTAGTTCTGCCGCTTGCTCTGGCCTTTTTCTTAGGAGCTCTAATCGAGCTCGGCTGATGTAGGAGTGTGCCTTCATCCATACTAGATTGTGTTTTACTGCCAAATTATGTGCTTTGGCTGTCGCGCGTTCTGCGTCATCTATACGTTCAAGGCCAAGTAGTGCTAGACCTCTGAAATCCCATACCTCTGCATGCCAAGTATTGTCTTTATGATCTTTTAATGCTTCTTCTGCACCGTCGAGTACTGACAGCATTTCAACATAGTTGTTGAGCAGATAGTAATCCCAAGCGAGCAGTATCCTGGCTTTGCCCTCTAACCAACCAATACGTCTGTTGTTAGCGACTTTCACGGCGAGCTGGTGGGTAGAGCGTGCTAGTTTATACTCGTGGGTAATTCGCCAAATGTTACCTAGGCCAATGAGACATTCAATTTGTATCTCCACTTCATCAACTAGCGCTGATTGTTCTAATGCATTGATCCAGAATTGTTGGGCGGAGTAGTACTTGGCTTGCCCCCAAAATTGGAGAGCGTGTAAATGGAGTATTTCAGGGAGAAAAAGATCAGTATCTAATCGGCTTTGTCGTTTGAGGGCTTCTTTGATGTACTTTAAACCTTTTTGGTAGTCCATTAGGTTCCAGGAGCATCTGGCCATTAACATCAGTGACTGGATCGCGCCCTCTTCAAACAGAACTTGCTCTGACCTAACGAGGCATTGCTGTGCAATCTCTAAGATCACCAATGGTTCAGAGTCGACGCGATTTTTGAGTTGTTCTAGTTCTGTTTCAAGAAGGTACTGATTTTTGTCCAAGAGTTAGATCCATAATTATCGAACATATTGATAACACAATCATTATAAGAGTGTGATTTGAGATAAGCACCAATTATCTTTCTTAGGGCCTTAAAGGAACATGTATCTTTTCCAATTATGGGTGTTACCTCATGTTGTTGCTTTAAAATCAATGAGTTCCCGAATAATTATCTAGAGGTCTGTTTCTATGAAAGTAGTTGCTTTAGGGTCAATGGCTGCTCTGCTACACCTAAGCGCTGCGCTGCCGTGAGCCCTTGCTTATCTTGGTAGCACAGATTGTGCCAAGCTCTAAATATGTCGAGCAATGGAAGAATGCCCCCAGGACGAAGCTTACGTCTGGGCTCATTAATGAAGCTATCAAATAACAGCTGGAAGCGTTGTTGATAGAACTTGGTTTGCTGAATTGAGGCAGTGTTAAACCACTGTTTTGGTTCTGGATTGTTACCCGTTAGGTAGCAAATGCCTTTCTGATTATCACCTTGATTTGCGATAGCCCAACGATCGCGCCACCAACTCATGTGAACGATGTCGATCTTTTCAAAACTTTGATCGTCTTGCCAGCCAGGATCTTCCTCCACATACATAAGGTCAATATTTTGACTCTGGATGCGCGGCAAACATACGCTTAGGGCGGCAGACCTTAGTAATGGGTCTTGTGGCATATAGATAGCGACATGTTTATTCTCATCACACATATCAAGTACATGTAGAAAGTGAGCATAGGAGGTGTAGGGTGGTCGAACTAATGCCCCTTTCGAAGGGTAGCTAAACGTGGTGAGGTTGCCCATAGGATCTTCAACGTTTCCTCTGGCAAGAATGACTTGGTATTGCTGTTCAATACGCTCTTTCAGTTTGTCTGAGGACTGAGGTATTTCTAGGTTAGCTTCTGAAGAGTGTTCTTTGGATACAAAGCGCGCAACATCATCATAAGGGTTATGATCAACATTCCCTGACGGTTCTTCATTTTGAGAGTAATTAACGTGTTGGCAAAGGATATAGCCGGAATGGGCCTCGCCAGTCGCGATCCAAACGACGCCATTATTACTTTGTGGCTGCAAGCGCTGATAATGGGAAGCGAATTGATAGTCTTGAGCATGGTTAACCCATCGTGCATCTATCATCGCTAACTTGCGACGACAACGGCTCGCGATATGGTCAACATGATCGTAGAAAGTCTTGGGGTTGATATCAAGCTTTCTACAGATTTCACGTACGGAATAGCCCATGAACAATAAGCCCATAAGGTTTTCTTGAAACTGAAGTTTTTTATTGGAACCAGACCACTTGTCAACGAAGGTGGATTGACAGTCTTTGCATCGATATCTTTGTTTGTCGCCACTATAGCCAAAGGCATGATAAAGGTGCTTGTGGGTATGGACCGATAAGCCGAAATTATCGCAATCATCATTGCGACAAGCAGGAAGGCCATCGCTGTGAAGTTGTCGTAGGCGATGAAGTTCGCTTAACACTTCACGATTGTTAAGTAAGGGGGGGAAAGCTCCACACTCACGACAAACCATCGCTGGACGCTTAGGATTCGCATGTTGCAAAACATATCGTTTTGCATCGCTCAAGCCAAAGTTGTCACACGCCAATGTTTTACAAAAGTTGAGTTGTAATCCATCTGCATCTTTTGGCAGTTTGTCGTTGGACACAATCGCCCCCTCGGGGTTATTTAGGCAGCCAAGCGAACTTGGCTGCGTGGTATTGCGTTTCAAACTATCTATTAGCAAAAATACAGTTAGTGTTAGAAATGCATCTATTGTCTAATGATTAGATGTTGATTGCAGTCTCTAGAGCGACTTTCATCATGTCGTTGAACGACTTTTGACGCTCTTCTGAGCTTAGTTTCTCGCCACGAATAATATGGTCAGAAACTGTCAGAATAGTCAGTGCTTTAGCACCTAAATCCGCAGCAACACCGTAAATACCAGCCGCTTCCATATCAACACCAAGAATGCCTAGTTTTTCCATTTTTTCGAAAAGGTCAGCTTCTGGAGTGTAGAAAAGGTCTGCAGAAAATACGTTACCTACTTTTACTGGAACTTCCTGTGCTCGTGCTTGATTTACCGCTTCTTCTAGAAGATCGAAATCAGCGATAGCTGCGAAGTCGTGGTTGTTGAAACGAATTCGGTTAACTTTTGAATCGGTAGATGCACCCATGCCAATAACAACGTCCATTAGTTTAACGTCGTCACGTACTGCGCCACAGCTACCAACACGAATAACATTTTTGACGCCGTACTCAGCAATAAGCTCGTGTACGTAGATGCAACATGATGGAATACCCATACCGTGACCCATTACAGAAACTTTTTTACCTTTGTAAGTGCCTGTGTAACCAAACATGTTACGAACGTCACAAACTTGCTTCACATCATCAAGGAATGTTTCAGCAATGTATTTTGCGCGAAGCGGATCGCCCGGCATAAGTACTGTTTCTGCGAAATCACCAGCTTGCGCGTTAATATGAGGTGTAGCCATGGTCGTTCTCCAAAGTTTAAACGGTAATGATAGGAACTAGATTTAGTAAATTACCGATTCTGTTGAATTGAATTCATTTTGTTGAGGCAATATTAGCGAGTTAAAACGAGGATCCATGAGATGTTTGTCACAAAATAGTTCTGCACTTACAGTTTTATTGTTATAGATAACTAAATATGTTGAAATCGTAAAGGCAATCGATTTTGTGTGGTTAAATCGCTTGGGATTAGAAGAAAAGCACGCATATTAAGAACAAGATGGGTATGCATTTACGTCAACTAACCATTGTAGAGACGTTTTATCAGCGATAATCTAAACTTTGATAAAAGACAAACCAAGGAATTGTATGTCCTATTGCGCTAACTTGACGCCATTGCTCTCTATGAATACACAACTATGTAAGATCGCGCATTTTGCCGTGAAAACGACTTTGCTTGCTGTGAGAGCTATTTTTCTTCCTCTGGTAACAACTTTGATTGTAGGAGTGACGACGGCTTCGTCGTGGGTGTCAGCGGCGACTTTTGAGTTACCTTCTGCTGAAAGTCGCATAGTAGGCAGAATACAGCAACATGAAGTCGTTGAGGGTGAAACGTTAGCGATTATTGCCAAGCAGTACGATATTGGCTTTCTTTCGTTGATGGCAGCAAACAAAGGTGTGGACCCTTTTCTCCCAAAGGTAGGTTATGTATTAAGTATTCCTAGCCGTTTTATTTTACCGGACACTCCAAGGGAAGGGATTGTCATTAACCTTGCAGAGCTAAGGTTGTATTACTTTGAGCCTACTAAAAATCTGGTCCATGTCTTCCCAGTCGGAATCGGGCGGGTGGGGCGTGATACTCCAGAAATGATCACCAAGATAAGCCAGAAAAGACCAAACCCGACTTGGACCCCTCCCAACTCAATTCGTAAAGAGTATCTAGAGAAGGGAATTGAGTTACCACGAGTGGTTCCCGCAGGGCCGGAGAATCCGCTTGGTGAATATGCATTGAGACTTGCATATGGTATCGGGGATTATTTGATACACGGCACCAACAAAGATTTTGGAATAGGCTTGCGAGTCAGTTCTGGGTGTATCCGTATGGAACCTAAAGATATTGAGTGGCTCTTTGAGCAGGTTAGCCGTGGTGAGCAAGTCACAATAATTGATGAGCCGATTAAAGTATCACTCGAACCTGACAGAAGTGTGTTCGTTGAAGCACACGAACCATTGACTAGAAGTGACGGTTCTAAGAAATCTCTACAAATCCCGGTCGAATTGAAATGGTGGCTTGAAGATGCAGAGCTGCCTAACTCAAAAGCGAAAGCTGTTATCTTTGCTCAAAACGGTGTGCCTGTTGAGATAGCACCACCTGTGATTGAGTTTTAATTCGATGACTCCTGTGGAAAGCGAAACGGCTTCTCTCTCTCCTTGACCTTCATTTTTCTTATTTCAAATAAAAGCACCACTTCCGTCAAGAGGTGGTGCTATCTAATTACTGCTTTTTATTTTTACGACTTATTTGATTTAAAGCGCAATAGCGCTTGTATCTCAATTACTTCGTGTAAGACTCTGCAATGTTGTCGATACGGTCGTTAGCACGATCCGCTTCTTCTTTTGCTGCCATAGCGGCTGCAGATGCTTCTTGAGCCTTCATTTCAGCGGCAGCTTTGTCACTCTTAAGCGCTTCAACTTCGTTGCTTAGTTCAGCAACTTGGTTAGTCAATTGATCCATTTCTGACATTGCAGCCTCTTCTGGCTCAGAAGAACAACCAGCTAGAATGAACACTGAGGCTGCAGCTGCGATTAATGTCTTATTCATAAGAACTCCTTGCTTATTTATCATCAAAAGATGCGCTATACATTTTTTATCATATAGTCGCTTCATTAATGATTGTAGCGACTAATTTTTTAAGCGCAAAATCAATAACTAAAGAAATTGTTAAATTTTTGAGGTAATTAGCTAGCTATCACAGTCTGTTTCATTTTTGAGATGGCGGTATTGGAATCAATTTTTGTCTCATTTAGTAGAGCTATCCCTTTGTTAGCAATGTATACAATGCTCTAGTGAACTTATAGATAACGGGATAAATTTACTGTGATCTCTATCCTTAGAAAGTACTTTCGCGGTATCATGTCACGTTAAAATAATTTTATTCAATACCATCATGACTGGAGAGTCCTTTGCACTTTAAAGATTTAGGCTTAGATAATCGCTTACTGAAGAACTTAAAACATTATGACTTTAAGAAAGCGACAGAGATCCAATCGAAAGCGATCCCTGTTGTTATTGCCGGTAAGGATCTATTGGCTTCATCAAAAACGGGATCAGGCAAAACATTGGCGTTTGTGTTGCCGATGATACACAAAGCATTAAAAACCAAAGCGTTTTCTGCTCGTGATCCTCGTGGTGTAATTTTGGCTCCTACTCGTGAATTAGCGAAGCAAGTCTACGGCGAATTACGTAGCATGCTTGGTGGCTTGTCTTATGAAGCGGCACTGATCTTAGGTGGTGAAAACTTCAACGACCAAGTTAAAGCATTGCGTAAATACCCTCGCTTTATCGTGGCGACTCCAGGCCGTCTTGCTGATCACCTAGAACATCGCTCATTGTTCCTCGATGGCGTTGAAACGTTAATCCTTGATGAAGCTGACCGTATGCTTGATCTCGGTTTCGCACCAGAGCTGCGTCGCATTGCCAATGCCGCTAAACATCGTCGTCGTCAGACACTAATGTTCTCTGCAACGTTAGATCACGCCGAAGTAAACGGCATTGCGAATGAAATGCTAGACGCACCTAAGCGAATCTCTGTAGGTGTTTCTAACGAGCAGCACCTTGATATTACTCAGAAGTTTTACCTGTGTGATCACCTCGACCACAAAGAAGCTATTTTAGATCGTGTATTAGAAGAAGCTGAGTACCGTCAGGTGATGATCTTTACAGCAACTCGTGCAGATACTGATCGTCTAACAGAAAAATTGAACGAGAAGAAGCTTAAAGCGGTGGCCCTGAGTGGTAATCTAAACCAAACACAACGAAATGCCATCATGAGCCAGTTCGAGCGTGCGGTTTATAAGATCTTAGTAACAACAGACGTTGCTTCACGTGGTATTGATATTCCAAATGTAAGCCACGTTATCAACTTTGATATGCCTAAGCACACGGAAGAGTATGTTCACCGTGTTGGCCGTACTGGTCGTGCTGGCAATAAAGGTGACGCGATTTCTCTGGTTGGCCCAAAAGATTGGGATAGCTTTAAGCGTGTTGAACTATATTTGCAACAAGACCTGACTTTCTCTGTGCTAGAAGGCCTAAAAGGCAAATTCAAAGGCATTAAACCACGTAAACCTGCTTTTGCTAAAGGTGCTCCAGCGAAGAAGAAAGCGAACACTCAAGCTAAGAAAACACCTAAGAAACCGGTTAAGCGCGATAAGAGCTTCCACCAGAATGTGGCTGTGGGTGATACTGTCTTTATCCCTAAGAAGAAAGTCGCACCAAAATTGGACGACGAGTAACCAATCAGTGTGAGCTAAACTGACGTAAATAAAAACCGCCGATAATGGCGGTTTTTTGTATCTGAAGCTTATTTGTATCGACTTTCGCTATTGAAGGTACCCCCAATTGAAAAAGTGAACTAAAACAGTAGAACCTTTCATTTATGTCTGACGGTCATTTCAATGATTAGAAATCGAACGTCGAGAATGAATACGCCAATATATGATCTGCGATGTATTTGTGCGTTGCTGTCGTTGGGTGTGTAACTCCCCAAAATACATAACTGTCAGAACCATATGTAGCACAATCGTTTGTTAGGTTATGGCTTTGCAAGTAGTCGGTTGATGAGCTTCTGCGAATATCCAGGCAAGCGTCACTCGCGTTTCGAAATCCATGCTGCTCTGGGTTATCAGTAATACTTGCGAAGAGTGCATTTGCGTCAAACAGTACCACGTTTTTTCCCATGCTTTGGTAATACTCGGCTTGGGTTTTGATAAATTTATTGAACTCCAAAATCTTGCCACGAACTTTGATAATTTCTTGCTCTGTCGAGTATTTGAATTGTGGAGCCTCTGTGGCATCTGGCAATGTGAACAGCAAGATGTTGTTCGCACCAGATTCTGTTAAGCGGATCAAAGCGCTGCTGAAATCGGCTTTGACATCAGCGACTTCTCGGCTGTAGTTCATGAAATCATTGAGGCCAAATTCAAGAGTAAACAGTGAATTCTCAGGACGATAGTTTTTCGCTAATTTCATATAGGTTAAGTACGACGTTACCTGGTCATAAACGCCAGTCAGCGCAACGTATTGATTAGTCCCAGCCGCTCCACCGACAGCCCAATTATACAACGGGACATCTTTGGCTTTTGCTAAATACTCAGTCCAGACGAGCCCGTTTGAAAAATGACCTAAAAACCATGAGTTAGCATTGGGGAAAATCCATTGAGAGCCATTAAATAGGTTCCCTGTATCTGAAAGGCTATCACCAAAAGTGACAATGCGATTAATGGCATTGGATTGAACAGCGTTATCGTTGGTCCAGATGGAGTGGTTGTAAGAGAAGCGATTGTCTGCCGCAAAGTAGGTGATATCTGCGACATCATGTTGGATGTCGAGAGTTTGTTCACAACGCTCTTTGATTTCGGATTGAGGTACATCGCTGTAGAACATGTTTTTGAAGGAAACAGAAGACCACCAATATCCGTTAATCGTGTAATCATCGCCATTTTCTTTTTTTGCCCATTGCCAATCTGTACCTGGAGAGTCGTGCGATGCATCGGTTCGGTACCAACATCGAACATACGAATAGGTTTCTGAACCCTGTGTGCTGAGAACCTGCGCAGATGTGATGGATTGCGGTGTTGGCACCGAATCTTCAGTTGCATAAGCACCAAAAGGTATAGTTAACGCGAGTATTAAAGCGGTATTTTTCATCACTGGATCTCTTGTTGTATTTAGGTAAGCCAAACAAAGACGTTGTTGCTTGTTTATAATTGAACATCTGTGTAACTGGTACGACCTATACCTAAAATCAATAACTTACGTCAATGCATTCGGGCTTGTTTCGATTCATAACTGGCATAAACATCAAATTTTCAACGAGTTTTCAGTTGTGCAATCACCAAGGTAAGAGACGGAATGTGCCAATTTATCTTTTGTCTTACGAGTAACAATTATCGATGTTAATTGCAGCTGTTTAATTTAAGTTAGAAATCACAAATATCGATCCCTTATTTTTTATTTTACAAAATTATAACCTAAGGTTCTTTTACTCATCAGAGGTCTAATCTGTTTAAGGGAAGAACATTGAAAAAGATATTCATTTGGGCAATTACCTACCTATTTTGCTTTAGTGCCTATGCTGGTACGAGTGCTTCGGCATTGGAAGCAAGCGGTTACACTGAAACGAAATATCCTATTGTGTTAGTACATGGGTTATTTGGTTTCGATACATTGGCTGGTGTTGATTACTTTTATGGCATACCAGAATCTCTAGCGAAAGATGGCGCGAGCGTATACGTCGCTCAGGTATCGGCGACCAATAGCTCTGAAGTTCGAGGAGAGCAGTTACTTGCTCAAGTTGAAACGCTTATAGCAGCGACGGGGGCGAGTAAGGTTAATTTGATAGGGCATAGTCATGGAGGACCGACAGCCCGTTATGTGGCGTCGGTTCGCCCTGATCTCGTTTCGTCTGTTACGAGTATCGGTGGTGTCCATAAAGGCTCAAAAGTGGCCGACCTAGTACGTGGAACTGTCGCAGAAGGCTCACCAACAGAAGATATTGCCGTTAAGCTAGCTGGTGGGTTAACGACACTTATTAACTTGTTGTCTGGTGGTTCAGACCTAGACCAAGACGGGCTTGCTTCCCTAGAAGCCCTAACGACAGAGGGCTCATTGGCGTTTAATCAGTTTTACCCTGAGGGGGTTCCTACCTCTGAATGTGGTGATGGTGAGTGGCAGGCGAGTAATGGCGTTTATTACTATTCGTGGACAGGGTCATCCACTTTTACCAACCTTCTTGATCCTACCGACGGAGCGATGACAATCCTTGGCTTAGCCTTCAATGAACCGAATGACGGACTAGTGGGAGCATGCAGCGCGCATTTAGGCAAAGTGATAGGGGATGACTACAAAATGAATCACCTCGATGAGATCAATGGAATGCTGGGTATTCATCACCTGTTTGAAACCGATCCGGTGACTTTATATCGTCAACACGCTAATCGATTGAAGTTAAGTGGCCTGTAGTTCGCAGTGTCATTGATTAAGATAACAAGGAAACCATGATGACAAAGACCGCCATTTTTTCGATAACTACGATAGCCCTGATGAGTATAGCGGCGGTCTTTTTATATGTAGAAAAAGACGATTTGAAATCAAACAATAATAGGGAACAAGAGGGCTCTTCATTGAAAATAGCTTCGCAGCAAGATACCGATATTGATACAGCTTCAACCAAAGACATGATGGAATATTTCGTATCAGGTAATACAAAGTTAACCCTTGAAGATATTCGGACTAACGTTGAGAAACACTACGCGCAATCACAAGTTGCAGTTGTTGATGAAGCACTATTTTCAAAATATATTGCGTATAAGTCGGCACTGGCTTCACTGGATGTGGGGGTTAACATTGTCTCAGTTTCTGTTGAGGATTTACGTCTGCTTAATCAAGCGCTGCTCGACCTTCAAGCTCAGTTTTTTAATGAGGGCGAGATAAGTATCCTGTTTACGCATGATAATCGAATGAGGGAGATCGCTCTTGAAAAGTTGTTACTTAAACAAGAGGGGTTGCAAGGGGAGGAGTACCAGCAGCGGCTTGAGTTATATATGTTAGATCAGCCTGATTATGTGCAGTCGAGTTTTACAAACCAGAGATTACTGCAACAGCTATCAAATTCCGAGGCCATGGATCAGCAGGACAAATATTTGCTGAGAAGTGAACTCGTGGGTGAAAAGGCTGCTCTGAGGCTTGAAGCACTTGATAAGCAAAGAGCGAACTTTGAAGGAACCCTAGAAATATATCTTACAGAACGAAATGAGATTTTGGATGATTCAGTACTCTCGGCACTTGAACAACAAGAGAGGATTACTCAGCTTAGGAATACACATTTTCTGCCACAGGAGTTTAGAAGAGTAGAAGCGATTGAAAGAATCAGATCAGCAGAGCTTAGCCAATAAAATTTTCCCAGAATCAAATAGCCACTATTTTTCCTAAATGTTAGCTAATTAATTGATTATAAAAGGAGTAACCTCCTAACCACGTAGACTCATTAACCCCCCAATATTTCAGTTCATTGCAAGCTCAACCGATCGTTAATTGACACACTCTCTGTGATTTCTGTCACACAATCATGCAAATGATAATTGATCTCATTATCGTTTGAGTGCAGTATACGCGAAATTTATTAAATTAGCGTGTGGATTTGTTGTATTTATGAAAGCGTTTGTGTTGTTAGTTTTTGTTCTCGCACTCTCGGGAACGGTTAGCGCTTCTGATGAGTTCTCTTGGCTTAAGGATGATTCACGTAGCGCTAGCAAAGTCCTCGATTATCTCTATAAGCAAAATGATAGGACTCATCTGTATCAAAAAAAAATTCGATCTCTGAGTGAATCTCTACAACAAGATTGGCAAGACAAGCGTCCGGTACGTGCCGATAAACCATGGCAGGAAATCAGTTGGTATGAGTATGCGATCCTAAACCGGAATGGTAAAAGAACCTTACTGTCTCGATTAGTTGGGAGTGAAGATTCAACCGAGTTGCTTAACATTGATGCTCGAGCTGCTGATCTCGACTATTACCAGCTCGGTGCTTGGGCATTAGACCCAACCAGAACAAAGCTTGCAATAGCAGAGGATGTAAGCGGTGCAGAACAGTACCGAGTGAGTGTTGTCGATCTTGAAACTCATCAAGTGACACCCATTGCTCAAAATGCAGACAGCTCACTGGCGTGGTCGAAAGGCGGTCAGTTTCTGTATTTGATTGAACTTGATAAGCAAACGTCTAGACCTTATGCGTTAACAAAATACTCCTTAAACAAGTCAAAGCCAATTCGCCTAATTGAAGAGGCAAATTCCGCATGGTTGCTTTCGTATTACCTTTCCAGTGATAAGCAATTTGCTGTGGTTCAGGCAAACAGTGAAAACTCCAGCGAGCAACGCTTATTAAATCTTGATAACGGTGAGGTCTCTGAACCAATTTTACCACGCAAAGCAGGAGTGGAATACTACGTTGATGTTGCGGGTTCTATGTTGTTTGCCAACAGCAATCACGAGCGCAATGATTTTGCTTTTTACTCTGCACCACTTACTCAGGCTACACATATCAACTTTTGGCGAACGGTTTTTGAACCAACGGACGAATCTAGAATCAGTAACTTTTACTTGTTTGAGTCTGGTACCGTGATTATTAGTCAAAGTGGAGCAATTCAGTCTCTACACTTTTTCGATACGGATAACCGCCATCGAGCAAGTCAGCTTTTAGCAAAGCCGGGTCAAGTTGCTTGGGTAAGCCAAGTGGGTGACTATCAAAGTAATAAATTGCACATTCGTAGTATGTCGCTGATTCAGCCAGCAAAGTGGGAACGGTTGAACACTGACACTCTAAAACGAGAAGTCTTCTCTCAGGATCGTTATCCAGAATACCAAAAATCCAAGTATCACACAGAGCAAGCTATGGTGAATTCTGATGGGGTAATGATCCCGGTCACTTTGGCTTATCGTAAAGATAAACTTACCGATACCACGCCAGTGTTTTTATACGGATACGGGGCTTATGGCATGACGATGAAGCCCTACTTTATGCCTCAAATCATTAGCCTACTTGATGAAGGTGTAATTTATGCGATTGCACATGTTCGAGGTGGTGGCTTCTATGGTGACGCTTGGTATCAAGCTGGGAAAGGAATAAACAAAAAGAATGCCATTTCGGATTTCGTTGCCACTGCGCGAGATTTGAAAATGTATCACCAAGGTCAGCGAGCTATTTACGCGATGGGGGGAAGTGCTGGAGGCACTCTGGTTGCTGCTGCATTAAATGAGGCTCCTGACTTGTTTGATGGTGCGGTCCTGAAAGTGCCATTTGTTGATGTTGTGAATAGCATGTCTGATTCGTCATTACCTTTAACTGCTCAGCAGTACGGTGAATGGGGAAATCCACACATTACTGACGAATTGAAAGTGATGCAGCAATACGATCCTTATTTAAACCTTCGTGAAAAAAACTACCCACCGATATTGATTCAAGTTGGCCTTAACGACCGCCGCGTTCCCTATTGGGAAGGGGCTAAATATTACGCAAGATTAAGCGAGCTAACGACTGGAAGTGGGCCTTATCTATTGTCGACAAACTTTACTCAAGGGCATTCGACAGACAGACGAAAGTCCTTAGCACAACAAGCGTTTGAATACGCATTCCTTTTATCACTTACCCTGAAAGACATTAAAGCGGAGCAGTAAATGAAGCTTTCCCCCCTATCAGCGGCAGTACTGAGCGTACTTGCTGCCAACGTCGTGCACGCCGAATCTGAGGTTTACCACTTTGAAGAAGTACTCGTAACGGCGAACAAAATAGAGCAACCGTTATCTGAAGTGGCAGGTTCCGTAGCCGTGATCCCGGGTGAAGATCTAGAGAAAAAAGGCGCAACAGAGCTCTACGACGCAATAAAGAATGAACCTGGAGTCAGTGTTTCTGGGGGGGCTGGACGACCTCAAAACATTACGATCCGTGGGATGACAGGCAACCGGATTTTGATTGTGAAAGACGGAATAAAATCTGCTGATGGTTTTGGGGCAAATGACATCAATGACAAAATAGGGCGCAACTCGTTCGATATGTCGAACCTCGAAAGTATTGAAGTCATCAAAGGTGCGAGCTCTTCTGTATATGGTTCAGGCGCTATTGGTGGTGTTGTGGTGGTTAGGACGAAAAAGCCGGGAGATTACCTCGGAGATAAAGACTTCTACAGCGACGTCTCTGCAACCTATACCGGTATCAGTAATAAATACAAAGGCGCGACAAACCTTGCCTTCCGTTCGGGAAAATTCGAAAGCTTGGTCAATCTTTCTTATTGGGAAGGTGAAGAAACCCGTAATTTTGATGAAGACCGATATAACCGAAGTATCGATGGCGTCGGTAGTGGCTACACCCTGAATTACTGGTCAACTGATGCCTTGATGCTCAAAGGCAATGTTGAGTACTACAAAGATAATCTAAGTCGAAAAGAAGGATCCTCTAAGATCCAAAAAGACGGAAAATGGGACACTGAAGATTTTGATCAACAGTCTTATACCGAGACGTTTTCTGCGTATGCGGGATTTGAGTACCTACCTGCCAATACTTGGTTTGAGGAATTAGATGCCAAGATCTATTGGCGTGATATGACTAATGAAGATACCACTAATCGTTTGATGTCTCGAACCAACAACAACGTTTCCGAGTTACGTAGAACGATTGATGTTCGTGGTTTTACGGATCAGCTTCTTGGTGCAAACGCCGATTTTATTAGCGCATTTCAACATCAAAACATGAACCATACCTTGTCTTATGGTGTGAATATGGAAACCAACCTCCATGAGCGTCCAAGTCAATCGTCTGTTTTAGACTGGAACGGAGTGTCACTTAACGCGGATGTCCCTTTTGCTCCAGCTCGCTCTTACAATTTTGCTGCTTTTATTCGTGACGCGATTGAAATTGACCATTGGACTGTGACGGCAGGAGCCCGTTTTGATTTACACCAGTTGAAACCTGAGTCACAGAGCACAATCAATGGCTACGAAGTGAAGGAACAAAATTCGAGTGAGTTTTCTCCTAGCTTATCGGTTGGCTATCAGCTAACGGAATCATTAAATACCTACCTTTCGTACGACCACGGGTTTAGAGCTCCAGGCTATGACAAAATTTATGGTTATCAGAACCATGATTTTGTCCCAATTACCCCATTTGTCATTGTGCCAAATATGGATTTAGAGGCCGAAACCAGTGATTCATTTGAATTAGGCAGTAAGTTTGACAATGGACAGACGCAATTATACGCCGCCGTTTTTTATCAGAAGTTCGATAATTTTATCGACGTGAAGCAGGTTACATTTGTCCCAGACTCAAATACGGGTAACTACTACAAGCAATACCAAAATGTAAATGGAGTCGAGACATATGGCATTGAGGCTTCTATCGCGCACCGCTTAAGCGAGTTTTGGAGTGTGGGGACCAAAGCCGGCTATGTTGATGGGGAAGATGAGGATGGCGAAAAAGTTCGCACACTAACGCCTTGGGAAGGCAATGCCAGCGTTACTTATGATGACAACGCATTATCAGCGTATGCACAAGTTAATTGGGCGCAAGCGATGAGCAGCGTGCCTCAATGTGAAAATGATTTAGGTATCGTTACTGACTGTGCGACTACTTCTGGTTGGGCGAGTGTTGACCTTGGCGTAAGTTACTCTTGGAACTCTGGCTTGGATATCAGCGCCAATGTGATGAACTTATTCGACAAAGAATATATTCGTTACCAAGACGTTGCGGGTATTGCGAACAGCAATAAAACCTACTCCACAGAACCTGGTCGTTACTTCACCGTTAACGCCAAGTATGCGTTTTAAGGAGGGCATATGAAAAAGAGTCCTCTATACCTCGCTTTGTTCTTGGTTTCAGCAACAAGCAGTGCGGCCGAGTGGGATTACCCAATTGGTAGCACCGTTGTGACAACGCAACAAGAAGCTAAGACTTATCTAGAAGAAGCTTATCCTGAGGTTGGTACGTTAAGGTTTCGCTATGAAACACAGTCTAAGTTGGGGCACCACTATAACTTCGATGTCTTGATCGAAGGTGAGTATCAACAACAAAAGTCCATGGTCCTTTCCACCAATACTGACGAACAGGTATCACGTGTTTTCAGAAGCTTAGAAAATACCGTGTTACTCAACGGAAATCCGACAACGGCTGCTGAGCTGGAAGTTCCTCGTTTATTAGAAGCAGAGCGAGCGCCGAGCTTAAGCAGTGGGCAAGTTGTTGCTACTCATGTGAACGTGTTCAGTCCAGATTTGAGAACCATGGACAGAGCTGCACCACCAGAGACGCTGTTAACAGATGTCAATCAGTATCCAAACTCCCCACATTACGTGCAAGAGGATGTGGAGGTATTGAACCACAGCGATGGTATCTACCTTACCAATGCTCGTGTATCTCAGGTTGATGCAACAGCCTTGTATTCACTTGACCCAGACTCAGGTGCGACAACGAACCGTGACTCTTCAAATTTTCTCGCAGCTGAAGGTCTCACAAAGTTTGCCGATCTGAACGAGCTGCAAAATGTGGATTGGCAAGATGTGCGATTCCCACAATTGATGGTATTTGCTCATCTAGATCAGTCCTTAAGCTATATCAGCAGCTTGGGCTTTGATTTGTTTGATGCCCCGCTTGAGTTCGATGGCAGAGGCTTATCTGCAGATAACTCGACCTACTATTATGGCCCCAAAGCGGCTTTGTTTGGTATCGGTGGTGACTCTCCAGATGCATTAGATGGTGACGTAATTCTGCATGAGCTTGGACATGGAATTCATTATCACATAGTAAAAGATTGGGCTTACGGTCATACAGGTGCCATCGGTGAAGGGTTTGGAGACTACTGGGCGGGCAGCTTTAGTTTTCGTACTCAATATGAAAATGCACAGACTCGCGGGCAAGAGTTCGAGATAGATACTGTCTTTAACTGGGATGGTTACTTTGGCGTCAGGAATACTACTCGTAGCCTATGGAACCAAAGAGCACGTTACTTTAGACAAGCGGAATATCGCCCTCATGAAAGTGTTGCTGGCGAACTAGGTGATGAGCTTTGGTCAACGCCTTTATTCCAGGCCCTGAAAGCCTCGGTTGAGCAGCATGGTGAGATCGCTTTTAAAGAGTTTGATTCAATCATACTCGAATCTATGTACGGGTTAGGTCGTGGATTGAAAATGCACGACCTAGCTGAGAGCACACTGTTTGTGGCTCAAAAGCTGTATCCGAGTCGAGATTATGCAGAAATATTGAAGCAAAAGTTCGATGTGCATGGATTGATCATCGAGCCATTTAAAGTAGAGACTCTTGACCGTTATGTTGATCCAAAGAAGCCGTTGATGATTGAGTTGTACCCGACATTAAGACAGGCTCAAGTGGATGGCCAAATCAATATTTCAGAATTAGTGAAGTCGTTCGTTAGCGAGCCTGTTGATCAATTGTCGATAGAGGCGACACTTCCAACAGGCGAGATGTGTGGTTCTTCAGTCACCATGAATACGAGTGTTGACTATCGATACAGCGACGAACTGAAATTACAAAACTGGCAACGTGATTTGTCACTTGTTTATGGCTTACCTGTATTCGAATCCGATATTAAAGAAGTAAACAGCTACCTTCCCGATAGCCGGTTTAGCTCAACCAATCAGCCGATCGTTGGCTTTAAAACATTCAATTTCATTCTAAATGGAATGGGTCAGATCGCAGACGAGAATTTCGGTCTGTATTTAGATATCGACCACCCTCGGTTGAGCGATTTAGTGGTGACCCTTATTTCCCCGAAGGGAACACGAGTTGATTTACTTAACCATAAATCGACGCGATTTTCTGGCTTTGATGGTTATTTCACACTTAAGCATGACTCGGTTCTTGATTCGTTTAAGGGGGAGCCTATTAACGGGTCTTGGCGTTTAGAGATCGCCGATTATGTGAATGGTGAAACTGGGAACCTAAAGCGTTGGGGACTCGGCACTATTTCGAAATACGAATGCGGCGAAACGACGGTTCCACCTCAAGAACCAACAGTTACCAGTGGCTCTTCTGGTGGTTCAGCTTCACCCATATTGATTCTATTCATGTCCTTGCTCTCGTTCGGCAGGTCATTTGGTACGCGTTACTTGTCTTTAATGGCAAGGCTCTTTAAAAACAAAACAAGAAGATAACTCTATGAAACCTCAATTGACAATTTTGGCCATCTCTTTGGCTCTTGCTGGCTGCGGTGGTTCAGGCGGTTCCGATACCTCTGGATCAGCTGCACCAACTTATACCGTGTCAGGTACAGTGACAGCACAGAATGTAGATTTACAAAGTAAGGTCTGTGCAGACATAAATCAAAACTACATGTGTGACAGCGGAGAACCAAGTTCGACGGCTAACGCGAATGGCGAATTTAGTATTACTAGTACTAAGAAGTCGATTTTATCGGTTCCTTTGTTAGCTCAGGTGGATACGGGGATTGCAGCCAATAGCACGAGCGGTTCTGCATCGTCTTACGCTTATATTGCCGCTCCCGGTCTTCAAAAAAATACGGGGAATGAGATTAATGGTATCAGTTCACTATTGGCGGGTTATGTCGCGGACGGATTGACGGTAGCTGAAGCTAACAAAAAATTAAAAGCGCAGTTGGCGAAAAGTGGCATCACTATATCTGGCGATATTCAAGACGATTTATCTGCATCTGAACTCGCGAGTCTGGAACAAAATATCGTATCAACAATTAAGGCGTTTAAGCACTCTAATCGTGCGTTCATGCTGGCTCAATTGAGTGCGAAATTTGATAAGAGTGCGGCCGATTATGTAGGTGGAGTACTCACTAATGACCAAGTTACTGCTTTTGCAAATTTCCTCGAAGGAGAGCTAAAAGCTGCGACAGCATTGAATGATACGGGTGTTTTACGCTATTTCTCAGATATCGATGACACACAAAATGTCGTTGAACCACAGAGTTCATTCCCAGGTCAAGATGCAGAATACGGCTTTGATAAAACAGAACTGAATGACAATACCGGCAATGGTTTCCAGTTCGCAAAGTTAGATTCAAGTGGTCAGGTGCTTGCTGATGATGCTGCGGAGTGGTCTTGTGTTTTGGATCAACGCAGTGGCTTGATTTGGGAATCGAAAACGGATGACGAAAGCTCTATTCAATATAAAGATCGCATATTAGCGCTTGAGCTACCCGGACTAGTAACGCCTTACGATCAAGATGTTGATTTAGCGACGTGTAAAACGAAAGGCGATGCGATATGTACCACTCAAGATTACGTTGAACATATCAATGCAATGAACTTATGCGGCAAGTCAGATTGGCGCTTGCCAACATTCAATGAATTCTACAACGTGCTCGACTTCGGTGAGACAGAAACCAACTCGGATGGTGAAGTTTATGGTTTAACTTACAAGTACTTCCCACATCAAACCCTTGGTATTGACTATACAATTTACACTGGCTCGGTATGGACTCAATCCATAACTTATAGCCAATACACAAATGGCGCTGTAAAAGGTGGTTTCTATTATAACGAGATTGGAACCCAGGGTTCAGACAGAGGGGTTGTTGGTTCTATAGAGATCTATTCAGGTGATGTTGATTCTTCGGATAATTATGACTCGTTCCAATTCCCAATTCGTTTAGTTTCACTACAAGGTCAATAGATATGAAAAATTTACTCTCCATTACTTTAATGGCTCTGTTTTCTGCGGGTGCAATGGCACAAGAGTGCAGTTTAGATATGGAAAAATCGGCTCCGAGCACGCGTTATGTTGCGAATGATAATGGTACGTTTAGCGATGAACTGACAGGGTTAACTTGGATGCGTTGCCAACTGGGTAAAACTTGGGATGCAAAGTCTTTATCCTGTGAAGGAACTGCCGAAACGTATCATTGGCAGAGTGCTCTCGTGATGGTCGAATCTATTAATGATAAGAGCGGTCATCATGCTTTGCATCAGTTTGCTGGGCAGAAAGAGTGGCGTATGCCAAATATTAAAGAGTTGGTATCTTTAAAAGAAGTGGCTTGCCATTCTCCTGCAATGAGTACCAAAGTGTTCGGTGATACGTTCAATTTTGAAACAGGTAACCTAGCCGCTTATTTATGGAGTTCGACTCCTGCGGGTGATGGACAAAACATAGTGACGCTTGATTCAATTAATGGTGAGGTTTACCAGTACAACGCTGCACAATATAAATTTAGCGTCTTGTTAGTTGCAGAATGATTTAGCTCTTAATGCATAAACAAAAGGGCCGTGGTTTTCCACGGCCTTTTAGGTTTTGGTCTTTAGGTCTTAACTTAAACCTTAAACCCTAGACCTTAAAGTAGTCCAACTGCTGTTTCTGTTGTTCAGCTAGGTTAGATAGCTCGTGGCTTGCTGCAGCGGCTTGAGTAATGCCGGTTACGTTTTGGCTTACTAAGCTGTAGATATTTGAGATATTACGGTTGATGTCTGAGGTTACTTGGCTTTGCTCTTCAGCGGCAGAGGCTACCTGAGTGTTAATCTCCGTCATGTCTGTTACCGAGTTAGCAATGCCTGAAAGGGCTGTGCTTACTTCCGCTGCCAGTGTTTGGTTGTGCTCTAGCATTGCCAGTGAGCTGCTCATGCTCTCGTTAGCGTTGCCAGATTGAACCTGCAAACCTTCAATAATGGTTTGGATCTCTTTGGTTGAATCTTGAGTACGTGCCGCTAGCATTCGAACTTCATCAGCAACCACTGCGAAACCACGACCGCTTTCACCTGCACGAGCGGCTTCAATTGCTGCGTTAAGCGCCAGCAGGTTAGTTTGTTCAGAGATACTTTGAATCACCTCAATCACTTTACCAATCTGTTCAGAGTGCTCTTTTAGCGTGCCCACAACATTTGCAGCTTCGCTTAGCTGAATCGCCATCTGTTCGTTAGCTTTGTTGCTTTCATTAAACAAGCTCATGCTGTGTGTCGCCATTTCGTCAGCTTGCTTAGACGCTGAGTCGGCTTGTACTGCGTTCTCATTAACGTGTGCTGCCGTGCTTTCTAATTGGTTTACAGCAGAAGCAACTTGTTCTACTTCTTGCTTCTCTTGGTCTGAATTAACGCTCGATTGTGTCATTACTGCTGCTAACTCTGTCGACGCAGAAGCCACTTCGATACTGATTCGAGACAGCGAGCTTACAGTGTCACGCAGCTGTTCAACAGACTGGTTTACGTCTTGCGCTAGGCGTGAGATTTCGTTGTCGCCATACTCTTCTGCTTTAACTAACAAGTTACCTTTTGCGACTTCGCGCATGGTTGCTTGAATATTGCTGATCGGCTTAACAATGATGCCAGCCAGCGTCCAACTGATAATTAGAGCTACAGATAGGATCACTAGAAGCGCAATGGTTGCGGTATTGAGTGTGCTGGTGTGTTGCTGACCATTGATGTCGACTTCTTGAGTCGCAAGCAGATTCAACTTTTTAGAAAGCGTGTTGATCGCTTGCACCATGTCATTACCCGCGTGACGGTATTGGTCGATTGCAATCTGGTAGCGGTTTTCAAAATCTGAAGAGAGTGATGCATCGCCGTGCTTCGCTCTTAATAGAGGAAGCATCGTATTACGTGAGAAATCAACGTAATGTTCCATGGCCTTACGCATGCCCGCGACTTCGTTTTGCATTCCTGGTACGGTGTCCAATGAATCCAATAGGCGAGTATTCTGATCACGCTTTTGGTTAAGCGTTTCTACTAGAGTTTTTACATCATCGGCGTTAAATAAACTGTAAATTGCTTTAATGCGCATACCGTAGCTGTTGTCGACGATTTCGCTAAGCTCTTCTTTATGTAGGATGAGTTGGTCCGTTGCTGTTGATACATCTTTAAATGCGCTTTCCAGCTTATCACCACCGATAATGACGCCCGCTAAAAGTACTACAACGGAAAATAGCACTGGAATAAGAATCTGTATTTTTATAGATAAGCCACTGAGTAGTTGGCGCATGTATTGTCCCTCTTTGAATAAACGAATAAATGAGAATTGTTCTTATTAGAATTGATTGGCGATTTTAACTAATAAGATTGATAATTCAATCAGTAATGGCTTCTGCTTTGATAAATGCGATAGATATTTGATATGTATTATTATTTCTCGTTTTAAATGGCAGTTTGGTAAATCTTTCCATCATTCATGGCTGTTTAGTAAGAAATAGTGGCAGCGTTCGAGATAAGTCAAGCCGTTACTTGAAGTTGAGCGCTTAGATTTTTTGTGAGGAGTGGATGGAATAAGTGAATCAATGGCTATGACTATCAAGTGGTGGAGTAGGGGAGAAATTAGTCATTCATCTGTAGTTGTCATATAGGCTTCAATTTAGTGAAACACAACTGTCACATTCAGATTCTAAAGTGGGCACCGTTCAAGCAAAACATAACATTACGGCAATAACGCCACTAAAGGAAATTTGTGATGAAAAAGACAGTTATCGGTGCAATCGCCCTTCTAGGTGCACTAACAGTGACTCCAGCTTCAGCTAAAGAAACTATTTCAGCAGTTGGTTCAAGCAGCGTGACTCCACTGATGGAAGTTTTCTCTGAAACATACATGAAAACGAATTCAAATGTATTTATTGAAGTGCAAGGCCCTGGTTCTTCCGCTGGTGTTAAAGCGGCTAAGAACGGCAGTGCAGATTTAGGCATGTCTTCTCGTAACCTTAAAGACAGCGAGAAAGAATCAACTTTAGTTGAAGAAGTGGTTGCTCGTGATGGTATCGCAGTCGTCGTTAACCCTAAGAATAGCCTTCCGGGTCTAACCGCTGAGCAAGTTACAGCTATCTACAAAGGCGAAGTAACAAACTGGAAAGACGTTGGTGGTGCAGACAAGCCAATCGTAGCAATCACTCGTGACACAGCATCTGGTACTCGCGGTGCATTCGAAGACATCATGTCTCTTAAAATGAAGATTTCTGGTAAGAAAGTGTCAGCAATCTCTCAACGTGCTCAAGTTGCTAACGGTAACGGTGCACTAAAAACAATGGTTGCATCTAACCCTTATGCAATCGGCTACATCTCTCTAGGTACAGTAGATAACTCAGTAAACGCGCTTGCAATTGACGGTACTGAAGCATCTGTGGACAACGTTAAGAACGGCTCTTACAAAGTAGCTCGCCCTTTCTTAGTTCTCTATAAAGAAGGCCAACCTTCTTCTGAAACTCAAAAGTTCCTAGATTGGATGCTAACAGACGAAGCTCAGTCTTTAGTTGAGAGCAATGGCTACATCTCAATTAACTAATCTAAACCTAAATTAATAATATTGCTCAGCCTACCTTTTCAGGCTGAGCCTTTTCTATCCCACTTCGAGTTAACCCGGTACGCTCATGTTACGTGCTAGGGATTATCGATATGTGAGACTTGTTATGACCATCGCAACGAATAGTGAACAGCTTATGAATAGCGAAGCGACTCAACTGAAACGCAGCTTACGTCAAAAGAAGCGTGTAGATTGGAAAGAGCGTATTTTTCACGGCTTATTTCTTACAAGTGCAATTATCGGCATCGTATCTCTTGCTGTTATTGCTTACTTCATCGTTAAAGAAAGTATCCCCGCATTCCAAGAAGCGGGCCTATCAGGTATCGTTTTAGGGCAAAACTGGTTACCACCTGCACTTTACGGCGTTGCTACCATGATTGTAGCTTCTGTTGTGTCGACATTAGGTGCGGTCGTTGTTGGTGTCCCTATTGGTGTACTAACGGCAATATTTATTGCGGAAATTGCACCAAAGCGTCTCGCGGACATCATTCGCCCTGCTGTTGAATTGTTAGCGGGTATACCATCGGTAGTTTACGGCTTCTTCGGCCTAGTCATTATTGTCCCTTTGATTCAAAACGTCTTTCAAGTCCCTGCGGGCAACACCATCTTGGCGGGAATCATTGTACTCGGCGTGATGATCCTTCCGACGGTAATCACGGTGTCAGAAACGTCCATTCGTGCAGTGCCAAGAACATATAAAGAAGGATCTTTAGCGTTAGGTGCTTCAAAGATCTTTACCATCTTTAAGTTGCTCGTTCCTGCTGCTCGTTCAGGCATTATGACTGGTGTTATTTTGGGTATCGGTCGTGCGCTAGGTGAAACGATGGCAATCATCATGGTGATGGGTAATGCGCCAGCTATGCCGGAAGGTATTTTGGATTCTGCTCGTACACTTACCGCGAATATTGCGATTGAAATGTCTTACGCAAGTGGTGTTCACGCAAGTGCGCTATACGCAACGGGTGTTGTTCTTCTTATTTTCATCATGTCTCTAAATGCGATTCTCCTTTACTTGAACCGTGAGAAGGCGAGGTAAACATTATGTCTTTAGAAAATAACGTAACACCTCAAGCTAAAACAATAATGTCACAAGGTAGCAAGATGGATAGAGTCGCATTGAAGAAAGCACGTGTACGTACAGATGTCGTTCTAAGTGGCTTTATTTGGGCGGCAGCCGCTTTAACAGTTGGCTTCCTGTTCTGGATTATGTGGTACATCCTTTCTAACGGTTTACAACACGTAGATTGGAAGTTCATTACTGATGACTACACTCGTACTGGCGATGAGCACGGTATTTTCCCGATGATAATCTCTACGATTTATATGGTTATCGCTTCGATTGCTGTTGCCGCTCCACTTGGCATTATGACGGCAATTTATCTAACGGAGTATGCAAAAGTTGGCAGTCGTTTGGTTAAGATCATTCGTTTTTGCACAGAATCGTTAGCGGGTATCCCGTCGATCATTTTCGGTTTGTTTGGTATGACATTCTTCGTAGCTATTTTAGGTTTAGGCTTCTCTATCCTATCGGGTGCGTTGACCTTGAGTATCCTGATTCTCCCGGTGATTATTCGAACCACAGAAGAAGCGTTGATGGCTGTTTCTCAAACTTACCGTGAAGGTTCGTATGGTTTGGGAGCTTCTAAAATATATACAATCTGGCGTTTGATTCTTCCAAGCGCAATGCCAGGTATCTTAACTTCGGTCATTCTTAGTATTGGTCGTGTAATTGGTGAATCTGCGCCAGTATTTTTGACCGCAGGTATGGTTGCTCGTATCCCAGATTCATTATTGGATTCTGGTCGTACACTAACGGTTCACTTATATAAATTAACGACCGAACTGTTTACCATTGAAGAATGGAATCAAGCATACGGCACAGCAACAGTACTGATTGTTCTTGTACTGCTGATCAACACACTCACTAAGTTGATCGCAAGACGTTTTAATACTGCAACTTACTAAGCAGGTTTTTCTAGAGCTAAATGAGCTCATAAAACAAACACAGTACAGACTTTGACGAATTACGAGATTACGAACATGAACAAATTTAATATTAAAGACCTAGACCTTTTTTATGGTGACAACCAAGCACTTAAGTCAATCAATTTACCCGTACCTGAGCGTCAAGTTACCGCGCTTATTGGCCCGTCTGGTTGTGGAAAATCAACGCTATTACGCTGTCTTAACCGCATGAATGACCTAATTGAAGGTGTTAAGATTACAGGCCTTCTTGAGATGGACGGTACCAATATCTACGGTAACATCGATGTTGCAGACTTACGCATTAAAGTGGGCATGGTATTCCAAAAGCCAAACCCATTCCCAATGAGCATTTATGAAAATGTAGCTTACGGGTTACGTGCTCAAGGCATTAAAGATAAAAAGCACATTGATGAAGTTGTTGAAAGCTCACTTCGCGGTGCAGCATTGTGGGATGAAGTAAAGGACCGACTGAAGTCGCACGCTTTCGGTCTATCTGGTGGTCAGCAACAGCGTCTATGTATCGCTCGTACCATTGCAATGGAACCGGATGTAATCCTGATGGATGAACCAACATCGGCTTTAGACCCAATCGCGACACACAAGATTGAAGAATTGATGGAAGACCTGAAGAAAGATTTCACTATCGTAATCGTAACGCACTCAATGCAGCAAGCGCGTCGTATTTCAGACCGTACAGCTTTCTTCCTAATGGGAGAGCTTGTAGAGCACAACGAAACAAGTGTTATCTTCAGCGAACCCAAAGATGATCGTACCAAAGGTTACGTAAACGGTGACTTTGGTTAATTGAGTATTTAAGTGTTGTATTTGACCTTTTGTTTCCGCTGTCAAATACCCAAGCACGCTAACTGAAACGCAGGCTAGATAATCGAATAGATCGACAGAATTATCACTATAACTATAAGCGATGGAAGTTTTGCCCCACTTTGGTTGGGGCTTTTTTGTGCTTCTAAAAAAGCACCAATGTCGATGTAACTTTGGGCAAGAAATCCCATTTTTGTAGTGCTTCTCATGTCTGTAATAATGTTAAAAGTGAAATTGCGATCCGCTTAACATCTCATTTTTAGTTATATTGATTGCATATTAAGGCTTCGGTATTTTTGCTTCATTCTTAATAGCCAATGGACGATCGCTGTGTCTGTAAAAGCCTTTGCAAAGCAAATATCTGCTATTCGTGATCATCGTTTATTGGCTGAATCTCTTTTTGAGTACCTTGTTGAAGTGCTTATTCCCAAAGGGATTGGAATATTTTCTGAGCCGAAACCGGAAAGTGAATCGTTGCTGCTATTTTCTTGCGGTAACCTAACTCCATTGTCGAGCTACCCCGCGCCATTTTGGTCATGGATTTCACAATTTGATACTGCTGATGGAATGTTGCCTATGGCCGCTAATCCATGTCAATGGGAGCATGTGGACGTATTGAGTTGTGAGTCATTCATCATGGTACTCGACAATGCTCCTGATTGTAGAACTTATTTAATGGTTCAGAATTGCAATACTGAAACACTCAATCAGGCTTTTGAGCAGAAGTTTGATATTCTTCAGTTAGCTGCAGCCCGTTGGCAGTGTATTCGCGCAGAAAAAAATACGGCGATTGAGATGAAGCACAGAGATATTCGTGAAGCTCAATACCTTGATGAGATCAAGCTACGTGATCTATTTGTCGATAACATGAAGTTAGTCCATCAGGTGGCGTTAGAGCTTTCTAACCCTGAGTCATTGGATGCGTTGTACAAGGCTTCAGTTGAAGCGGTTCGCGACCGATTAGGCTTTGATCGTGCCATTTTCATGCTACTCGATATGAAGAAGCGTTGTTTCAGTGGTACTTATGGCACTGACGAATCTGGTAAAACAAACAGCGAACACCATACTCAGTACGATTTACATCAATTAGAAGCTGAATACATCGAGGCGTTGTCAGATAATCACACTAATCTGGTTGTCATCGAACAGGCCCCCTTATATACAGAAGGAAACGTGGTCGGGCAGGGGTGGAACGGTATGCTTATATTGCGTGAAGGGGACAAACCTGTCGGCTGGATCGCCATGGATAACTACATTCACCGCTCGCCAATTACTAACTATCAAAAGCAGATGCTCGAGTCATTTGGCTCGCTGCTCTCTCAGATCTACATTCGTAAACGCCAAGAGCAGAACATACGCATGCTGCACTCGAGCATGGTTGAGCTGTCTCGTTGCGACAGCGTCAGTGAAGTGTGTAAATCAGCCGTCAGTTTTGCGATTCAGCACTTAGGCATTGACCGATTAGCGGTTTTTCTCACGGATAAAAACTGTAGCTATATGCAAGGCACGTGGGGCACCGACATTAAGGGCGATATTGTCGATGAATCCTATTATCGTTCAGAACTGGTGGAGCGTGACATCGTAGCTGCGGCTCGTGCTTGTCCGAATCAAGTCGCGTTCGAAGAGTCTGTGCCTATTTATCACGATTTCAATATTGTCGGAGTCGGTTGGACGGCAATGACCATGCTCACCACAAACACCGGTGAGCCGATTGCGTTTATTGCCGCCGATAACTTGTTAACACGTAGCCCTTTAACTTCTCAACTACGCGAAGTGATTCGTATCTTTGCCTCTAGCCTAGCAGAGGTGTTGCAAAGAACTATGGCGCAAGAAGAGCTCAAAAAGCTCAATGAAACGCTAGAGCAAGAAGTCAGTAAGCGAACTCAAGAGCTGGAATTAGCCAATGAGCAACTGGATGTGATTTCTAAGCTTGATCCGCTGACTCGCCTTGGCAACCGCCGAATGTTGGCTCAGGTTCTAGATGATTTAAATTGCGACGATCAAGGCGCATTCGCCACGCAATGCGAAGTCACATTTGGATTAGTTTTAGTCGACCTCGATCACTTTGGTTTGTACAACAGCGTATATGGTCATACTGAAGGGGACGCAGCTCTGCGCACCATTGGCAAGATACTTAATGCTCATGTTCATAGTGACAAGGAAACCTTCTGTCGTATTGGCGGAGAGGAGTTTATGTTGTTAATGATTGGCACCCATCACTCTGAAACTAAACAGCGTGCAGAGTCGATCAGAAAATGCATTGAAGAGGCGAAGATCCTCCATTGTGAAAGCAGTACCAGCCAGTATTTAACTGCGTCTGTCGGGTATGCCTCGATAACTTCTGATCAGCACCAGTTTGACTTCGACTTACTGTATGGCAAGGCGGATAAAGCTTTGTATCAAGCCAAAGACTCAGGGCGAAATCGGATCGTTTCTGCGTTGAAACGTAAAAAGGTCGCAGTTTCAATTTCTTAGTGCGGTATTTGTTTCTTCCTAGCGTAAAAACAAATGAAGCCGTGATGGTCACAAGGTGGTTATCACGGCTTCGTTCATTTTTGTTTACTTAGATTTTCTGCTTACTTAGATTGCTGGTTAACTAAAGCGTTTCTAGTGAGCTTTTACGCGTTTTGCTTGTGACTCGCTTTGGTTTTTTAACTGCTTTGAGCACCTCAGAAGGGTCCCATGACTGAATTGGTGAACCAGCTTCACCATAGAGGCTCTGATTGAGCTTCGTTAGCTCAGTTTCAATCACTTCTATTGTCTCGTCACTCAAGTCTGGATTTTCTGCTTTCCATTGATCAAACAAGGTTCTGGTCATCACACCATTTTTCGCCTTCAGCGCTTCAATAAGAGCGTCTGCCGTATCTGATTGATGCTGAACTGGGCGCTTTGGTTTTACTGCTGCGCCGCGGCGTGACCAGAAGTAGAAAGCAACCGCAGAGCTGATTACCCACAAGACTGCAAATAGCGCGGTTAGGTAAGGCCATATCCCAGGGCTATCCACAGTAACAACCGTCGGGCTTACTTGTTGGGCGGGCGTAGCAGTAACTGGTGGAGTGCTTGACGCTGTGCGATCACTTGCTTTGACAGCTAACTCTAGCCCCTGCGCTTTGCTGGTTTGTTCTGATTGCGAATCGGTGTTAAACCAAGCTTGAGACACATCAGGGAGCGAGGTAGTTCCTGCCTCTTTCGGAATCAATACTTGCTTGTAAACAACGACAGCATCACCTGACTGAGTTGTGCCAAATTGCGGCTTCTCTTCATAAACACGTACCGAATTAGGGTACGTGATATTCAGTTTTGGCAGCTGGTGTTGCGTTAAATTGCTAGCGGTCATGGTGATGGTTCGAGTTAACGAATCACCGGCTTCCATTTCAATGGTTGGGTTACCGCCTTCTAAACCATTACTATTTCCCAGTTGATTGCCTTGGCTATCGGACCATTGTTGAATCAGTTTAAAGTTTGATGTTGGTAACCACTCACCTTGGTAGCCTTTTGGCACCTCTTTGACGGTTACGTTTAAGGTTTCAACAGGTGTATCGAGCTGGAACAGACGCGTTGTACTGGAGTTGTTGGTTGAGTAAACAACGGCTCCAGTCAGCTTGGGTCCGTTTAGCTTAAAGTGTCCGGCCTTTTGTGAAGAGATACGGAACGACTGCTGAACAACTGTGACTTCTTGTCCATTGAGAACATCTTGAAATTGCTTCGATTCACCAATAGGTTCCACATCTAAGCCCGGCGAGCTCGGTGGCGCAATTTTAGGATCTTGCAGCCTTCTTGGGTCTGCTTTGATGATGAGTTTTACATCAAGCTCAGCCACTTCTTGTGGGTACAGCGAGTTCTTGCTGAGATTAAGCTGGAACTCTGCCATGTCATGTTGAGTGGGTGCAGCTTTATTAACGGCAACATTGATGGTGATTGGCTTAGTTTTCGCCCCTTCAATATCGAAGCTAGGAATTTGTATCTTGCCCAAACGCAGTGGAGCAAGGCTGATGTTCCATTCACTTGACACCGAACGGCTGCCATTGACGATCCGCATCGACGACCCAAAGTTTGGTGTGCCGACATAAAAATCCTGCTGGAGCGCCGTTAGATCTAACGCGTCAGAAGAGACCTTTTCATCGGTTGCTACTCTAAGAAGGAATACTTCATCTTTGGTGACACTGTTATGTGAAACACTCGCCACGGCGTTTGCAGCCAATGCTGAGAAGGACGAGAAAGGTCCCAACAACAATGTTAGGAGTACGGATAAAAATGGCTTGTTTAGAAATCGCATGGTTACCACTTTTTGTTCTGGTTGTTAGGAGCACTTTTTTGTCGTGCTTGTAAAATCATTTGCGCTTTAAGCAGTTGGCTTGGGTCACGGGCGCTTTCTACTTGCTCAAGCTTTCGCATATCTGGGTCACTCGATAGCGGTTGCCCTGAAGCTTGTGCTACAGCTTGTTTAGCATCGTCTTCACCTTTTTCGCTTGAAGCTTGCTGTGCGCTCGCACTTTGAGGTTGTGATTCATCTTGCTCTTGATCTTCTGACTGCTCGGCTTTATTTGGCTGTTTAGACTGAACTGTTTGCTCGCCTTCTTGTTCACCTGCATTTGCATCCGGTCGGTCTTTAGTTTGTCCTTGGTTTGCACTTTCAGCTTGGTCGCCTGTTGGGTTCTGCGAGTTTTCATTTTTTGCAGAACTTTGCTGTTGATCCGACGAGTCTTGAGAAGAATCATTTTGCTGACCTTGCTGACCTTGCTGACCTTGCTGACCTTGCTGACCTTGCTGACCTTGCTGACCTTGCTGACCTTGCTGACCTTGCTGACCTTGCTGACCTTGCTGACCTTGCTGACCTTGCTGACCTTGCTGACCTTGCTGACCTTGCTGACCTTGCTGACCTTGCTGACCTTGCTGACCTTGCTGACCTTGCTGACCTTGCTGACCTTGCTGACCTTGCTGACCTTGCTGACCTTGCTGACCTTGCTGACCTTGCTGACCTTGCTGACCTTGCTGACCTTGCTGACCTTGCTGACCTTGCTGACCTTGCTGACCTTGCTGACCTTGCTGACCTTGCTGACCTTGCTGACCTTGCTGACCTTGCTGACCTTGCTGACCTTGCTGACCTTGCTGACCTTGCTGACCTTGCTGACCTTGCTGACCTTGCTGACCTTGCTGACCTTGCTGATTCTGCTGGTCTTGGTCTTGGTCTTGGTCTTGGTCTTTTTGATTTTTGGATTCAGAATCGCCTTGCTGTTGCTGTTGCTGTTGCTGTTGCTGTTGCTTCCGAGCCTGTTCGACAATCTCTAAATTCTTCTTCGCGTAAGCATGTTCTGGGTTGCTTTCGAGAATACGTTGATACTCTTTTATCGCTTGGTCGAACTTGCCTTGTTTGGCTTGGGCGTTAGCAAGGTTGTAGCGAGCATCTTCGCCAGAAAGGCCTTGTAGCGTCTGTTCGGCCGCTTCGAAATCACCGGCTTTGTATTGCGCAATGCCTTTCCACTCTTGCTGCTCGAACTGTTCTGCAGCTTGTTGAAAGTCCTCATCTTGATACAACTGATAACCCACTTGGTCATCGGTTTTCCAAGGGTTTGCAAACGCAGTATTCGGTTGGCTGAACGAGACAAGTACAGCTAGACCACACCAAATAACCCCTTTTCGGAATAGCCCAAGAGCAGGAAGTAACAGAAACGGCAATAACCAGAAACCGTTGTTCACTCTGGTGTTGAGTGAGTTATTGGTCTTGGTCACTTCAGAGGTTGTTGCAACACGGTCGAGATAACTCGCGATGTGTTCAACATCTGAGTTATCAAATTGAACCTCAGTGAACGTGCCACCATAACTGCGAGTCAGGTCGCGCATGTTCTCTAAGTGAGTTCTCGCGACCACGGTTTGCCCTGAGTCAGTTTGAAGCATCGAACCTGTTGGTAACGAGATGGGCGCGCCACTTTCAGTACCCACCGCTAGAATAGATAACGTCCAATTGCTACCAGATAGCAGAGAGTCGATCTCTTTCTTCTCTTGGTCATCGATATCATCGGCAATCAATACCAAGTCACCTTGATAGATCTTCGCGCGAGTCATCATCTCAATCGCAAGCTTAACCGCAGCGGGAGCGTTGCTACCTTGGTAAGGCATGATATCCGGGGAGAGATTCGGCACTTGGTTCTTAATGGTGTTAATGTCTGACGTAAGCGGGCTAATGGTGTAAGCATCGCCAGCGTACGCGACCATTCCAGTTAAACCTTCTTTCCACAACGAAAGCAGATCAAGAGCCTTGTATCGCGCTTGAGTCAGACGATTTGGTTTTATGTCGGTAGCGTATAGAGACATCGACATATCCATTATCACAACTCGTGCCTGCGTTTTTTCAAAGCTCGGCTGTTCGTTTTTCTCGAAGCTTGGACCGGCTAATGCGATGACACCGACCAGCCACCAAATACCGAAGTAAGTACTGCGATTTTTCGACGGCTTGCTCGATTCTGGCGCCAAGTATCGAGCGATGTGTGACGCGAGTAATCCTTGTTTGGATTGTGTCTTACTTAGCCACCAAATAGCGGGCAGCACGGCAAGCGCCAAGAACCAATATGGGTAGATAAAAGTAAAGTTAGACATTGTTTCTCCTAATGGCTAACAGCATAAATGCGAAGAACATTGCCGCCGACAGTGGCCATACAAACCACTCTTGTTGCGGTCGCCAGATCTTAGTAGCGTTCGTCACGGGTTCTAACTGGTTGATGGTGTCGTAAATCGTTGCTAACTCTTTGCTGTCCCGTGCTCGGAAGTACTGACCGCCAGTGCGTTTGGCAATTTCCATTAGTGTGCGTTCATCCAGATCTTGAGCAGTATTGACCTTACGCGTCATGAAGAACTCTTTGACCATCATCTCGCCTGCACCGACACCCACGGTGTAAATTGTCGCGTCGTATTTCTTGGCAATATCCGCCGCTTCTAATGGGTCTAATACCCCGGCGGTATTACTGCCGTCACTGAGTAGAATCATCACACGCTGAGGGGCATCGCTGTCGACAAAGGTTTTGGTGGCAAGGCCAATACCATCACCAATCGCGGTTTGAGTACCGATAAGCTTTAACACCGCTTGATTGAGCTGTTGTGAAAGCGTGTCTCTATCTAGCGTAAGTGGGGTCTGCAAGTAGGCGTGATCGGCAAATAGCACCAATCCGACTCGGTCGCCTTTTCGTCGCTCAATAAAGTCACTCAATACGCGTTTCACAGCCGACAAGCGGTCGATGTATTCTCCATTGAACTGCATGTCCTTTTGGCTCATCGAGTAGGAAAGGTCGACAACCAACATCAAATCACGATGCTTCGGCTGAAATTCCACCGGTTCGCCATACCATACAGGGCGTGCGCTCGCCGTAACTAGCAGAAGCCAGATAACCACGGACAACGCCTTTGGTAAGCGACTGCTCGGTGTTTTGGTATTGCTGTCTTCGGGCAGAAATGGAAGCCTTAGGGCATTGCTTGATTCTGACTTTGGTGAGAACAAGTAAACGAGCAACGGCAGTAGCGCGATGAAGAACATCCACCACCAAACGAACTCGATGTTTAGCAAGTCCCTGCTTAGAAACATAGGGCTTAGAAAATCACTCATAACGACCTCGCTTAGCAGGAAGGGCTTTACGAAGCCAAGTTTCGCAATCATTAACCAATTGCTGTTGAGCCTTTTTCTGTTCGTCGTTCATTAGGGCTACATCTTGATAGAGCGCTTGTTGCCACTGGGATTGTTTTGCTACAAATAACGGCTTCGCCAATTGCGCATCTAAGAACTTCAACCAATCATCACCAGACAAACCTGCAATTTTTTCGCGTGGGAAATAGCTCAGTGCAGCCTGACGAACGATGTCTTGAGCTTTGCTCGGAGACAAGCCATCTTGGGACTGACTATTACTAAAGTAAGACAGCGCTTCTTGCTTCGCCTGTTGATTGTTTTTTCTGCGTTTTACAATAAAAAACACCAAAGCAATCAGGATAATGGCTGTGACAATTACGGCCCACCAACCCCACGCCAAAGGCCACCATGTTGGTGCGTCTGGCGCAATAACAGGGCTTAAATCTAAGGGCTGATTCATGACTGAGCTCCCGATATCTGGCTCATCAATGGCTGCGCACTCGACAGCGAGCTATAGGGTATCGCGAGAGATAATCCCATCAGTTGTAGCTGTTGCTGCTTGGCCGAGAAGGCATGGTTGAGCTTTTCCTTTTCTTTATTAGAGGAGAAGTTGAACCATTGTGTTTTGCTGCCATCGGTGACCTGTTTAGAACCTTTATAGGCGGTTTCACCTTGCTCTAGCGGATCGTAGAAATGCACCAGACGTACTCTGTTGTGTCGGCGAATTTGACTGATAAGTGAGTAGTCACTTTCTTGGTAACGCACAAAGTCACTGAGCATAATAATATCGCTTCCTTTAGGGCAAAGCTGGTGCAGAGATTTCAGCCCATGCTCTAAGGTCGTGTCATTATGATTGTCGTGATTAGACAGTGCCGCATTATTGATTTCTATGACTTTTTGCAAAATACGCAGTGGAGCATGGTTGCTTGCACTTGGCTTAATCTCAATGATCTCTTTGCCCGTATCAATCACAGAACCAATTCGGTCTTTTTGAGCCACAGTTAGCCAACACAGTTGACTGGCAAAGTGCGCAAGTTGAACTGATTTAAGCAACAAGGTTGAACCAAAAATCATACTGCTTGATAGATCCAAGAACAAAATGACAGGCTGCTCCCTTTCTTCAGAGAACAATTTGGTATGCGCCTTGCCCGTTCTGGCTGTCACGCGCCAATCAATGCTACGAATGTCATCGCCCGCTTGGTACTGACGAACTTCCGAGAAATTCATCCCGCGACCTTTGCGGTTGCTTTCGTGTTGACCATTGAGCTGTGACCATAGGCTCTTCGCCGGAGGCAACCATCGGACAGACTGCGCTTTGTATTGCAGCAGTTCGTCTAGATTCAGCATCACGCCGTCACTGTGGTTAGGTAGTTGATTATTCATGCGCGTACCCCTATGCGCTACCAACCAGTGAAATAAGGTGTGTGATCACTTGGTTCGCAGTGACACCTTCAGCTTGTGCGTGGTAGCTACGAAGTAGGCGGTGACGCAGTACAGGGAATGCCATCGCTTGAACATCTTGTGGTGTGACATAGTCGCGTCCAGCAAGCCAAGCGTGTGCACGAGCACAGCGGTCTAGGGAAATCGTTGCACGCGGGCTAACACCCATATCTAGCCATTGCTCCAGTTTGTCGCTGTATTGCTTAGGTTGGCGAGTCGCCATAACCAGTCTGATTATGTACTGCTCAATGGTGTCTGCCATGTGAATATTGAGTACTTCTTGGCGAGCTTCAAAGATCGTTTTCTGAGATATCTCTTGTGGCTGAATCGACTCGTTGCCTTGAGCTTCACCGCGGTTCAGGCGCAAGATCTCCAGCTCGCTTTCCATATCTGGGTATTCAACTTCTAGATGCAGTAAGAAACGGTCTAACTGGGCTTCTGGCAGTGGGTATGTACCTTCTTGCTCAATCGGGTTCTGTGTTGCCATGACCAAAAAAAGTTCAGGCAGAGCATAGGTTTTTCGACCTGCAGTGACCTGTTTCTCTGCCATTGCTTCTAGCATAGCCGCTTGTACTTTCGCCGGAGCACGGTTGATCTCATCCGCTAGAATGAGTGAGTTAAAAATCGGGCCAGATTGGAAGGTAAACTCTCCTGTCTCTGGCCGGAAAATGTCGGTACCCGTTAAGTCAGCAGGCAGTAAGTCAGGGGTAAATTGAATGCGGTGAAAGTCGCCCTCGACACAGTCTGCCAGTGATTTTACCGCACGGGTTTTTGCTAACCCGGGAGGCCCTTCGACTAGGATGTGACCATCCGCCAGCAGGGCGATCATCAGTTGTTTCACTAGTTCTTGTTGACCAATGATTTGAGACTCTAAATAGCTTTGAAGGACTTCGAAATTTGTTTTGTGCATTTTGGACTCTCTGGGTATCCATTTGATTTTTATTTTGAGTATTAGTCACTGATTTGTAGGAAAAAGTTCCAGTACATTTGCGGAATTTATTTTTCCAAAATTAGAGTGGTTTAAGCGCGGTTAGCTAAAATACCGTTAGCAATGATTTTTATCATATCAATCGCTTTTTATATACTAAAGCTCAAAAAAGTGCATCGTTGTGTGAGTTAGGTGAAATCTAAAATTCAGATTAGAAATTCATAACAAAAATCATTATATTTGCCTTGGTTATCATAACTTAAGAATAAGCGGAGCCAGTTGTTACATCATATTTGCAAGTTTTTGCGAGAATCCTCTCTAGTTTTATAGGCTTTGGCCGATATATTGCTCAGGTTGTGCATTGCTTGTTGGAGTGCACTAAACAAGTCCTGTTCAGGGTATACCAATAACGAGCGATTCTTTTAAAGGTCCAAATATGTTGAAAACTAACTCTCTGAGTATCAAACAAAAAGTTGTACTTGGAATTACCTTTGCGGTTCTTGCATCGACAGTGATTGTTGGTGCGATGGCCCAGCAACAAGCAAGAGATGTATTGAGTCATCGATTGATCGATATTGAGCTTCCAGGGATGCTAGAGCGAATCAATGGTGAAGTTGATCGCGAAGTCTCTCAGCTGTTGTTGGCGGCGGAACAAATTGCTTCAAATGAATTTGTTTCTGATGCTATCGAATCGACCGATCGCGATGCAGCATTAGAGAATAAGCTGGTTAAACAACTGAATAATGTTCGTAACCAATATCAGTTGAACGATGCCTCGGTAGCTAACCGCGAAACGGCTTACTACTGGAATCAAGATGGTTTTTTACGTCAACTTAATCAACAGCAAGATGACTGGTTCTTTGGCTTTACACAATCTGGTCAGAAGACAATGGTCAGTATGTTCCAAGAAGCCAATGGTGATGTGAAAATGTTCGCTAACTACCAACAGCCTTCAGGTTTGGCAATGTCTGGCTTATCAAAATCGATGGATGACATGGTTAGCCTACTTAACAGTTTTAAGATTGAAGATACAGGTTTTGTGTTTTTAACGGATAGTCAAGGTGACGTACAAATTCACCGCGAACGTTTTCGTAGTGATTCTTCACTCCAACAACTTTACGGTTCTCAATCAAGCCAATTATTGAACAAGTCGGGTTTCAACCTGATTACCACTGAAAGCCAGGGACAAGAGCTGTTCGTTGCGAGTTTATACGTGTCGTCAATGGACTGGTTTGTTGTTGGCGTAGTACCAACCGATGAAGTCTTTGCTGAGCTCGATGCCACCGCGCAAAAGATGCTGATCATGACTGCTATCGTTGCTTTAGTCTTTATCCTAATGGGCGTAGTGCTAGCAAACAGCATTACTCAACCGATTAAGCTGTTGGCTAAGCGTTTTGGTGATCTTGGTGAAGGTGATGGCGATCTTGCACAGCGTATTGAAGTGAAAGGCAATGATGAAATTGCACAGCTTTCTGCTGGCTTTAATGGATTCATTGAAAAAATCCATGAGTCGATGAAAGAGGTATGCTCAACCAGTCAAGCACTTCAAGTGGCGGCGGAGAGCGTTTCTAACAAAGCACATATCACTCATGACAACAGCCAAGAGCAGCGCGACCAAACCCTTCAAGTGGTTGCTGCTATTAACCAAATGGGCATGACCATCAGTGAGATTGCATCAAATGCAGCAACAGCAGCAGAAACAGCCACGCAAGCTTCGGGCAATACTGAAGTGGGTCGTTCTGTTGTGAACAAAGCAAAAGACGCGATTAGCCGTTTAGCTCAAGACATTGAAAGTACAGGTCAAGTGGTTGAGCAGCTTGCTTCAACAACGCAAGACATTGGCTCTATTCTGGGTGTTATCCGTGATATTTCAGAGCAAACTAACTTACTTGCACTGAACGCAGCGATTGAAGCAGCTCGTGCGGGTGAGCAAGGTCGTGGTTTTGCCGTGGTAGCAGATGAAGTACGAAACCTAGCAAGCCGTACTGCAGATTCAACGGAAGAGATTCAGAAGATGATCAACCAATTGCAAAGCGATGCGAAAGATGCGGTAACTGCAATGAGTGCAGGCAAGGTTATTACTCTAGAGGGTGTATCTGCATCGGATGAAGCGGTAGACGTGCTGGGTGGTATCTCAGACCGTATCGTTGATATTACCGACCGCAACACGCAAGTTGCTACGGCAACGGAAGAGCAATCGACAGTGGTTCACACCATCAACCAGAACATTGAAGAGATCAATGCGATCAACGAAGTGACGACGGGCACTGCTGAGCAACTTGCAGAAGCGAGCCAAGAGCTTCGCGACCTTTCTTCTCGTCTAGATAAGATGGTTGGTTCATTCAAGCTTTAACCCCTTAGGTCATAGAATGGCTTAGATAGTTACATAGACGAAGAGCTGGATTCATTTAATCGTGACTCCAGCTCTTTTTATTTACGGGCTTGTTTTCTTCTAACTGGCCTTAGCTTGATCTGGTTTCGGGCTTTAAACTCAATCACCCTAGCATCACAGGGCGTAAATGAGTAAAATCTGATTAGGTTTAATATTTAGGTAAGTATCATGAGCGATTTTGAAAAAGAACTAGAGCAGATGACTCAAGAGATGGGCGATGAGCCCGAAGTGAAACTGCCATCACTTGAAGAGCAAAAAGCGATCGTTGCTGAATTTAAGCGACTAGAAGCGGAAGGCAAGCTAACACCTGAAGTGTTAGAAAAGCATTTTGGCCAGTTCAATAAAAAAAGTGATACGCCAATCCACTAAGCTCAAAACAAACCATAGTGCTTAAAGTATCTGGTTGTGCTGAAGCTCAAATTAAACAGATAAAGGTCTAGCACATGCTAGACCTTTTTTATTGCCGTTATCAAAAACCGCCTATTCAATGAAAGAGAAATGAGTTTTAGAAAATGAAAAAATCCCCCTTGTACTAAGTAAGAGGGATTTGATATGGGCAAGTTATATCTTAAAAGGCGAACTGGTTAATCTGTACCGTACTCTTTGTACAAACGACGACATCCGCGGCCATCGCTGTGGAACAGGTGACAACGGTGTGCTGGGATACCAATCGCCAACTTGTCACCTGATTCGATTGTTAACGTGTCTGGCTGGCGATAGATAACGTCAGCATCGGCACTTTCAAGGTTTAGGTAAACCTGAGTTTCGTTACCTAGCTTCTCAACCATCATCACTTCAGCTTCAATTGTCGCATCACCTGATTCAGCTGACATCAAGTGTTCAGGACGAACACCCAGAGACATACGGTCACCAGCATTAACGGTTGTACCATCAACAGGGATCCAGAAAGTCATGCCGTTTGAAAGCTGTACCAATACGCGTTCTGCTTCAGCCTGTTCAATGTGTACAGACATAAAGTTCATCTTCGGCGAACCAATAAAACCAGCAACGAAACGGTTTTGAGGGTAGTGATAAAGGTCTAGCGGCTTACCTACTTGAGATACGGAACCACCGTCAAGAACAACGATCTTATCTGCCATTGTCATCGCTTCGACTTGATCGTGGGTCACGTAAATCATGGTACAACCAAGTTGACGTTGCAGCTTAGTGATTTGCGAACGCATTTGAACACGTAGTGCAGCATCAAGGTTTGATAGCGGCTCATCAAGTAGGAATACGTTTGGTTGAGAAACCAGAGTTCGACCAATCGCAACACGTTGACGTTGACCACCAGAAAGTGCTTTAGGTTGGCGCTCTAGTAAGTGACCAAGCTGAAGAATCTCAGCAGCATGTTCAACACGCTTATCAATTTCGGCTTTGTTAGCGTTTGCTAGCTTCAGGCCGAAAGACATGTTGTCGTAAAGGTTAAGGTGAGGGTAAAGCGCGTAAGATTGGAATACCATACCTACGCCACGCTTTGAAGGCTCAACGTCATTCATGCGTTGGTCGCCAATGTACAAATCACCAGACGTAATGTCCTCTAGACCTGCGATACAGCGTAATAGCGTCGATTTACCACAACCTGATGGTCCAACGAATACTACGAACTCACCTTCGTTGATGTCTAAGGTTACGTCCTTAGAAATCTGTACATCACCATATGATTTATAAACGTTTTTTAACGTGACACTCGCCATCTAGCTAGTCCTCGATCGATCAAATTTTAAGTTTTACTGCTTATCATTATAAGAAATTTTTGGGTCAGCAGTAACTGTAGGAATTGGTAAGTATTGAATGAGTAAGAAAAAAGTGGGTGAGACTTGGATTCTTTAACCAAGCCCACCCATCATAGCCAAACTGGTGCCTATTTCCCCCACATCCAGCTAAATCTCCCCCGTGATTCAATCACAGATTTAGCTCGATGCTTAATAAAGACAACAGCGGGCAGTGAAGCCAACTAAATGAACAATGCTTAAACGCATAACATCTGCTGGTAAAGGGTTCTTACTATCCACTCTTGGATGAATGCAGTTTCGGTGAATTGGTGCAATCGTACATCCTCCCAATGAAAATTTAACGAGGGGGAGTAGGAGGGGAGGAGTAGATAAATGAGGTTATTGATAATAGCCGATCCAGTTCAAATAAATCCACGGCATAACGGTGACTGTGATCACGATGAGTATGTGTTTTGTGATTTTAGTCTCTAATCTGACCGGATGATGATCACGAAATTAAGCCATAATAGCTAGGGCGTAGTGGCTAGGATGATGAGTTAAAGTCTATTTTCTCAGATCATAAGCGCTGAAAACTGGCTCGTCTTGGTTGATGTGCCCTACGTATAAATATAAAAAGGATATTCACATGAAAAACGCTCTAAGCGCTGTAGCTCTAGGTACATTAGTTGCTCTGGGTTCTTTTGGTGCAAATGCTGCTATCGAAGAAGGACAACTAACAATCTGGGTAGGTGGTGACAAAGCTTATGAAGGCATGGCTGAAGTAGGTAAACGCTTCGAAGAAGATACTGGTGTTAAAGTAACAGTGGCTTTCCCTGACAAACTAGAAGAGAAATTCTCTCAAGTTGCAGCAGCTGGTGATGGCCCAGACATGATCTTTTACGCACATGACCGTTTTGGCGGCTATGCAGAAGCAGGGCTTCTTGTTGATATCAAACCTTCTAAAGAAACGAAAGAAGGTATCGTAGATTTCGCATGGGACGCTGTTTCATACGAAGGTAAAACAATCGCATACCCTGTAGCGGTTGAGTCAGTTTCTCTAATTTATAACAAAGCGCTTGTTCCTAACCCACCTAAGTCTTGGGAAGAAATTCCAGCACTTGATGCTGAGCTTCAAAAAGATGGCAAAAAAGCGATCATGTGGCCTCTACGTGGCGGCGCTTACTTCACATGGCCTCTACTTGCAGCTGACGGTGGTTACGCATTCAAACAGACTGCAGAAGGTTATGATATTAAAGATGCGGGCGTAGCGACTGACGGTGTTCAGAAGTCTCTAGGTTTCATCGAGAAGATGGTACAAGACAAAGTTATCTCTGCAGACATGGATTACTCAGTTGCTGAGTCTGAATTTGTAGCGGGTAACGTTGCAATGACAATCAACGGCCCTTGGGGTTGGGAAAACATCAAGAAAGCTGGCGTAGATTACGGCGTAACAACTTTACCTAAGTTCAACGGTAAAGCGTCTAAACCTTTCGTTGGTGTATGGGCGGGTGGTATCAGCACGGCGTCTCCAAACCGCGACCTAGCTGTTGAATTCATGGAAAACTACCTACTAACAGATGAAGGTATGAAGAGCCTGAACGACGACAAGCCACTAGGCGCTGTTGCTCTTAACTCTTTCCAACGTCAACTAGACAGCGATACTCGTATTGCAGCAACAATGGACAACGCGATGAACGGTGAAATCATGCCTAACATCCCTCAGTTCACAACATTCTGGTACAGCATGGAAGAAGCGATCGGCAACGTAGTTGACGGCCGTCAATCAGTAGACCAAGCACTAAAAGCTGCTGAAGGTCGTATGGTTAAGTAACACCCAAGTACTACCTTTTAAGGAGGGGGTAACCTCTCCTTACTTTTCTATTTTTTATCTATATCGCTAGCAGGTTCCTCTATGCAGTCAGTTCAAGGTACAGATGCTATCCCAGCACCATCAAGCCTTCCAAGCAGTAAAAGCGTCTTCATCAAATGGGGGTTGCTTGGTAGCGTTGGCTTAATAAACGGCTACGCTACAATTCTTATGTATTCTCGCGGTGAGCTCGCTTTTGCGCTGCTTACAGTGATCTTAACGGCTTTGGCACTTTACATTTTTGGCAGTAAAAAAACTTACGCCCACCGTTATATTTACCCAGGTATTGCCGGAATGATCTTGTTCATTCTTTTCCCTTTGGCATACACCGTAGGGCTTGCGTTTACTAACTACAGCGCGAAAAACCAGCTTTCTCTAGAGCGTACTCAAACCGTTCTTTTAGAGCGTTCTTTCCAAAGCGGTGAGAGTTACCCATTTACTTTGTACAAAACAGGTGATGGTCACCAGATCGTCGTAAAAGATGGCGACCAGCTGTTAGCGACTGATGTATTTTCTCTAGACAATATGACATCGTCAGAGATGGACCTATCTGTCATCGAATCTGCGCAAGGTGAGAAAGAGAAGATCAAGGCGATCATCCAAAACCGAGCAGCGATCAGTGGTGTTGATTTTAATTTACCAAACGGTGATGACATCCGAATGAGCGGCTTACGTAAGTTTGCTTCTGTTGCTCCGCTTTACACGCTACAAGACGATCAAGAAACGTTAATCAACAATGAAACGGGTGAAGTTCTCAAGCCAAATATGGATGTGGGTTTCTACCAGCCTGTTGATGCAAACGGTGAGTTTACAGGTAATACAATCTCTCCAGGTTTTGTAGTTAGCATTGGTACGCATAACTTTGAACGTGTGTGGAAAGATGATGGCATCAAAGAACCTTTCATCAGCATCTTTATTTGGACGGTTATCTTCTCGGTATGTACCGTAGCGTTCACGCTTGTTATCGGCCTAGTGCTAGCAAACATCGTGCAATGGGAAGAGCTGAAAGGTCGTTCTATCTATCGTGTTTTACTGATTCTGCCTTACGCCGTACCCGCGTTCATCTCAATTCTTATCTTTAAGGGTCTATTCAACCAAAGCTTTGGTGAGATCAACATGGTGTTAGAGAACATCTTCGGCTTAAGCCCGAACTGGTTCTCTGACCCGGTTCTTGCGAAAACCATGGTGTTGATTGTTAACACATGGCTAGGTTTCCCTTACATGATGATTCTATGTATGGGCCTGCTTAAAGCGATTCCTGATGACTTGTACGAAGCGTCAGCAATTGATGGTGCGAATTTCCTTGATAACTTCAAGCGCATTACGTTCCCATTGATGATTAAGCCGCTAACACCGCTATTGATTGCAGCGTTTGCGTTTAACTTCAACAACTTCGTAATGATTCAACTATTGACGAATGGTGGACCGAATATGATTGGCACTTCTGAGCCTGCTGGTTACACAGACTTGCTTGTAAGCTACACGTACCGAATTGCATTCGAAGGTGGCGGCGGTCAAGACTTTGGTCTAGCAAGTGCAATCGCAACGCTTATATTCCTATTGGTTGGTGCACTCGCGTTACTAAACCTTCGTTTCACTAAACTGTCTCAAGATTAAGGAGCACGACAATGGCTATGGTACAAGGTAAAGGCCTTAAATACCGAGTGTGGGCAACGCATGCAGTGTTGTGGTGCTTCTTGGCAATGATTATCTTCCCGCTATTGATGATCATCGCGATCTCGTTCCGTGAAGGTAACTTCGCAACCGGTAGTTTGATTCCAGATAACCCATCATTGGAACACTGGAAGCTAGCATTGGGTATGTCAGTGGTGAACGCAGATGGCTCGGTAACGCCGCCTCCATTCCCAGTACTAACTTGGTTATGGAACTCAGTTAAAGTAGCGGGTGTGACATCGATTTTAATCGTGGCACTGTCAACGACATCGGCTTACGCATTTGCTCGTATGCGCTTCAAAGGTAAAGAAACTATCCTGAAAGCGATGATGATTTTCCAAATGTTCCCAGCAGTACTGGCTCTTGTGGCTATCTACGCGCTGTTCGACAAACTTGGTCAATACATTCCGTTCTTAGGCTTGAACACACACGGTGGTCTAATCTTCTCTTACCTAGGTGGTATCGCACTGCACGTATGGACGATTAAGGGTTACTTTGAAACGATTGATAACTCTCTGGAAGAGGCTGCAGCCCTTGATGGTGCAACGCCTTGGCAAGCATTCAGACTGGTTCTACTCCCGCTGTCTGTGCCAATTCTAGCGGTTGTGTTTATCCTATCTTTCATCGCGACAGTGGGTGAGGTGCCAGTAGCATCTATCCTGTTAACCGATGTGAACTCTTACACACTAGCAGTAGGTATGCAGCAGTACCTATACCCTCAGAACTACCTATGGGGTGACTTTGCGGCAGCGGCTGTACTTTCAGCGCTTCCGATTACTATCGTGTTCTTACTTGCTCAACGTTGGTTAGTTGGCGGTTTGACGGCAGGTGGTGTAAAAGGATAAGCTGTAGCCTATAAGAAAGAAAAGAGCGACCTTTAGGTCGCTCTATATTGGCATTTTTATTACATCATTTGGTTTGGCCGCCGATCAGTAATAAAAATAACCCTCAGGTTACGCATAGCTGGCTGCTAATCAGGTTCCTTACGCTATTAATGATTAGTGGTTTTTGTAACTCTAACCCAGGTACTTACTTGGGTTTTTTTATGCCTGCTACTTTTTGCTTTTTATGTCAGCTTTACTCGTCAAAGCTTCGAGTCATCTCTCTTCTAACTCTTTCCTACTTCAATCTTCTTACTTGAAAAATGAACGAGTCTCACAAATCAGGCTCATCAGTATAAGGAGCTGTTGTTATATTGACATATTACTAATAATCCAATGCGTGATACTTCAATTATTTGCATGCAACGAATCCCCAGGTTGCATAGAAAGTGTGTATAGAGACGGAAGGCAGTTGTGAATCTTAAGGAGTTATAATTCAGGGTTATGGAATGGAGCTAAAGCAATAGTGAATGGCTAATGGCCGAAACTCAGCGCTCAGGCCAACTTAAGATTGATAGTTATAGAATATGAACTTTGAGCTTTCGAAGCTAAAACTCTCGACTCGAAGGCGCGCAACCCAAATGTTGCAACAACACATAGATGCTTTCTTGATCGAGTGCTACGCGACGAAATAAATCCGCAAACGTTGGGTCACCGCCGAAACAAGTCTGGATATAGTGGTTAATTTCACTGTTGTCGTAGCCTTCGACGTACAACGTTCTAACCCATTGATACTCAACCGCCTTCAAGTTGTTCAGTGTAGCTTCGCTAAGAGTAGGGGGTGTCACGCTCAAGTTTGGCTCCGGGGAAATAAAATACAATCTATTATGAGTGGTGGTATTTAATCAGAGCAAAATGACGACTTTATTACAGTCAAAATAAATCAGTGAACCAGCGTTAAATCATTCCAACCTTTGGCTGAATATCACGTTTTATCGACAACATTGAATTTGTAGCGGTTTATTTGTGTGGGGTATTAGATACAAAAATGCCAAGCATGTGCTTGGCATTTTAATAAATCTATGTAGGGTAGCATGACCTTATTTGAGGTACCTCACGTGCGCTTCCATCTCTTCGCCAATTTGTTTTCGCATTTTCATTAGGCGAATAGCAGAATCTCTTAACTCGATGTCTTCTGGTGTTTCAGGGACCCATTCAGGCACTTTAGTTGGAGTGCCATTTTCATCTACAGCTACCATAATAACAATACAGTGAGTCGTCAGGCGGTTGTTAAGGTCTTTTGGATCGCTCGCTTGAACGTCTATTGCAATATGCATTGAAGATGAACCCGTGTAGATTACCTTCGCGCTGACCTCCACCAAGTTGCCTACATGGATTGGTGCGACAAATCGAATACCGCCGGCATAGGCCGTTATACAATACTTACCACTCCACCCTGCAGAACAGGCATAAGCCGCTAAATCGACCCATTTCATTACTGCTCCCCCATGAACCTTACCACCAAAGTTCACGTCCCCAGGCTCAGCTAAAAAACGCAGTATAACGTCTCGTTTACCATTTTTTTGGCTATTGTTACTGCTCATCTATCTTCCTTCATTCATTATTATTGTTCTGCATAACATGCTTGTTACTTGCTAGTAACAATATACTTAAGATGACATAAATTAAAGCGGATAATTTCACGGTTAAGACTATTTTTTCAAACAGATGACAAACCGGTGAATATTGATGTCTATTGGGATGGGAGGCGAGAGGTAAACGCTAGGTGGCTATCTTGTGAGTAAGCTGAGAAGAAGAAAAAACACCTAGCGCGATGCTAGGTGTTTTTAAGCCGTTAGATACTCATATTGGTACCTTTTTATATTTGCCAACTAACCGCTGTTTGTCTGGTTTAGTTTAAATGATTCTAGCTCATTTACCACTAAAGTGGTAGTCAGTTTGTTTTGTTAATCAGCTCATCTTTTACAAAGTATAGATCCTTTACGTGAGTTTTGCCTTTCGGAATATTGATTGGTAATTACTTATTTACACTTGGTACTAACTTCAATCTTGTAAAGGTATTCATGTTAAAAGTACATTAAGTGATTTCTTAATTTCGTTACACGTTCAAGTTGATTCTCCCACCTTGTGAACTTGTTGCAAGAGCTCACTGTGGCTAACGGAGCAGGTACTGAGGAAATGTCGATGAAAGTGTTTTCACTAATCTAACCGAGCTAAAACGAGCTTAGCTTTGTTGTGGCAAAGGCGCTTCAAGTATCGGTTTTCTTTTAATTTGCGCGAGAATAACACCAGAGATCACCATCACACCGCCAATGATATGGAATTGATTAATCTCTTCACCTAACCATGTAGCAGCCAGTACAATCGCGACAACAGGCATTAAGTTCATAAACATCGCACTGGAATCTGCTCCTATGGTGTCAATCGCCTTCACCCACATCCATGGCGCGAGAATAGAAGCAGCAACTGCAGCGTAAGCTATGAGCGGGATGGCTTGCTGTGATGGTATTAGTTGCTTACTTGTCAACCAAAGTGGAGTCAACATCGCAACGGCAAACAAACCTTGAACATAAATCACAACTCCGCTGCTAACTGGCATTTTCCAACGTTTTAGCAAAACACAATAAGAAGCGTAAACGAGTGCTGCAATCAGCATGTACCCATCACCTTGAGTGAGTTCTTGGTGAATGAAGAACAAAGGATCTCCTTTACCAAGCATGAGTGCCAACCCCGACAATGACAATACACCACCAATAATACTTAAGCGCGAAACCGATTTGTGTAGCAAAGGAACGCTCAAGAAGACACTGAACAATGGTACCAAAGAAGTGATCAAGGCCATGTTAGAAGCGGTTGTCGTTAAGCCCGCGTAATAACCCAGAGATTGGTTCATCGCCATGCCTAAAAAGCCAAGGAAAGCTAGCTTAGGTAGGTTAGGTTTGATTATTGCCCATTGTTTTATCACTGAACGTATACAAAAAGGGGTAAGAATTAACATCGCGATGAACCAACGGTAAAAACTCATTGCACTAGGTTCAATGGCGCTTGCTGCAAGTTTATTGACGATTGCATTTGCGCCCCATATACAGACCGTAAAAAATGGTAAGAGGTAATACATGTTAGTTCCGTTGCAAATGATTTGATGTGGCTAGTTTGACAGGTCGTTATACTTATAGATATCTTTAAAAAGACATCAGGCGCGATAGGAAGACAAGATTGAAAAAACACTCGAGAAACCTTCACCCATCCTTATCAATTGATAAGGCACCATCCAACGTATTTATGAATTTCGAAGCGTTCTTATCGAACACCGAAACTCGTGTACATAGCCACCCTTGGGGACAAGTGCAGTTGATTAGCGGTGGAATTCTTGAAATGGAAGCTGAAAATACTCGCTTCCTAGCACCGCCACACTTAGCTATTTGGGTACCTGCTGGGGTGAGGCACTGTAGTTACAACCGTAAGCCATTGGACTACTGTTCACTGAACATCGCTCGTGAGTTAACTCATGACTTGCCTGAAAAAACAAGCTTGATAACAATCACTCCAATTGTGTCTTCGATCATTGATGACTTTCGTCAGAGAAGCATCAATATTGCCGAGAGCGAGCAAGACCAAAGACTAATCCAAGTCTTACTGGATCAATTGGCTGAGCGTCAGGTTGAGCATCATTTTTTACCATCGACAGACAACAAATACTTAGCGCCGATCCTATCCGCTATAGAAGAAAACCCGACTGATGATATTTCCTTAAAAGATTGGGCAGAAAAAGTACACACGACAGAGCGTACTTTGTCACGACACTGCCAGAGTGAGTTAGGGATGAGTTTTACGGAGTGGCGATTGAGAGTACGCTACTTGTACTCTATGGATTTGTTGAGAAACGGCCAATCAGTCAAAGAAGTAGCACTAACTTTAGGTTATAACCAAGCGAGCCCGTTCATTTCAATGTTCAAAAAGTATTCGGGAAGTACCCCTGAACAATATAAGAACCGGTTGTTGTAATTCACTTATCTCGCTAAAACTGTATATTTTTCTGCTTTCTTTGATATTGAAGTATGCGTAACACAATTTTGCGTCGTCACTTCGTATACCAATAGTTCATCGACATCTTCGAGCGATTCACCTAGGCGGGTATGGTGAAAACTGTCGGTATTCTGTTTCTGAACGATTTCGGCATTTGGTCTTGAGATTGGGGTGTTTGGTATACATCTACCCTCAATAACTGAAATCTGTGATGTGCAAGTCAAGCTGCCACGTTATTGAGGGTTATGTTCATCAATTCTCACAACTACATAGCCAATACAAAATCTAATCTAGATTTGGGTAGATATAGCTTCCTCGTTTTTTGTAGTCTAAGATTGAAATTATACGATAAGTTACTGCAGGGCTTTAAAAATGAAAGGGATTATAGTTGCTGTGATTGCCACCTTAATCTGTGGATGGTTGAGTTTTGCTGCAAGCAGAACAATCCAAACAGGCCATATTCCCAAGGTAAAAATTGCCGTTTCTTTAACTCCGCTTAGTACACCTTTGTTTATAGCAGAAAGGTTGGGCTTTTTCGTTGATAACGATATCGATGTCGAACTCATCCCATGCGAAGGTGGCGTAAATTGCGCAAATTTACTTCAAAATAATACTGTGGACTATGCGACGGCGTCTGGAACTGTTGCTCTATTTAATCAGCATCAATACAATAATATATTAATAATTTCAAGCTTCGTTACTTCGAGCAATGATATAAAACTACTGACCCTTGATCAATTGAAGATAAATAGCCTTCAAGAATTATCAGGGAAAAAAGTTGGAATTATCAAATCAAGTGCCAGCGAACTGTATTTTGATTTTCTCTTAATATCAAATGCACTTCAGGAGCTCGATGTTGAAAGAGTATATCTTGAACCTCATGAAATGGTACCCGCTTTACTTTCTTTTCAAGTTGATGCCATATCCGTCTGGGAGCCATATGGATATAAAGCTTCGTTATTATCGACGACGCCTGTCATTGATTTAGGATTAAAGGGTATTTATCAACTTTCTTTCAATTTACTCGCAAAATCGCCTAGAACCATATTAAGCTCGACAGATAAAGAAATTTTATCTGCAATTTACCAAGCTACTCAATGGGTTGAAAAGCATCCTAGTGAAAGTATTTCGTTGATCTCAAATGAATTAGGAGTTGACCCTCAGCAGGTTAAGTGGGCGTGGGGGGATTACATATTTGAATTAACTAACGGTTATACTTTGCTTTCAAATCTACAGCTACAAGCGAGGTGGGCCTCAGAGAGAAAAATAATAGAAGGAGAGCCCATAGACGTTAGGTCATTTATTGACAATACCGCGTATATTGATCTTCAAACAAGTGGAGTCATTGAATGATTCATTCTTTAATATTTAAGATGAAAATTTTACTCGGTATTAGCGTGGTGATGGCTTTTTCGACGGCATGGTTGCTTTATGACCTCTACAACAGCCATATCGTTGCTACTAATAACCAAAACCAGCTTGTTAATCTTCAAAGAGAAGTCAGTTCTCTACAAGGGCAATTATGGCTATTCTTAGAGTATCAAGACAATAAGAGTTATAATAACTTAGTTAATCAGCAGGCCAAGTTTTCTCTTGGTATAGAAGAATCTAATATCCCAAAACCTCAAATAAAAAAAATCAAATTGCTAAATACCCAACTTGAAGAATTGATAGAGCAAGACAAGAAGTTTCAAATAGTTGTAAAAAATTCGATTCGAGATTCAAACTCCCTGATGCAAAGGCGTGCATTACTAAACGCTCGATATAACATGTTAATACAAAACATACATGAACACTTAGCGACCCAGCAAAAAAGAGAGTTATTACAAACGGAGAAGAGGACCGAAAATACAATCATTGATATTACGCGAGTACTCGCTCTGTTTTTTTTCGCTATCACAGCAATCTCTTACCGTTTGCTTAGAAAGTTCCGGACAGGATCGACAGCTATATCTGAAGGGATAATGAAGATCAAGGCTCGCGATTTTTCTCATCGGATAGAATGTACCAATATTGACCTAGAATTTAGTTCTTTAGGTGAAGCTTTCAACACCATGAGTGAAGAATTAGAGCAAAATGTAGTGACAAAATCTGTATTGGAAAATGAAGTTAATAAACAAACACTAGAGCTTAAACGGCAAAAGGTTGCACTGGAATATTTGTCTGGTCACGATTCCTTAACCGGAGTGATGAATCGACGTTCCTTTGAAGAGAGCCTTAAGGCGATGATATCAAGAGCCCAACGAACGGGAAGAATTATAGGAGTTCTGTTTATAGATTTGGATAAATTCAAATCTATAAATGATAATCACGGACACCGAATTGGTGATCAAGTTTTAGTTAAGGTAGCCGAACGCTTGCGAGAAAATACTCGATGTACCGATCTTGTCAGTCGATACGGAGGTGATGAATTTGTTATTGGTCTAGATTTGCTTGATGATAAAGAGTCAGTATTAGACAAAAAAACACAATTAGTTAGCGCTATAATGCGAACAGTTTCTATTGAAAGTAATGATTACCAAGTGGGTGCAAGTATCGGTATATCCTACTATCCCGATGACGGTGATAGCTACGAGCAACTTATTAATTCAGCTGATAAGGCCATGTATGTAGCGAAAAATAAAAAATTGGACTCTGCTTTATTGAAAAGTTATCAAGTCAATAACAAAGTAGTGTAGTTAATGTTAAGTCATGATATATATTTTAATCATAATATATATATCGGCCTTAACATGAAGGATATCTTGTTGTTACTTAAATTAAATCCCTTCAAGTAACACTCTCGAAGCTTGAAGGGATGTTAGCTAACCACTGGATCGTTCATTAAGTCATGTATTTAATTGGTTACTTGTGCCAAATGATTAGCGCCATCACTAATCACTTTCTGTGACTTTAAAAGCGTCGGGCTTAACGTAATTGCTTAACCACTTGTCGAGCACATGTTGTAGTGCACCTAATGAAGTAGGTTTTTCTAGGCGGCCATCCATCAATTTACGTATCATATCTAATTCGTATTGTCCTGACTCTCCAGAAAGAGCAATGATAGGTACATGGGGCGAACGAGCCTTTATTACTTGGCTTGCGTCAAAGCCATTCATGACTGGCATTTGCACATCCATTAAGATCAAGTCTACTTGGTTCGTTCTACACAGCTCGATGGCATTTTCACCGTTTTTTGCTTGTATGCTGTTAACCCCAAGTCGAGTTAAATACATTTGAACAAGCGTACGTTGTACTTCTTTGTCGTCGACAATGAGTACTGTCGGTGCTTGGCTACCACTTCCGGCTTGTTTTACTAAGTGAACGTCGGCTTTGGCTTTATCTTCTGCTGTTGTTTGGTTTTGTTTCCAATCATTGAAGTAAGGTGTACGCAGCGTTGCTGCTTTGGGAGCGTTAGGCACAACCGGGAAATACAACTTGAACTCAGTAAACTCACCAAGTTTAGATTGACATTCAACTCTGCCACCAAATGAGCGCATAACGCGTTGGCAATAACCTAAGCCTAAGCCGCTACCACCGCTTTTTTGATGAGAAAAAAAGTCATCGAAGATCTTGTGAGAAATGGTTTCGTCAATGCCCGGGCCGGTATCACGAAATGTGAGGACGTTCTCGTAAGCCCCTGTTTTGGTGCTGATCTCAATTTGGCTATCTGGATAGGAGTCAAAGTAATAGATCGCATTACGTATTAAGTTAAAAATAACGAAGTTAAATAAGGTCTCATTCAATTTTACAACAAAATCATCATGTTGTGGCAAACGAATCCGCTCAATAATATTCTCATTTTCGAAACCATAGTGGCTTACAGCCTGATCTACGGCTTTGTGAATAGAGGTCACCGTAATTGGTTCATGTTCTGGTGAGCTATCACTGACTTCGCGTAAGATGATGTCAATCAACTGTCGTCCACGTTGGATGGCAGCTTGACCACTCTCAATATCAAGTTGGATTTGTTTAGCTGGTGCTTGATTATCAATGTGCTGTTTTAATACTTCAAAATGCAATTGTACTTGGGCGAGTGGGTTACGCATTTCATGAGCAATTGAATTAGCAAGTGCACGGCTTTGTCGGATGCGCTTATCTGCTTCGATGGTACTTTGTACACGAGTTAATAAGGTCTGTAGCGCAGAGATCTCTTCATTAGAGAACATCTGATCATTGCTCTTGTGTGAAGAGACCAATAAGTGTGTGACCGACTCACCCTGGCCAAACAACGGCATCACCAAGGCGGTGTTGTTGGAACGCATTTTTTCATACAGTGCTTTTATTGAGCGTTTCATCGGTGCTGTGTAACCTAGCTCCTCAGAAAGTTCATCGAACACCAAAACTGACTTGTTTGTCGAAAGGTAATCCTCGTAGAGGGTTTCATTGTAGTTACTGTTAATTAGTCGCAGCTTGTCCTCTGGAATTTGTAGTAGGTGGCCTAAGCGACGCATCGCATCATCAATAGAGAGCTTGAAATCTTCTTCCAGAGCAAGGATTTGCTGGACTGGTGTTTTTGGGTTTCCGTAAATCAAGAAAGAGGCATAGCGACTCACGCGTTTGTAGAGAACATGCCAGGTGATACCAATAAGTGCGCAGATTGGGACTGCTACTAGCCATTGATTGTTGTCGGTCAATGGGATGAATATAGCGCCGAAAGGTATCACTAAAATAACACAAGCCAACAGCGCGTTGAGGCTCATGTAGGCGAGATACTTCACACTGTAGAAACGCGAGGTTAGCAGGGCATAACCAACGAATAACATTTCACTAATAGACAATGCTGGAGGCAACCAAGTGAGTGAGAAATCACGCAAAAAATAGGTTATACCGAGGTGAATTGTCGCGGTAGACAGCATGAATACCAAGATACCTGCAATCATGTAGCCGGTTTTAGTTAATGTGAGCTTGCTACTGTTGGCGCGCATGGCCATTAGGTTACTTAGTGTAAGAACAACAAAACTAATCATTCCAATGAAAAAATATGGCGTATGCGGACCGAATTCAATAACGAATTTGCTAGGGCCAGTAATGATGACATCTTCAACGGTTAACCCCGGACTTAAGTTAATAAAGAAGGAGTAGACCGTAAAAGTAACGAAAATAGCTTGTTGCCACAGGTGGACCTTACCATTACGTTGTTCTGCAGCGAGTTGGCACGAGAAGTAGTAGGCGAAGGCAAATGCAAAGAACGAGGCAAGATTAGCAATTTTTGCGGTCAATATTGCGGCTGAAGTACCAAGATCCGGCAACAAGTCGGAATGGAAGTAGGCGTTACTGCTGATCCACGCAACAATACAAACCGAGTACGCGATGTAAGGTGCATGGTGTGTACCTGCGATCACTTCGTTCTTTTGTTTAAGGCGATAGCAATAGTAGAGTAACCACATCACGACTACAGCAACCGTCGCAAGAAGCGTTATCGCTTTGGCGTGGATGACCGCTTCTAAGCCGAAATCAAACATGTTCATCCTTATTTACCGAGTTTGGTTTATGTACAGAGTTTTGTTTTTCTATCGAGCCAAGTTTTCTGCTTTCACGAACTCGGTGTTTGTAACGGCGAAAATCTGTGTTACTGAACACTTTTACCATCATTTCGAAATTCCAGAACCCGCGATAAATTGTTGTACCATCACCATTTAACTCGCAATATCCAGAGTGGAAATAGGCTTTTGGGTCGATAGCTTGATAAAACTGAAGCATGAAAGGTTGCTCAATAATGGTGAAGCCGATTTTGTAGCCAACTTGGTGTAATACGCTCATCAACTCTTTTTGAGCGAGATAGAGGAAGTAGAGCTTTTGTTGGGTATTCCCGCTTACTGTTAGACGGAGGATTTCACAAATAGCGCGCTCATCGGTCAATTGTAATTGGAACTGGTTATCAAATTCAGGCAAAGAGTAACATTTTGAGAGCGTCGATGGCGTGAAAAGCTGTAACTTTACTAATTGATCGTAACCATGACTTGGTAAACAGTATTGCCATTGCTCATTACTGAACGGTGGTGCGTAACTTAACCAAGTTTCATTTTTTGACCAATCTTGAATGAGCGCAGAAGAAACCAGTGTCGGAAAGGCTTCGCTGGCTGGGTGCTTGAGTAGAATAAAGTGCTTACCCGTTTGAGATAGGTGCAGTAAAGGCAGCATCTCAAACCATTTTTCACCCTTTATGAATACCTCAAGATTGCTCAAAGCGATAGCATCGCATATTGGCATTCCTTGTGGATGACTCGGTGTTTGTACGATAAGTTGATCATTCTCTATCTGTTCAATGATCGCATCATAGTAAGCACTATCTTCAACGGGGAGATCTACAGAAGAGTGGAGCGGGGCTTTTAATGGTGACTTTGCTTTTATTACGGCAATTTCACACTCACACCAAAATTCTAACCAATGCATGTAGCACTGGCCTACGACTGCTTCAAGTTGAATTATCTCGGATGATAAGGTGCTTGGATAGCGCTGAATGAGATCTCGATAATCCATTAAATCAAATAATACAGAGAAGCTCTTGTTTTGGTGTTCAGAGAAGAGTGATTCTAATTGGTTTCTACGATAGTTTGTTACGGTATGGAAAAGAACTGTGCGCTCTTGTGGCTGATAAGCACCAATAACGAGTTCTATTAGCGCTCGTTGTTTTTTTTCGATAGACAGACTGCTAGCCAACAGTGAGCCTAAAGACGACGTTAATTTCATGTAGTTAGCCTAGCCTGGGTTTATTGATTATTATTCGATCTGGCACCAGTCACCGGACATTTATTTTAAGTATTTGATGTAACGTTACATAGAGTGAGCAACAACAACTCTCGTCTATTGCGTGAACATAAGCTGCACAATCGGGCCAAGTTTACTACTTAAGCTTACCCTTAACAACAGCGCTTTATCATGTGGATTTTAATTTGTAAATTACAATATTATCAGTATCTTGCGTGAGTTTTTGGTACGTTTAGCCTGACGTATTCAAGTCGATCATTAACTTTTTGGTTCGATAAATGAGTGTGAAATATCTATTTTTTGAACCAACCTCATAATTAATACGCAACTGAATTCACCTTATAAATTACAAGGAATATAACGGCGGCCTTAAATATATAATCAATTCATGAGTGTTGTTATGTCTCATACCCGTTTATTCCCACGTCGTCGTTTGGCACTGGCTCTTGTTCTTGCCAGTATTTCCAGTTTTACTTTTGCTCAACATCAGTGTGATGTTCCTGACCTTCAGCGATCTCCTGATCTCGCTCTCGCTGTAGCAGCTGCGGATAGCAGCTGCTATAGCTCTTGGTTCTCAGCCCCGGATAATTCACTAGACAATATCTACAGTGAAGCGAGTCTAAGCCGTATTCAAATTGCACTTGACTTAGAAATTGCCCGTTACCGAGGTGAAGCTGAGCAAGCACGTAAACTGGAGAACTTTGGCGAGTTTATTCGTGCGGCTTATTACGTCCGCTATAACGCGCAAGTACAAGACTTCAGCGAAGCGTTGAGTCAGCGATTTGCTCAATCAACCAACGCTTTTTTAGCTAACCCTAACGCGCTAGATCAAGGCCGTGAACAAGTGGGGGCAATGAAAAGTCTGACGTTGATGGTCGATAACGTTAAGCAATTACCACTGACCATGGATGCACAACTTGCGGCACTTCGTCAATTCAACCGAGAAACCGCACAAGACACTCAATGGGTTGATGGTCTCAACAATCTATTTCGCGCAATGGCAGGACATGTTGCTCGAGATGACTTCTACGATTACATGACTAATCATACACAACACATCGATACGTTGGCGGCATTCGCGCGTGATAACATGTGGGCTTTGGACACGGATGCGAGCTTTCTGGTTTATAACGCAGTTCGTGAAACGGGTCGCTTGTTGGCAAGTCCAGATAAAGCAACCAGAGACAAAGCACTGCGAGTGATGCAACAAGTGATGGCACAAAACCCACTGGGTAGCGAGCACGATAAGCTTTGGTTAGCGGCGGTTGAGATGATGGGGTATTACGCACCTGACGGCTTGAATGGATTGGATCTAGAGCAAGCAAAACGTGATCTAGCAATGCGTATACTTCCTAACCGTCATGAGTGTCAAGGGCCTGCGATTATTCGCTCACAAGATTTAACACAAGCACAATCACTTGAAGCGTGTGATGTGCTCGCGGCGAAAGAGGTGGACTTCCATCAAGTTGCGAACACAGGTCAACAACCTGTGACTGACGACAATAACGAACGAGTAGAAGTCGTTGTGTTCGGCAGCAACGGCAGTTATGTAGATTACTCCTCTTTCTTATTTGGTAATACGACTGATAACGGTGGCCAGTATCTAGAAGGCGACCCTTCACAGGTGGGTAATGTTGCTCGTTTTATCGCTTATCGTTACGCCAATGGCGATGACCTTTCTATTCTCAACTTAGAGCATGAATACACTCACTATCTCGATGCACGCTTTAACCAATATGGATCGTTTAACGACAATCTGGCACACGGTTATGTGGTGTGGTGGTTAGAGGGGTTTGCCGAGTACATGCATTACAAGCAAGGCTACGATGCAGCGCTAGGCCTTATAAGCAAAGGAAAAGTGAGCCTGTCGGATGTGTTCGCGACTACATACTCTCACGACACTAATCGTATCTATCGCTGGGGTTACTTAGCGGTGCGCTTTATGTTGGAAGAACATCCGCAAGACGTAGAAAGCTTATTGGTATTATCTCGTTCTGGTCAGTTTGCTGAATGGGCGAAGCAAGTGAAATTCCTTGGGTCGCAATACAATGGTGAGTTTGAGCGTTGGTTAGACACAGTTTCAAGTGAGCCAACAGATCCGGTTGATCCTACAGAGCCGACGGACCCTACAAAACCGACAGAACAAGTCAAAGTACTTGCTGAAAATCAAAGTGTGGTGTTGAGCGGCGAGGCGTACAGCGAGCAGTTGTTCTATGTTGATGTGCCAGAGAACGTAACGCATTTTGAAGTTGCTATTCGACGTGAAGGTGAAGGGCACGGCGATGCGGATCTGTACATGAGTTACAACAGAGAAGCACATTACTATGACTTTGAGTTTAGCCAGTATCGAGACGACAGTAATGAGTTAGTGACGTTTGACCCTGAACCGTCAGGTTATATTAAATCAGGTCGCTACTACATGAGTATCACAGGTCGATCTGATTTTAGTAATGTGACATTGGTGGCATCTCTGGAGACAGAAACGCCAACACCACCAACACAAGATAAAGATGATTTAACACCGGTAGTATTGGAATCAGGTCACGCTCAAACCCTTACCGTTCATCAACAACGCTACGCTGCAGTCTATGTTCCGCAAGGTGTACAAGAAGTTCGAGTGTGGCTGAACGATAAAAGTAACAATGCGGAAAATGGACAGTCAAACACAGGCAACGTCGACTTATACGCAAGCAATTCATATTGGCCAACGGCAGGGCAACATGAATATCAGTCTGACTCCAATGGAAGCAATGAATATTTACAAATACCGGTAACTGAAGCGGGTTATCTGCACTTCTTGCTTGATGCAGAGCAACAAGGGGATGAAGTCGAAATGTTGGTGTATTTTCATTAATAAAATAGACATTAACACAAACAGTATTAACTGAAACGTCACCTACTTAAATGGTTTAAATATCAGGTAGGTAGACAGATAAAAGCCGGGCATCAGTGTCCGGCTTTGTATTTTTTAACAGTGTTCTGTGTTTATGGGTTAGTTACAGCGTCATCTCTGATGAAGTGATGACATTCGAGGTTTAAGCTTTCCTGCATATAAAACATCATTTTGAGTAACCTCTCGTGAATGATAGATGTAGAGAGAATTTATGAAGAAAGTACTATTGGCAACCTTGTTTAGTGTTGTTGCGTTAGCTGGATGTAGTCAGAAAACTGAGGTTTCTGAACAATCACAAGAGGAAATGAATCCTATTTGCAGCACTAAGAACCTGACCGGCGGTTGGTCACAAAGTGACATCACGCGAGAAGCTAAGCAAGCGCTAGATGTGGTTCTAGGGCAAATGAATACCACTGCTAAGCTCAAAAAAATATTAGGTGTTCGAATTCAGGTAGTCGCTGGTTTAAACTATGCTATCGAGTTTGAAATGGATAATGGTGAGGTGTGGAATACCATCGTGTACCGCTCTCTTCAAGGTGATATCGAAATGATGCAAGCCGCACAGCAAGGTCGTTTGTGCTCATAGTTTAGTTTTTTAAGACCTGATATTTTTAGAGAATCTATATTTATAGACAAGCTATGCTTGCAGACAGAAAATAGCAAATGGCTCCGTAACGGGAGCCATTTTTGATTCTGAAGAGGGGGTATGTAGTGAATCCCATAAAAATTGTTGAATTCGAACTCTTATAACTCCTTGACACAAGCTCGACTTATGTCTTCATCAATGTAGGCCATCCCAAGTTTGTTGAGATAGTCCATGCGATCGGCAGTACGTAATTCTATGTCAGGGCCTGCAATGTTGTTTTCTTGATAGATCTGACCCAAGTGTTCTATGAATTGCTCTCCCGTACTCATCATTAGTAGGCTCATAGCACCAACGTCTGGTCTTACTTTTTCGCGTTGTTGTTCTGATAGGTTCACCGCTAACACGACTGGTAGTTCTGTACCTGCAAAACGAACACTGCGCTCACGAACGGTTTGTTGAGCCCAGTAATACGCGAGCTCTTTACTCTGAGTTAAAAAGATAGGTTGGACGGATTCTGTGTAGTCGTTTCCGATAGTCGCCATGGTTTTTAAGGCAGCTTCGGTGAGTGATGTATCGCCAGAGCGTTTAAGCCCTTGAGTTTTAATTGAATCAAGTAAGGCAGAAGATGTGCCGTGATACCAAGTCTCACCAGTAGCGAAACCATTTTCTGACAGCAGTGTTTTAGCATCTTGTAGGTGTGTCGGTATTGAAGTCATAAGCACTCTCAATAAATAGGCATATCAATAAATAGGAAAACCATCAAACAGAATGTGATCAGTTTAAACAGAATTTTTCAGGGCAACAGTGGTGTGGAACACAAATCTGAGGCTTTGAGATGAAGCTGGCAGTACTAGCTTCATCCCAAAACCTCCTCCCTCCCGGCACCTAACAGGGAAAAGGGAAGGGGAGATTTTATAGGGGAAACGCTGTTAACGATTAATCAAATTGATTAGACGTATTCGCTTCACCCGCTGCTTTTAGTGCATTTTCGCCAGCAAAGTATTCTTTGTGGTCGTCACCCATATCTGAACCAGACATGTTTTGGTGTTTAACACATGCGATGCCTTGGCGGATTTCTTTACGTTGAACATTCGCAACGTAACCCAACATGCCTTGGTCGCCGAAGTACTCTTTCGCAAGGTTGTCAGTAGACAGCGCTGCAGTGTGGTAAGTCGGTAGAGTAATCAAGTGGTGGAAAATACCCGCTTCACGTGATGCGTCCGCTTGGAATGTACGAATCTTGTCGTCAGCACTTGCAGACAGTTCAGTTTCGTCGTATTCCGCGCTCATTAGGTTCGCACGATCGTAAGCTGATACATCTTTACCTTCAGCAACCAATGCATCGTAAGCTTGCTGACGGAAGTTTAGCGTCCAGTTGAATGATGGAGAGTTGTTGTAAACTAGTTTCGCGTTAGGGTGAACTTCGCGAACGCCGTCCATCATCTCTTTGATTTGACCGATGTGTGGTTTCTCAGTTTCAATCCAAAGTAGGTCAGCACCTGCGTTGATTGCTTCGATACAGTCAAATACACAGCGGTCTTCACCAGTACCTTGGCGGAATTGGTATAAGCCTGAAGGTAGACGCTTAGGTCGAACTAGCTTGCCGTCACGGTTGAAGCAAACATCACCTTCAGCCATATCAGCAACATCAACCTCTTCAACATCTAGGTATGAGTTGTAGATGTCACCTTGGTCGCCAGGCTCTTTCACTACAGCGATTTCTTTTGTTAGACCAGCACCTTGTGAATCGGTACGAGCAACAATGATGCCGTTATCGATGCCTAATTCAAGGAATGCGTAACGAAGTGCGCGAAGTTTTGCGTGGAAGTCAGCGTGTGGCACCGTTACTTTACCGTCTTGGTGACCACATTGCTTCTCATCGGCAACTTGGTTTTCAATTTGTAGACAGCAAGCGCCCGCTTCAATCATCTGTTTAGCCATTAGGTATGTTGCTTCCGCATTACCGAAACCCGCATCGATATCTGCGATGATTGGCACCACGTGTGTTACGTGATTGTCGATTTTGTCTTGGATAAGGTCTTGTTGGTTAACGTCGCCCGCTTCACGTGCAGCGTCTAGCTCACGGAATAAACCACCCAGTTCACGAGCATCAGCTTGGCGCAGGAATGTGTATAGTTCTTCTACTAGGCCTGCAACTGATGTTTTCTCATGCATCGATTGGTCTGGAAGTGGACCGAAGTCTGAGCGAAGTGCCGCAACCATCCAACCTGAAAGGTAAAGGTAGCGGCGATCTGTCTTGCCATCAAAGTGCTTCTTAATAGAAATCAGCTTTTGTTGACCGATAAAACCATGCCAGCAACCTAAAGACTGAGTGTATTGAGAGCTGTCTTTATCGTAAGCCTCCATATCCGCACGCATGATATCTGCCGTGTATTGCGCGATATCCAGACCTGTTTTGAATTTGTTTTGAGCTCGCATACGAGCAGCAGATTCAGGGTTAATTGCATCCCATGGAGCACCTGCAGCGCTTTTTGCAACTTCAATCTTTTCGATATCTTGTGTAATTTGCGACATAACTATTCCTTAGTTTCACGTGGGGTATGGTTGCCAAATTGGCTTGGATTAAAACTTTGCTATGGACAAAGAATAACCACGCATGTGATAATTTTGTTAATTTATAGTTATTATATTCGGTATTTTTCTTATGAATATTGCTCGTATAGACCTTAATTTGCTTGTGTATTTAGACATGTTGCTACGTGAAAGAAACGTTACACGAGCGGCAAATCAATTGGGAATAACTCAACCAGCCATGAGTAATGGCCTTCGTCGATTACGTGATCTGTTTGAAGACCCACTGTTGGTGAGAACCAGTGAAGGAATGGTTCCTACCGAGCGAGCGCAAAAGTTGCAGCCGCTGGTTCGCAACATCTTGGCGAATGTAGAAAAGACGCTACAGCCCACCACTGAGTTTAGGGCTGAAGATAGCGAACGTGTGTTCCGTATCATGGCGAGTGATTATGCTGAATCAACCCTTATTCAGCCGCTATTAAAAAAACTGAGTGAGATAGCGCCGAAAATACGACTGGATATAATGACGCCAAGTGATGTGAGCTATCAGGATGTAGAACAAGGTACTGTTGATATTATCATCAACCGTTTTGATGATATTCCACAGTCCTTCCATCAGATGAGCCTTTGGCACGACGGGTTTTCTTGCCTATTTAGCTGTGACAATCCAATAGCCGACAACTTTGATATTTTATCTTATTTAAAGGCGCAACACATTTGGGTAAGTAAGACGGGTATGGGAACTGGAGTCGGGATCAATCCAAGTGAAGCGCAAAAGCTCGGTTGGATAGATGAAGCATTAATGCGCATTGGTAAAACCCGCAATATCACGGTGTTTACCCGACATTATCTATCTGCGATTCTCTTTGCTCAGCAGAAAAACCTTATCCTTACTATTCCAACTAAAGCCGCGCAATTACAGCGCAACAATCCTAATTTATTAATCAAACCAGCCCCATTTGCGATTGAACCTTTCGAGGTGAAAATGGCGTGGAGCCCATTGTTACAAACCAATCCAGACCACCAGTGGATGCGTCGCTTGATTAAAAGTGTCGCCAATGAAATAGAAAGCGGTGTGACGGAGTAACATAGTTTGCAGGGTATTTTTTATATGAATATTCAGTATAACAGGCATAAATTAGCTAAATTTATACCTGTTAAGTAAGTTTAAACTAGTTATTTAAATTTAAGTCAGTTAAGTAAATATATTGAGTAGTCATCAGTTAGCTTGAGAGAGATTTTATGAGCAGTCGTATTCAACAGGGAAGCTTGAACATTGATAGCACCCTCTACCAATTAATTAATGAGCAGGTCATTCCTGGAACAGGCATTATCGCTGAAGACTTTTGGCAATCTTTTGCAGCGATCCTTAAAGATCTGGCACCAAAAAATCGTGCTTTGCTTATCAAGCGTGAAGATCTTCAACATCAGATTGATGTTTGGCACCAAGAGCGTGCTGGTCAAACACTCGACGCAGCAGAGTACAAACAGTTCTTGCAGCAGATTGGCTACCTAGTGCCGGAAGGCGAAGACTTCCAAGTTACCACTGCAAGTGTAGAGCCTGAAATTGCGACACAAGCAGGCCCACAGCTTGTGGTGCCTATCATGAACGCGCGATTTGCACTTAACGCAGCAAACGCGCGCTGGGGCAGTTTATACGATGCGCTCTACGGCACAGATGTCATCAGTGAAAGCGATGGTGCAGAGAAAGGTGGCAGCTTTAACCCTGTTCGTGGCGCTAAAGTTGTCACTTACGCCAGAGAATTCCTTGATGAAGCTGCGCCATTGAATGGTGTTTCTCATAAAGATGTGACTAAGTACAGTATCAGCAATGTGAACATTGGCAACATGCTGACAGCAACGTTAGATAACGGCGAAGAAGTCACTCTCATTGATCGCAACCAGTTTATTGGTTATCAAGGAGACGCAAGCGCGCCTTCTTGCATTCTGCTGAAGCACAATAATCTCCATATCGAAATTCAGATCGATCCGAGTGCGCCAATTGGCAGCGTTGATGTGGCTGGAATTAAAGATGTGTTGGTGGAATCGGCTCTCACCACCATTATGGATTGCGAAGACTCTGTCGCTGCGGTTGATGGTGAAGACAAAGCACTGGCTTACCGTAACTGGTTAGGTTTAATGAAAGGTGATTTACAAGAGTCGCTTGAGAAAAACGGCAAAACTATCGTTCGTAACCTCAACCCAGATCGTCAGTATACCAGCGTGACGGGTGGCGAGATCTCGCTGAAAGGCCGTAGCATGTTGTTCATTCGCAATGTGGGCCACCTAATGACCAACCCTGCGATTATTGATGCGGAAGGTAATGAAGTGCCTGAAGGCATTATGGATGGCATGGTGACATCGCTCATCGCAATGCACGATTTAAAGGGTAATAGCCCGTATCAAAACTCAACCGCGAACAGCATTAATATTGTAAAACCTAAGATGCACGGCCCTGAAGAAGTGGCTTTCACCAATGAGTTGTTTGGTCGAATTGAAGATGCATTAGGTTTAGATCGCTTTACGATTAAAGTCGGCATTATGGACGAAGAGCGTCGTACCTCTGTGAACTTGAAAGAGTGTATTCGCGCAGCCAAAGATCGTGTCGTGTTCATCAACACAGGTTTCCTAGACCGAACGGGTGATGAAATCCACACCAGTATGGAAGCAGGACCATTCGCTCCGAAAACACAACTGAAAACCATGACTTGGATTGGCGCATACGAAGATCAAAACGTTGATCTTGGCTTAGCTTGTGGCCTGCAAGGTAAAGCTCAAATCGGTAAAGGTATGTGGCCAGAGCCAGATAATATGGCGAAGATGATGGACGCGAAAATCGGACATCCACAAGCGGGCGCGAATACGGCTTGGGTACCATCGCCAACGGCTGCGACTTTGCATGCTTTGCACTATCACAAAGTGAGCGTACCAAGCCGCCAGAAAGAGCTTAGTGAGCGAGTGAGAGCCAATGTAGACGATATTTTGACTATTCCGCTACTAGGCAATCAAAAGCTGACCGCGAAAGATATCCAAAATGAATTGGACAACAATACGCAAGGTATTCTTGGTTACGTAGTTCGTTGGATTGACCAAGGAGTAGGTTGTTCGAAAGTGCCAGATATTAACGATGTAGGGCTAATGGAAGACCGAGCGACGCTGCGTATTTCAAGCCAACACATCGCTAACTGGTTACGCCATGGTATTTGCGATGAAGTCCAAGTAATGAAAACCATGAAACGTATGGCGGCCGTCGTTGACGAGCAAAATGCAGGCGATCCGAGTTACCGCAATATGGCACCAGATTTTGAAAACAGCATTGCTTTCTCAGCAGCTTGCCAGTTGGTATTTGAAGGTTGTGCTCAGCCAAGTGGTTACACCGAGCCTGTATTGCATGCTATGCGACTGAAGTTAAAAGCACTTGCATAAAACAAGGCTGCTAAATTGTTAGATAGCTAGAAAACAAAATAGCAAAGCAACGTAACCGTGTTACAGAATAACTAAATAACAACGTCACTTAATAATAAAACCACTAAGAAAAGAAACATCCATTTAAACCGAGCCCAAGGTGCCGCGCTTTATAGCGCGGCTTTTTTTTTGAGTGTTCACGGGGAATGGAAAGGGAAGAACTGACTTAGTGATGAAACGTATTACTACTAACCTCATTCTCCGCCAAAGCATAGATACTTAATATCCATGTACTCGTCGATGCCTTCTTTAGCGCCTTCGCGGCCAATACCTGACTGCTTAACCCCACCGAAAGGTGCAACCTCTGTTGAGATGAGGCCGTCATTAATGCCAACCATACCGTATTCAAGTGCTTCTGCTACCTTCCACACACGGTGGATATTCTGGCTGTAGAAGTAAGACGCTAAACCATAGATCGTATCGTTCGCCATTTCGATCAGCTCTTCATCGCTATCGAACTTCATAATAGGAGCAACAGGGCCAAAAATCTCTTGTTGAACGATGTCCATGTCGTGCTTCACGTCTTTAAGAATGACAGGTTGAATGAACAAGCCCGCAAGCTCTTGCGTTGGGGTTACAGGCTGGGCACCTTGTTCAATGGCGCGGTCAATCAAACCTTGGATGTTCTGTTTCGCTCTTTCACTGATCACAGGGCCAATGTTGATGCCTTCGTCTAAGCCGTTGCCAATTTTGAGTTGCTGCACCGCTTGGTCGAATTTAGCCACAAACTCATCGTGTACTTTGCTGTGAATATAGAATCGATTAGCACAAACACAGGTTTGGCCTGCATTACGGAATTTCGAAGCCATTGCGCCTTGAACCGCAGCATCGATATCGGCATCGTCAAACACAATAAACGGAGCATTACCGCCAAGCTCCATCGAGGTGCGTTTGATTCCTTTTGCAGCTTGAGCCATTAAGATACTGCCGACACGGGTAGAGCCTGTAAAAGAGATCTTTTTGATCAATGGGTGTGAGGTGAATAGCTCGCCAATCTGTTCTGGGCTGTCACCCAATACAACTTGAAGCAGATTTTTAGGAATACCCGCTTGGTAGGCCAGTTCAACAACAGCAAATGCTGAAAGTGGCGTTTCGTCAGAAGGCTTAACAATAAAACTACAGCCAGCCGCCAGTGCAGGCGCGGCTTTACGTGTGATCATCGCTATCGGGAAATTCCACGGTGTGATGGCACACGCCACTCCGATCGGCTGCTTGATCGTCACTAAGTGTTTTCCTGCGACTGTGCTTGGAATTGAATCACCATAGGTACGCTTTGCTTCTTCAGCGAACCATTCGATAAAGCTTGCACCATAAACCACTTCGCCCGTTGCTTCTTCCAACGGCTTGCCTTGTTCGATCGTCATTAAGTGAGCAAGGTCGTCCTTGTTTTCAAGGATCAGTTGATGCCAAGCTTTCAGTATCGCAGCGCGAGATTTAGCCGGAATTTTTGCCCACTCTTTCTGTGCAATATGAGATCGCTCGATAGCTCTGTCTAATTCTGTCTCAGATGATATAGGCGCATGTCCAATAAGCTCACCCGTTGCTGGGTTGGTTACTGCTACTGCTTTATCCGCTTCAGTCACCATAAAAGAGAGTAAGCGCTGGTTATTAATTTCTAGCATGTGATTCCTTCTTGATGATTACTAACACGTATTGATGCGGTTATTGAGTTGATGTCTATGGCAGTGCTGATGATTCGTTTTAGCCTACCAATGTTATTCTTGCGCCCAGTTGTCTGCTTCTATCTTCGCCAATGCTTTCGCGGCTTTTTGAAGAGCAGGTAGGAACTTGATCGCTTCGTCTGGTTTCACTCGAATCACTGGTGCTTGGATTGCCAAACCGAGATTGGATTGACCGGTTGGTGATGGAATGAGTACTGCGATACACACCAAACCCGGTAGAAACTCTTCGTCATCAATCGCAAAGCCTTGGATCTTAGCTTGTTCGATGTCTTGCTCTAACACTGAGTAGTCGGTGATGGTTTTCACTGTGTACTGAGTCAGTGGCACGTTTTCGATCAGTCTTCTGCGCTGTGATTTCGACATGTGAGCCAAAAACAATTTGCCTGTCGCTGAGCAGTGCACAGGAACGCGAGAGCCAGGTTGCAAATGGAAGCGAAGTGGCGCTTCGGTTTCTGCGCGGTCAAGGTAGATGATCTCACCGCTTGATAGTGCGGTTAGGTTGCAGCTCTCTCCGACTTCTGCTCGAAGGTTTTCAAGAATCGTGCGCCTCGCGCTGTGCATGGTGCTGTTGAACAGTAAGTTTTCAGCCAACTTTCTGAGTCGAATGCCAGAGCTGTAATGCTTTTCGTCGCCATCTCTTTGAATGATACCCGCGGATTCTAATTGTTGCAGCATGCGGTGTAGGGTGGGTTTCGGTAGTCCTGTTTCTTCGACGAGCCCTTGAAGAGAAATAAACTCGTCTTTTTGCGCTATCACCTCTAATAGTGCAAAAAGTCGGAGAGTGGGCGTATCTCCTTGAACTTGTGGTGTTTCTGTTTGCATACAGTGATTCATCCTTGCGATATGTCTATGTGTAAGAGTGTACATATCAAATCAATATTCTTCAATTATCTGAATAAAATTTGACCTTTTTTATTATTTCAATAATATAAATACAAATTATGGAACAATTAATCTCAATAAGTGGAATTTTAAAAATGAAAGCAATTGAACGGATTATTGATAAGGCGCACTTAGATCGTAAGCGTGTGGTTTTGAGTGAAGCTGAAGACCCTCGTGTACTCAAAGCGGCACGATTAGCGATAGATAAACAGCTCGCTTATATCACGCTGGTGGGCGACGAAAAGGCGATTATCGAAGCCGCTCAGCTGCATTATATTAACCTTGCGGGCATTCACATTGTTTCACCACAAACATCAGCACTTAAAGCCGTGTTGGCCGAACGGCTCTATGAGTTAAGAAAAGCCAAGGGCATGACTTATGAAGATGCATTGGAGAAGGTCACAGACCCACTGATTTTTGCCAACTTGATGGTAAGGGAAGGACTGGTTGACGGCACGGTTAATGGAGCGGTTTATACCACATCAGATGTGGTGCGAGCCGCGCTGCAGATCATTGGGCCTGCACCAGACAGTGAATTGGTCTCGAGCTTTTTTCTGATGATGTTGTGTGAACCTTTCCATAATCTTAAAGGTGGCATGATTTTCAGTGATTGTGGTTTGGTAATTAACCCTAATGAAACTGAACTTGCATCGATTGCAGTGGCGGCATCAAACAGTGCACAAACGCTGTTGATGGAAGAACCGAAAGTCGCAATGCTCTCCTTTTCGACCAACGGCAGTGCCAAACACGAATCGGTCGATAAGGTTCGTAATGCCGCTCAACTCGTGAAACAACGTTGTCCCGGTATTGCGGTTGACCAAGATGTTCAGCTTGATGCAGCGATTGTCACCGAAATAGCGGCTAAAAAGTTGCCAGATTCAGAGGTCAAAGGCCAATCGAACGTGTTGGTATTCCCCAATTTAGAAGCTGGTAATATTGGTTATAAGCTTGCGGAAAGGTTGGGTGGGGCAGTTGCGATTGGTCCGTTGTTGCAAGGGCTGAATCAGCCTGCCAATGACTTATCCAGAGGGTGCAGCGCCGAAGATATCTTCAATGTAATTGCAGTGACTGCCGTGCAAGCACAACAAGGTAAAACGGCAAATCCAATGACGGGTGTTGAAGCTGATGCTCAAGAAGCTCCAGAAGATCAAAACGCTACAGAAGATCAAGAAGCTAAAGAAAGAGAAGAATCAGAATTTGAGTTTAGATACTAAGACTCAATACCTAAAGCTCGCTACATACTAAGTAAAAAAACTAATTAGGATTACCAATGGAGTTACCTGTTTTACTCGCCATTCTTACCACTATTGCGGTAGGTACCTACTTCCAAACGGTCACGGGTTTTGGCCTCGGTATCATCGTGATTGGTTTAACGGTCAGCCTTAATTTGGTTTCCTTACCAGTTATAGCCGCTGTGGTCAGTATTGTGACCTTGTTCAATTGCTTGGTTGCGTTGATGGGTAAGCCATTGCTTGGGGAGCTCAAGATTTTGGTGGTGTTAGTTATCGGTATTATCCCCGGCGTGTCTATGGGGGTGTTCTTGCTAGACGAGTTGAGCGATTCGGCCACGAATATTCTCCGAGGACTATTGGGTGCGATGGTATTATTCGCAGGTTTGAGCTTTATGTTCAAACCTAAAACCAGAAAGGACCGTTCGGCAACGGTATCTTTCTTGTTATCTGGTTTTAGTTCTGGGCTCGCGGGTGGGTTATTCGGTATGGCAGGCCCACCGATTGTTTACCATCTCTATCGACAACCTTTTACGCTCGATCTGGTGCGAAGCACATTGCTGATGGTTTTCGCGTGTACGTCGATGTCCCGAACGGTCAATGTCTACGCAGCAGGCGACATGGAGTCAAGCATACTGTGGTTGTCTGCTATTGCTGTTCCCTTGGTGGCGCTTGTCACGATGTTTGCTCGACGTTTTCCACCGCCGTTGTCCAATGATCAACTCAGAAAGTTGGTGTTTATTGTGTTGATGTTGATTGGTGGGTATTTAATGGCTGTCTCTGCATGGTCGTTACTTGCGGCTTAGAACGTTTTCTTTATCAAAGTTATCTTTGAAGGAGGAGGGCTTGATTCCGTTTAATGTTTGATTAAACCCTCCTCACAGACACATCAACGCTTTAGCATCTCGAAGATGCTCTTAGATAAACCAAACAGGCAGCTTTCTTGTACATCTAAAGTGATGTTACTGCGGTAGTACGGGCTTAAATCGACACCGATTCCCACACCATGAATTTCGATACTGTTCTTGGTTGATTCACGCTCAATGACTTGTTTGAGGTGGTTATCCAAATAGAACTGATCGTTGGCTGTGCTGGTGGCGGTATCCATCGGGCAGCCGTCTGAGAACACGATTAAAACCTTTCTTTGTGCAATGTGCTGTTGCAACCGCTGACTAGCGAACTGCACCGCTTCGCCATCAATCCCTTCTTTAAATATATCGGCTTTGCGAAGGCTCGCAATGCCAAGGCGAGAGCGTCTCCAATGTGTATCAAAATCTTTAAACACAATATGTCGAACTTCGTTTAAGCGGCCTGGGTGTTTCGGCTGACCTTGCTTGAGCCACTGTCGATAAACTTTGCCACCGTTCCAGTTATTGGTGGTGAAGCCAATAATCTCAAATGGAATGTTGGCCAGTCCAACGGATTTGAGAATTGTATCTATCAGTAGACTTAGCTTGTGACTGTGTTTCTGCATTGAACCTGAGCAGTCCATCAAAAACGTGATGGCACATTGATGAGATGCGCCGATGTCAGGTTGATAAAAGACAGTGCGATCCAATGGCGACGTGATGAGCTTGGTTATTGTGGTGGCGTTAACAATGCCTTCTTCTAAATGATCCTGACGTCGGTTCGTTTGTGGAGTGGCAACAAAGCGAGTGAGCATCGCGGCTAAACGGCGAGTGTTGACTTGTCTCGCCATGATGTCATCAGTGAGCTTTTGCCTCAGATCGAGTAACAGAGCGCGCCTGACGAGTTTATCTGCGGCGACCACGTGGTCAAATTCTGAATTAAAGACCTGATAATTGGCGCCCGACAGTTCGAATACCTTGCTACTGCCTGTGATGTCGGTATCGACGTCTTCATCTTGAATGTCGCCATCAACAATCAATGCAAGCTGAGCAAGGATCTTAATGTCTTCTTCAACCGTAGGTGTCGGCGAGTTATTACTCTCTTGTTCTTGGTTGATAAGCTCTTGTGCTAAAGAGGCTAGCTCATTGGCGCAGTGTGCAAACTGTTGTTGGTCGCTTCTATGTTGCTTTAAGCGCCTCAGGCTGTGCCCAAAAGTAGGCACGATGCCGGCACGTGTCGATTCAATGGTTTCAGCAATCGGTTCCGAAACGGGAACACCGGTTAAGCGAGTGTGGATAACCTGCATCAATGTGAAGAGCAGCATGCCAATGCGAGATTCAGTAAAACCATTCTGATGATATTGGTCGCTCCAATACGCAAAGTTGAATTGAATACTGTTGGTTACACCTTTTAGATAAGATGGAACTTGAGATTCAATTCGCACCTGTTCGCAGAAGTCGTAAAGCAGACGTTCGACTTCGTTTTTCGGTCGCAATGAGTAATGAAGTTCAGCATCAGAAAGCAAGAGTCGTAGTGCTGATGAATCGATCTTACCTTGCATCGAAAGCTTGCTGTTTTTCAGCTCATGACGTGATACAAAGGTCAGATCGTTGGTGTGCGCGGACTGGTAATAACAAGGGATATTGCCTTTATAGAGACGCTCTCCTCGATAATTCAGGCTCAACTCGCCACTGATCGCTCTGGCGACAGACACACCAAGGTCGAGGATCTTTTTCTGCTGGGAAGAGACATTGGCCATGGTTTACGACTCCGAGTGCGAATAGTTTTGAGTATGTGTTTCCAAGGCTTCCCCAAAGCAACGGAAATAGTATTCGCTTACCAACTCTTTCTCTTCGTCTTCGCAGCGATTTAAGAATGACAGCCTAAATGCGGTGGCTACATCGTCGAATATTTGGATGTTTTCGGCCCAAGTGAGTACCGTTCGTGGCGACATCACCGTTGAAAGGTCGCCAGCCCGAAACCCGTTGCGAGTTAACCCTGCCGTTGCGATCATTTTCTCAACCAGTTGTCGGCCACTTTCATTATTCAGATCTGGAAGCTTGGATAACACGATCTTGGTTTCATGTTGTGGATCTAAATAGTTGAGCGTGGCAATGATGTTCCAACGATCTAACTGGCTGTGGTTAAGCACTTGAGTACCCGAATACAAACCCGAAAAGTTCCCCAAACCGAGCGTATTACAAGTAGCAAACAGACGGAAAGAGGGGTGAGGAGTGATCACTCGGTTTTGTTCCAAAGAGGTGTATTTTCCGTCTTGCTCTAACAGTTGTTGAATCACAAACATCACATCTGGTCGTCCTGCATCGTATTCGTCTAATACCAGTGCGATGGGTTGTTGAATGCTCTGTGGAAGAATGCCTTCTTTAAACTCTGTCACTTGCATTCCATCTTTAATAACGATGCTGTCTTTACCAATGAAATCCAATCGACTTAAGTGTCCGTCTAGGTTGATCCTCAAACACGGCCAATTTAATCTCGCGGCGATTTGTTCAATGTGAGAAGACTTGCCCGTTCCGTGGGTGCCTTGTATCAACGTACGGCGATTAGAGGTGAACCCCGCCAATATCGCCAGCGTCACTTCAGGATCAAAACAGTAGTTAGGATCGACTTTTGGCACATACTCTCCCACATGTTCAAACGCCATCACCGTTAGGTTGCTGTCGATGCCAAAGCACTCTCTAACACTTACCTGTCGCGTTGGTGTCAATTCCGACTCTTTCATCATTCTTCCCTCTATATAACCCATTACTTGTCGATGTTATTGCGCTATGTCGTCGATTATTAACAGCTCCAGTTAAGTTAACGGCACTTTTTGTACGAAAAACTATCAATAATGTGATCCAGTTTTGTTAATTAGAATGAATTGTTCCAATTTAATATAAAAAGTTGACGCACAAAAAATCTACAACTAAGGTAAAAATGAATTCGAAAAAGAGACAAATCATTCCGAAAAATGAAATTTTGGTTAACTCAAGGAGAATGGAAGAATGAGTGAGCAAGAAAAACGTACGGTTGTTTCCGGCACAGTAACAATGACACCATCAGAAGCGTTCGTTGAAACTATGGTTGCTAATGATGTTACCGACATGTTCGGCATCATGGGGTCAGCATTTATGGACGCAATGGATATCTTTGCTCCTGCTGGCATTCGATTGGTCCCAGTAGTACACGAGCAAGGTGCTGCTCACATGGCAGATGGTTACTCTCGTGTATCGGGTCGCCACGGTGTGGTTATCGGGCAAAATGGCCCGGGTATCAGTAACTGTGTGACTGCGATTGCAGCGGCGTTCTGGGCACATAGCCCGGTCGTAATTGTGACGCCAGAGACAGGCACTAAAACAATGGGCTTAGGTGGTTTCCAAGAGTGTAACCAGCTTCCAATGTTCCAAGAGTTTACTAAGTATCAAGGACACGTAACGCACCCAGACCGTATGGCGGAATACACAGGCCGATGCTTCGACCGTGCGATGAGCGAAATGGGTCCGACTCAACTGAATATTCCTCGTGACTACTTCTACGGTGAAACTCAAACTGAGATCCCCAAACCCGCGCGTTTAGACCGTGGTCCGGGTGGTGAAAAATCTTTGAATGAAGCGGCAGACCTGATTGCAGAAGCGAAATTCCCAGTCATCATCTCTGGTGGTGGCGTGGTAATGGCTGACGCAGTTCAAGAGTGTGCAGCATTAGCAGAAAGGCTGGGTGCGCCGGTTGTGAACAGCTACCTACACAATGACTCGTTCCCTGCTAGTCACCCATTATGGTGTGGCCCTCTAGGCTACCAAGGTTCGAAAGCAGCAATGAAATTGATGGCTCAAGCCGATGTGGTTATTGCCTTGGGTACACGTCTTGGTCCATTTGGTACTTTGCCTCAACATGGCATGGACTACTGGCCGAAGAACGCGAAAATCATTCAGATTGATGCAGACAACAAGATGCTTGGCCTTGTTAAGAAGATCTCTGTTGGTATCTGCGGCGACGCGAAAGCAGCTGCGGTTGCTCTATCTGAAAGATTGGAAGGCCGTGCACTGTTGTGTGATGACAACAAAGGCGCTCGTCAAGACACCGTCGCTACAGAGAAAGCACTTTGGGAAAAAGAGCTTGATGAGTGGACACACGAACGTGACTCTTTCAGCTTGGATATGATTGAAGAAAACTCACACGAGACTCCGTTCTCTGGTGGTGAATACCTACACCCACGCCAAGTACTGCGAGAGCTAGAAAAAGCGATGCCAGAAGACGTAATGGTCTCGACGGATATCGGTAACATCAACTCAGTGGCAAACAGCTACTTACGCTTTGAAAAACCACGTAGCTTCTTTGCTGCAATGAGTTTCGGTAACTGTGGTTACGCATTCCCGACCATCATTGGTGCGAAAGCAGCGGCACCTCATCGTCCAGCTATCTCTTATGCAGGCGACGGTGCGTGGGGCATGAGCCTGATGGAAACCATGACATGTGTTCGCCATAACATTCCAGTGACAGCCGTGGTATTCCACAACCGTCAATGGGGTGCAGAGAAGAAGAACCAAGTCGACTTCTACAACCGACGCTTTGTTGCTGGTGAACTGGATAACCAAAGCTTTGCAGAAATCGCACGAGCAATGGGTGCTGAAGGCATCACGGTTGATAAGCTAGAAGATGTAGGTCCGACTCTACAAAAAGCCATCGACATGCAAATGAACGAAGGCAAAACAACCATCATTGAAATCATGTGTACTCAGGAATTGGGCGACCCGTTCCGCCGAGATGCACTATCAACGCCGGTTCGTTTCCTAGATAAATACAAAGATTACGTATAAGTCATAGGAAGTTTGTCCGACCAAAACAGTCTCGTGAATGCAAGATAAAGAGTTATCGAGAATGTGGTCGGGCAAACAAATTAAGCTCTAATACTAGCCATTAATTTTAAATTAGATGATGAAACAGAATGGCTCAGCGATCGAGTGGTTTTCAAAGATTCTTAATAGTGCTGTTATCTAAGTATTGGGTCATATATTTCTATTATTTCGCTCTAAATATTAGAGCCCTAATGAAATAACCAAGATGAATAGGTGCTCGGTTTCAGTAATAGAGGCTTATCAATAATTATTATGAGTGACTTTTAAATAGTAATTACCGATAAGCCGATAGAGTTATTAGACTTTAGTCTGTGTATTTTATTATATGTCAGTTTTTAACGAATCAATTTCAATTTAGTTATTTATATTGTCGAGTGGTTGGAACCAAATATGAACAATAAATGTTATATCAGCACGCTCGAAGAACTGTATGAAATAATTGATTCATTAATGAATGAATGCAGTGATCAACGTGGTTTGATTTATAACGTATGTGATTATGAAAACAGTAATCTGATGCCAAGTTTAGGCCGTTCAAATCGTAGGAACATACGCCGTGTCGAACAAGAGCTGCTTGCTACGGTGAGACTTTACGGTGGTCACTCGCTGAGTTCTAACGATATAAATGACTGGTTATTGATGTGTTTAGCCAAGAAACTGGGCTTTCCCACCCGTTTACTGGAATGGACCGATAACCTGTTAAATGCGCTGTGGTCGGTGTGTCACAGCCAAAGTAAAGACTGCATAAATATAATTAAAGCTGTTGATTATCAGCGGGTTAGTTTCTTTTTTTCACCGTGTGATCTCAACAAAACACAGATATTTAATGTGGCGGATTGCGATAAACAAGAGCCACGCAAGGACAAGTGGTATTCCATTCACCCATTTAAGGAAGGTGGCAATGATGCCATTCAGCCTTTGTACGATGAGAAAGATTATTCAAACGGTCTAGTGTCCGTTCATATTCTTCCATCAATGAAAGTAAACCTGATAAAGGAGTTAATATCCATGAATGTTTTAAATGAACCGACAGAATATATCGAAGAGAAACTAACAGATTTAAAAAATGAAGCACATGTAGATAACAACCAAGTAATAAATAAAGGTGATGGCAGTATCGAATTACAAGTTAATACTCATGATCGTCAACTTGAACAGTATGGTCGAAAGTATCATCAAGACTTTGATTTCGACTAAAGGCTAACACGTTCCAATTTAATTATATCTCTAATATCGAGAGTGAAAACCTGAGTAAATAAAATTATAACACTAATTAATTTATAAAAAGATGAAATCTGTGAGCTTAGAGATTGTTTATAACCTAACTCGAAGTTAGAGTGATGAACCTTGTTATCAGGTTGTTAAATTTTCGCAAATCTAGTTTAAACACTCTAATAAAAAAGTGGCGCAAAGCTACTGAAATTTAAACCAATAACGAAAACATAAAGGATTCTGGAATATGAATATGCAAACCAATGCACCGACATGCGTGCTGGAAAACCAAGTCGACACCGCTTTTTTACAGTCTTTCAGTGATGCGTGGAATAACCATGATATTGAGGCGCTCATGTCTTTCATGACGGAAGACTGTGTATTCCACACGGTGGCAGGCGAAGGCTTGCTTGGAAACACTATCGAAGGGTACGAAGCGGTTCGAAATAGCTTTGAATTGGTTTGGCAGAACTTTCCAGATGCGGCTTGGAGCGACCCTGTGCATTTTGTGTGTGGTGACCAAGCAGTGAGTGAGTCAACGTTTTCTGCAACGAACCCGGATGGCAGCGTCATCGAAGCTCGCATGGTCGACGTGTTTACCCTGAAAGATGGAAAAATCAGCGTAAAAAATGCCTTCCGTAAAACACGACCTCTTTTAACTCCTAACAACACTCCCAAGAGCTAGACACGAAACCACAACCCGTTCACGTGTTATGACTAGGAGAGTCGAATTATGAGTTTAGTAATGGAACAACCGGCAGCCGATGTGGCGCCAAAGGTGAAAAGCACCCAAGCAAAAGATAAATACGATCCAAAATACGATCCACTAAAAGATAAAAACCCAGGTCACGGTAAGGAATACGCACCAACGTACTGGGTAGATACCGCAGGCGCACCACCCGAAGATGATGGCCCAATCACGTCAGACATGGATGTCGATGTGGCGATTATCGGTTCAGGCTTCACTGGCCTAAGCACTGCGATACATCTTGCTGAAATGTACGGTATTAAAGCGACAGTGATTGAAGCCAACCGTTTGAGTTGGGGCTGCAGCACCCGAAATGGTGGTCAGGCACAGTGTGCATCAGGGCGTTTGAAGCGTTCTCAGTGGATTGAACGTTGGGGATTAGAAACTGCGCTGAAAATGCACCGCGAATGCGTAGATGGCATGAACACCTTTAAGTCTCTAATCAAAGATATTGATTGTGATCCGCAGCCGGGTGGCCATTTATATGTGGCTCACCGTCCAAAAGTGATGGCAACGCTTGAGAAAGAAGCCAAGTTACTACGTGACACGTTTGACTACGATGCGCAGATCTTAGATGCGGAAACCGTAAAGCGTGATTACGTTGGTGACCAAGAAGCGGCAGGCGCGATGCATGAGCCCGAAGGGATTGGTATTCATGCAGGGAAACTGGCGTTTGGTTACCTAAGAAAGGCGCGAGCACTCGGCATTAAAGTTCACCCGTCTAGCCCTGTGATGGGTTGGGAAACTCGTGGCGGTGTACATTACCTGAAAACGCCAGGTGGTGTTGTGAAGGCTCGCTCTGTCGGTGTTTGCACCGGTGGGTACACCAGCCAAGGTTTGCATTCCGAGCTTAAGAATCGCCTATTACCAGTGCTTTCTAACTCGATGGTGACACGTCCGTTAACTCAAGACGAAATCGCCGCGTGTAACTTCAAAACCAATCAAGTGATTACTGATACTCGAATTCTGCGCCACTACTACCGTTTGCTACCGGATAACCGAGTACAGATTGGTACACGCAGTGCCATCAGTGGCAAGAACGCACCTGAAAAGAAATATGAAGACATGTTGAGAGCGGATTTAACCCGAAAATTCCCTTCTCTCGATCAGATCAAAATCGATTATTCATGGTGGGGATGGGTGGATGTTAGCCACGACATGATGCCGAGAATTTATCAGCCGAATCCAAAGCAATCCATCTTCTACGCACTGGGTTATGGCGGCAATGGCGTGATGTATTCCGCTCAAGCAGGTAAACGCCTCGCTCAGTGGATCGCAGGTGAAGGCCACAAGTTGGACCTACCGATATTTGAATCAAAACTTCCGTTCCCCAACGTGAGGGAAATGGTGGAATCAGAGATGTTTGCACCGTTTCGCAGAATGGGGCAGCGGTTCCTTTATCAGTGGTATTCGTTAAAGGATGAAAAGCTGTAATCGCGACTCGAACATTGTTTCCAAAATAGGGAAATAGAACTACGACCAGGAAAGTTGTACCAGGTCACCTTGTGAGCAAAGTACAGGCAGGAAGTCTGTACGATAGGAAAGGTTAAGACTATGAAATTTATTAAAAATAAAATTATTGCTGGTGTCACCATCGTAGCAACAGCGGTGCTATCTCATACTGCGGCAGCAGCGAATTTTAAAATGGCTATCGGCGATGCTGCTGGTGGTACGCAGTGGGAATTGGCGACCTCGTTTTCTGAACTGATGGAGCAAAAAACAGACGGTAAAGTGAAAATCGATCTTTTCCCGAATGGCCAATTAGGCAATGAGCAAGACACTGTCAACGATGCGGCAATCGGTCTTCTCGACTTCTCTGTACTGGCGATCAACAACGTAACCCCTTTCTCTCCAACTGTTGGTCTACTGACCATGCCTTATGTGATTCAAAGCGCAGAAGAAGCGGTTCTACTTACTCAAGGCCAAGTTGGCCAAGACCTCGTCGATAACACCATTCGAGATGCTGGAGTTCGCATCGTTGGTTGGGCTTATTCCGGCTTTAGGGTTTTGACTAACTCGAAAAAGCCAGTCGCTTCGCCAGAGGATCTTAAAGGGCTAGTGATTCGTGTTCCTCGTAACGAAATCATGATTGCTTCTTACCAAGCGTGGGGTGTAAATCCAACGCCAATGGCATGGTCTGAGACTTTTACAGGCTTGCAACAAGGTGTGGTTGATGGTCAAGACAACCCATATATCACTGTTCATGCCATGAAGTTCAATGAAGTACAAAAGTACGTAACCAACCTCCGTTACATCTTCTCACTTGAGCCGCTAATAGTCAGTGAAACGGTGTTCCAGCAACAGACTCCAGAGATGCAAAAAATCATTCTTGAAGCGGGTCAGGAAGCGACAGAGCACAGCTTTGCTTACCTGGAAAATACTGAAAACAAGATCCGTGAAGAACTACAAGCAAAAGGCATGGTATTCACAGACCCAGCAGACAATGAGCAAGAGTGGATCAGCGATGTAACGAAATCAGTTTGGCCTAAGTTCTACTCAAGCATTGGGGGCAAAGACAAGCTAGACGACGTTCTTGAGTTACTAGGTAGAAAGTAACGATTAGATACGCCCTATTTACTGCTCTCCGCTACTTAATCACCTAGCGATAGAACAGTGAGATAGGGCATTTACATGGCTTTACTTGTTGATCTGTTCAGTACCTGATCTTTTTAGGACCGTGAGCGACTGGTTGTCATGTGGAAATCAACATTGGAGGTTATATGTCAGTCGCTAAAACAATAAAAAAGCACTTAAACAACATTGAGGAATATACCTGTTGTCTGCTGCTCGCAAGCTTTGTCCTATTGCTGTTCACACAAATCCTTACTCGTCAGTTCTTTGATTACTCTATCCCTTGGGGTGACGAAGTCGCGACTTACATGTTCGTTTGGTTTGCCTATCTAGGCGCTGTTGTGGCGGCCAAAATGTCAGCCCACAACCGAGTGAGCTTCCACTTTAAATTCTTTCCGCCAATTGTGCAGACCGTGAGTGAAACCATTGCTGACTTCTTATGGCTCTGTTTTAACGGTTACTTTGTTTACCTCAGTTACGACTTCGTGTTTAACAAAATGAACCTGTTTTGGAAATCTCAAACAACAGGCATCCCGATGAAGTATTTCTACATGATTTTACCTATCGCGTTTTCCCTAATGATGATTCGAATTATCTGGAACAACTACGAGCGCTTATTCAAAGGCGCAACCAACGAAGATCCAGAAGTCAAAGAGCTGCGCAAAATGACGGCACAAAAGTCCGCGCAATAGTCATCACAGAGAATTGTCGTAATAGAGAGATGTAATAATGGAATCCTATTTAACTCTAATTTTATTTGGTGGCTTTTTAACGCTGTTAATCCTAGGCGCACCAATCACAGTATCACTGGCCGGCGCTTCGATGGCGGCCTATATGTTGCTCGACAAAAATCCCATCGCTTTAGTACAAATCGCGTTTACCTCGGTGGGTAACTTCCCCTTAATGGCGCTGCCAGCCTTTGTTCTTGCGGGTGCATTAATGGAGGCTGCGGGGATCTCCAAACGTCTGGTGGATATCGCCGAAAGCTTAGCCGGGCCCGTAACGGGTGGCCTTGGCGCGGCAACGGTTATGGCGTGTCTTTTCTTTGGCGCTATCTCGGGTTCTGGCCCTGCAACAACGGCAGCGGTAGGCATGTTAATGGTGCCCGCGATGGTTAAGCGTGACTACGACAAGAGCTACGCATCGGCAGTTACGGCTGCATCCGGGGGGTTGGGCATTATCATCCCGCCATCCATTCCTTTGGTTATCTTCGGTATTTCTGCAATGGGTTTAATGGCGCCACCAGAAGCCATTGCTCAACACGGCCAGTTTGCTTCTTTATCGATTCCAAAACTGTTTGTCGCTGGGGTTGTGCCGGGTTTCATTATGGCGTCGACGCTGGTGGTGACTAACTATTTTATTGCTAAACGCGAAGGCTACAAGGGGCTGACCGAAACGTGGTCGTTTGGTGATGTAAGGCATTATTTGCGCCGTGGATTATGGTCGATCTTAGCACCGTTCTTGATTCTTGGTGGTATCTACAGCGGTATGTTCACACCAACAGAATCAGCGGTTGTGGCGATATTCTATTCGTTGTTTGTGGGGCTTTTCATTCACCGAGAGTTGTCGTTTAAAAGCGTGATGAAATCTTTGTCGACCACCACATGGATCACAGGGCGTGTATTGTTAATCCTCTTTGCCGCTACTGTGTTTGGACGCTTGTTGATCGAGCAAAAAATCCCAGTTGTTGTGGCGGAATCGCTACTCAGTTTTACCGACAACATGTACATGGTGTGGGCACTAACGATTACCTTGCTGCTGTTCATCGGCATGTTCATGGAAACCTTGGCGGCGATCATGATCATTGTGCCTGTTCTACTGCCAATCATGTACATGTTAGGCGCGGATCCTACCCATGTTGGTATCGTGGTGGTGTGTACGCTCTCGATAGGTTTTGCGACACCTCCGCTGGGTGAAAATATCTTTGTCGCCTCGGGGATCGGTGGCTCTACAGTCGAGCAGATCACCGCCAAGATCCATCCCTTTGTACTTGCATCTGTCGTGGGCGTTTTCGTTATCGCTTTCTTCCCACAAATCACACTTTGGCTACCGTCCTTAGTCGGCTATTAGGAGACACAACGATGAATTTATCCAGAATAATCCTTATTGGCTGCGCCTTGTTTGCTGTAGTGAGTGGCATTGGATTGCGTGCTGAGCATTCAGAAGTCGAGAAAGAAACTAAGCCAGTCAATGTGCTCGATATTTCTGAGCCACATGTGGTCAGTGACGCTGAAAGAAGAGCTAAAACCTTGCTTGCGAAAGCGGTGGTGCATGTTCAAAAAGAAGGTGATGACAGCGTGAAAGACTTCATGAGTGATGCCGAATATATAGACGGTGAGCTCTATGTGTTTGCTCTTGGTATTGATGGCCAATTCCTTGCCAGTGGCGGTTCTTCGATGGTGCTGGTGGGCGACAGTGTGTTGGATACACAGGACGTTTACGGCAATCCTTTTTTCCGTGAAATGATCACCAAAGCAGTACATAACGGTTTTGGTGAAGTGAAGTATCACTGGACCAATCCAACCGACCGCATGGGAGAGCCGAAAACCACTTTCTTTGAGCGAGTGGGAGATGTGATTGTCGCGGTGGGTTATTACCCAGAACGTTCCAGTGCTGCAGAAGCTAAGCGGTTATTGGCGAGAGCGATGACCGCGATAGTGGAATCAGAACAAGAGAGCCTGGCAGAGTTCAATGATGCCGAGGGCAGTTTTGTGGAAGGAGACTTGTATGTGTTTGTGATGGATATGCTCTCTGGAAAGCTGCTGGCGCATGGCGTATCTCCTGAGCTTGTTGGGCGGTCACACAGCGAGATTTTAAGCCCTGACGATAAACCGATTCTTACTGAGATGTTGAATCTCGCGAAAGAAAATGGTCGCGGAGTTTACAGCTACCGATGGTTAAACCCTCAGTCGAGTAAAGTTGAAACCAAGCATACTTACTATCGAGTCATCGACAATAAGTTGGTCGGGGTCGGTTATTACACAAATTCAAACAACACGTAAAATGGTTTCTAGCGAGCCTTCAGCCCAGTGAAATAAAGGGCTAGGGGCCCAAAATATCAGTGTGTGTAAAAAAGCAATTTAGTAAAATTAACAGTGTGAAATTTTTGTTGTGAAATTGTTTTATAAATACAGGTAGTATGAAATACATGGAAACCACACAGTAAAGAACAATTTTTAATAAGGTCAATCAGGATGTTTGACCTAAATGAAATTCAAAGCCGTACGAGGGATAGACTATGAATATGCTGACACTAGACAAAACAGAACTTCACAGAAACCATTCAACATTTATTGCTGAAGCTGTCTTTGCCGTCGAAATGGTGAAAGCAGACAAGCAACTCGAAAAACAGAAAATGGCAAAACAGTTGCTTGATACTTTATTTCCTCTAGAGGCAGGCTCGCACGAAGACGCAGTGAGCTATGAGATTGACTACAGACACGTTCAGGTTTACTTCAAAAACGGTGAACACACAGGTCTGAAACGTGCTAAGCACTTTGTGGCTTACACCGGTGATAAATCTAAACCTTCTGCAATCTTGTTCCGTGACGAGAGCGGCACGCACGTTGAAGTGACGATAGGTGCTCGTAAAGGTACGGGTCACCTAGAATTGGTTGATATACAAGATATTCAGCTAGAGACATGCACTACGTTTGGCCAAACTGAGGCTAGTTGTTCTTCAGGAATCCGTCACTGGGTGAGCTTGGTGAAAGGCGATGAAATCGGTCGACCGAATGCATCGAGTGAAGACAAAGAATTCACGGCGAAAAATGGTGAAGACTACAACCTAGGTTTTTGCTTTGCGATCTAACGCTCTTTAGCGACTGAATTGAGCTTCGGCGATTAAAATACCTGAGCGCTGCGATACGTGGCGCTAATATCGCACTATCGATTTCTCTTTACCTTTGGTAATTTCCCCGCCCCTATAGCGGGGCTTTTTTATTAGAGGTATAAGTAAATTAAGCGCTTCTTAAAGTTATCTGACAAAAGTTTTCAAGAATTTACTTCCATATGTTTCTTGGTGTAAGTGATTGTAATTAATCGATTTATTTGTAAGTTTGAGTCTTTTTTTTATAAAGAGAACGACCGAGGATGACTATGCCCTGAGTGACTATTGAGCAAAAACTCAGTCAAAATGCTTCGTGCTGTGCTATTATGCGCGGCCTGGGATTGAGCTATTAAGTCCATTTGTCGCCTCTCAAGGTGGTTTTTATCACGTTTATTTAAGTGGTATGGCGAGCCAATCAAGTAGTAGTTGGATATGGAGAACGTCCTTATATTCGTTGATTCGGATATGCGAACATCATAATTTATGAGTTTTAAATCAAAAAAATACAGTATTGATTCTACTGACTATCAAGTCGGTCAAGATAACGTCAGTAAATGGGGCATGGATGTCCATAACACAGTTTTCGTAGCCTCGGTTGGCTTATCTCTTCTCTTTATCATCACTCTTCTTGCTCTTCCTCCTGCGGATGCTAAAGCTGCTATTGATTCTATTAAGGGTGCTGTTCTATCAAAGTTTGACTTCCTGTTTATGTGGGGAGCCAACATCATGCTAGCGTTCGCTGTGGTTATCGCGTTTTCACCGTTGGGTAAAATTCGCCTAGGTGGTGAAGAAGCTACGGCGGACTACTCAATGCCATCTTGGATTGCGATGTTATTCGCTGCAGGTATGGGGATTGGACTTATTTTCTGGGGTGTTGCAGAGCCAACCGCCTTCTTCACGAACTGGTTCGGAACGCCATTGAATGCAGAACCCTTCACTGAAGCAGGCCGCGAGTTAGCGCTAGGCGCGACAGTATTCCACTGGGGCTTTCATGCGTGGGCTGTCTATGGTATGACGGCGCTTTGCCTAGCATATTTTGTTTACAATAAAGGCCTACCGTTATCAATGCGCTCTGTGTTTTATCCAATACTGGGTGAGCGAGTGTGGGGTAAAACTGGTGATGTGATCGATGTGCTAACCGTACTGGTTACTCTGTTTGGCCTAGCGACTTCATTGGGCTTAGGTGGTACACAAGCGGCAAGTGGTATCAGCCATGTGTTCGGCTTGGAAAATAACATCTTCCTTCAGCAAGCTATTATCGTGTTGATTATGGGCTTGGCGATCATTTCTGTTCTGCGAGGCATGGACGGTGGTGTTAAGTTCCTAAGTAACCTGAACATGGTTATTGCGTTCGTATTCCTGGGCCTTATCGCAGTATTGAACTTTACAACTGTGCTTGATTCAATGGCGACGGCAGTAACGGGTTACGTGAAAAATATCGTAGCGTTGAGCCAAAGCTCTGGCCGCGAAGACACAACCTGGCTGCATGGTTGGACTGTGTTCTACTGGGCATGGTGGGTAGCGTATGCACCTTTCTTCGGTATGTTTGTAGCGCGTATTTCTAAAGGCCGTACGGTTCGCGAATTCTTACTTTGTGTACTGATTATCCCAACATTGGTAACGTCAGCTTGGATGTCTATTTTCGGTGGCGTGGCTATCGAACAAGTGATTAATCAGGTGGGGCAACTTGGCCTTGACCAAGGCATCACAGACGTATCTCTAAGCTTGTTCTACATGTTAGATGCTTATGAGTTTGGTAGCATTCTGTCTGTTATCGCTGTCGTGTTGATTATCGTATTCTTCGTTACAACGTTAGACTCTGGTTCTATCGTTATTGATGGTATGACGGCGGGTGGTAAACTTGAAGTACCAGTGAAGCAGAAAGTGGTTTGGGCGGTTATTTCAGGTGCCATCGCGATGGTAATGCTATGGATTGGTGGAACTCAATCAATCCAAGCACTGCAATCTATTACTATTATTGCAGCACTGCCGTTTACGATCATTCTTTTGATTGGTTGTGTGAGCTTGTTGAAAGGCCTACTGACGGAAGTGGGTAAAGGGCAAGAAACCGTTAGCCCCGCCTCTGAGTAAACTGCGACGCAGAAATAAGCAGCTAATGCTTTAATTTTACTTAACATTATTTCAAAGCTCTCTTGTACTGTGTGCAAGGGAGCTTTTTTATGGTTCAAAGAAACAAGAAACAAGAAACAAGAAACAATAAAGATAAAAAGAGCCATAAGTGAATAGTCACTTATGGCTCTTTTAACTCTTACTCTTAGGAACGCGGTTCTAGCTATTATCTAATGTGCGCTTACGCATCCAATTCGTGCTGAATAACGTAATCCAAAGCACCGACTACCGCAGCAACTTGAGCGTCGTTACACTCTTCGTTTGTCACTTTGTCGCTGTCCGGGTAAACCTCTGTGGTTGTACCGTACTTACAATCAGTCACACCGCCACATAAGCCAAGCTTCTTCATTGGGTAGTTAATCACACCATGTTGGGTAACTTTAGAACCAATGATCTTGCCGTCTGCATCTGCTGGTGCAATGTGCGTTACTTTTTCAACTGAAGCAATTACCGCCGCTTGGAACTCAGGCTGTGGGTTTTCTGTATCGCCAACCGTGTAGAAACCGTCTGGAATCATACCTTCAATGTACTCAATACCATCACGCGCTGCGAGTGCTGGTCGGAATTCTGTTTCATCAGAATCCGTCGTTTCATGTAGATCAACGTGAACCAACACTTCTGGTAAAGATGCGACTAATGCACGTAGGTTCGCTGATTCTTCTGCTGGCGTACCGTCGTAGAAAGAGCGGTTTGGATCGACAGCATTTGGGTTCCAACGGTTGATCACTTCGTAACCCCAAGGGCTTACACAAGGTGCAACAACAATGTTGAAGTGCGCTGTATACTTTTCCGCTTGAGTGGCAGCGAATTTGATCGCGCCATGGACACCACTGGTTTCGTAACCGTGAACACCACCCGTTACAAGAACAGTTGGTTTTGATGAGTCCCAGTTCTTACTCTTAATAGCGAAAAGCGGGAAGCGAGCTTCGTCGTAGCTCAGTGCGCCGTATTGCTCGATGTCAAAGCGGTCTGCTAGTGCTTTAATCTTTGGTACGACGTCTTGTTGGTATTCACGCTTAACCGTTCTTTGAGCAAACCATGCTTGATGCTCTGCTTCTTGCCATTTTTTTCCTGGCTCACCAATAGGGTAGGTGTAAGTACTTTCCATTGTTTTATCTCTGTCAGGGACGTTGCGATGAAGTGAGAATAATCAGCGCAGCGGGATCGTGCAACTTTTATTGAGTGAGTTTATGCTTCGAACGATTGGTATTCTAAATACTGTTTCTAAAAGTCGTTATTCTTGGAAGCTTTAGGCTGTTAAGAAAACAAAAAACCTTCACATATGTGAAGGCCTTGATAATTCAACAATATAATTTATGAGCTGAAACTGCTTAAAACTCTGTTTACTTAACTGTCCAAGCAATCGTCTCACCGCCACGAATTGGCACCACGATGTCTGAACCGAAAGGCATTGTTTCAGCAACATTCCACTCTTCTTTTACTAGAGTGATTGTGTCTGTGTTGCGTGGAATACCGTAGAAGTCAGGACCGTTGTGGCTTGCAAACGCTTCTAGGTTCTCAATTTTACCTTCTAAGTCGAACACTTCTGCGTACAGTTCAACCGCCGCGTGCGCAGTGTAAGAACCGGCACAACCACATGCTGACTCTTTTGCGCCTTTTGCGTGTGGTGCAGAATCTGTACCCAAGAAGAACTTCTTGCTGCCGCTTGTTGCAGCTTCGATAAGCGCCAATTGGTGCGTGTTACGCTTCAGGATGGGAAGGCAGTAGAAGTGTGGCTTAATGCCACCAACCAGCATGTGGTTACGGTTGTAAAGTAGGTGGTGAGCGGTGATGGTTGCCGCTACGTTGTCGTTTGCGTTCTTAACAAAAGTCGCTGCATCTGCTGTCGTGATGTGCTCTAGAACGATCTTCAGGTTAGGGAAGTCGTTTACAATCGGTGCTAGAACTGTGTCTAGGAACTCTTTTTCACGGTCAAAGATATCAACATCGTGAGCCGTTACTTCACCGTGTACAAGCAGCAACATGCCCACTTCCTGCATTGCTTCTAGTACGTGGTAGATGTTTTTAGCAGAGGTTACGCCTGAATCAGAGTTTGTTGTTGCGCCAGCAGGGTATAGCTTCGCCGCTACAACAGCGCCAGACTCTTTCGCCTTGCGAATTTCATCAGGTGTTGTGTTGTCTGTCAGGTAAAGTGCCATTAGAGGCTGGAACTGTTCACTTGGCTGCTCTGCCATGATGCGTTCACGGTAAGCAAGCGCCATTTCGGTATCGGTTACCGGTGGGACGGTATTTGGCATGATTAACGCTCGACCATTGTAACGGCTGATATCGCGAACTGTATCTTTTAGTACGTCGCCATCGCGTAGATGAACATGCCAGTCGTCAGGACGAGTAATCGTAAGTTGTGTCATTGAAGGCTCCCACCAATTGAAGTGTTATGTAGTTGGAGCCTAAACTCGGCGAAATCTGTGAAAGCAATCGCTTACGTTTAGGCGACAGGATGATAGTGGAAAAGCACTTTCATTTCATCCTATTTTTAACTCTTCATGGTTAGGAGCTTGTTTTTATGGGGTTTTAATTCGCTATTTATTCCTGGATATGGGTTAGCGGGTGGCCACCCACAGACCGTGGATCATTCCTGGTACCCAGAAGAAGAAAGTAAGGATGATGTTAATTAGTAAATCTTTACCCGCACCACGAGCGAAGAACACACCAACAGGTGGAAGTAGTACACATAAAATAATAATGACGAGTTTGTTCATGATAAATCCTTTTTTATTCAATGACAGTTCAATGCGATAAACGTGTTCAAATTATAGAACGTATGGAAAGAGTTAGTGTATTGGTGTCTTTATGTATATAAGACAGTCGTTTAAACATCTCAATATATTAGCTTAGTATCAAGTGTTTAATACCTGCCAGTTTATCTATTTATAACCATTTGCTAGCATTGGGACAAACTACAAAACATTGGAATCGTTATGTCGCAGCTATCTTCAGGTCAAAGGGCGTTAGATCAAAGGGCTTTGGAGCAAGAGCCTTCTGATCAAGCTCCTTCTTTATCTCAAATCAATGTGTTTCCGGTAAAATCAGTGGGCGGTATCTCGCTCTCTTCTGCTTGGGTCGAAAAGCAAGGCCTTACTTTCGACAGACGCTTTATGCTCGCATTGGCTGACGGTTCAATGGTCACGGCACGTAAGTACCCGAAAATGGTCAAGGTATCTTCAAGTTTGCAACCAGACGGTTTGATTTTCACTTACGAAGGTAAAGAGCCGTTACGCCTAAAGTATGCGGATTTCAAGATGCAAGAAGCGCCAGCAACGGTTTGGAAAGATAGCTTCACCGCATATACCACCAATGATGACGCCGATGATTGGTTTAGTGACGTATTGGGTGTTCGTGTTGAGCTATTGTTCTCTGGTGAGCAATCGAATCGTGTTCGTGAAAAGCTCGGTCATAACGTAAGTTTTGCTGACGGCTATCCAATGTTGGTGATCAGCCAAGCATCGCTTGATGAGCTGAATCGCCGCAGTTCTGAAGTTCATTCGATGGATCAGTTCCGCACTAATTTTGTTGTTTCCAATACCGAAGCCTTTGCTGAAGATGGTTGGAAGCGTATCCGAATCGGCGAGGTTGAATTCGAAGCAGTGAAACCTTGTGAGCGCTGTATTCTAACCACGGTTGATGTTGAACGTGGCGAATTCAGAGCAACAAAAGAGCCGCTCAATACCTTCTCCACATTTAGAGCTAATGAACGCGGTGGGGTTTTCTTTGGTCAGAATCTTGTGGCTAAAAATGAAGGCTTAATCAAAGCCGGTGATGTGGTCGAGGTGCTCGAGACCAAAGAGAAAGAGCTTTATGAAGACACTTGGGTTGAGTCACTGCATCTAACTTGTGTTGAGCGCGAAGAGATCGCACGCGACTTTACAACCTTTTGGTTAGAGCATGCGAAAGAAAACCACTCACTGCCACTTTACCAGCCTGGCCAACACCTACCGATTGAAATGGTGATTGATGGCAAAAAAGTGTCTCGTCGGTATACGCTATCTTCTAGCCCGTCACGAGCGGGTCGTTTAGCGATTTCAGTGAAGCGAGTGGATGACGGTCAAATCTCCAACTGGCTAAATGATCATTTCCAAGTGGGCGATACTTTAGTCGCGCAAAACCCAGACGGTGCGTTCTACTTAGAAGAGAATCCAACTCATCCATTACTGCTGTTGTCTGCAGGTAGTGGTATTACCCCAATGTTGTCGATGCTGCGTTATTTAGCCGACCACGCTCAGATTGATGATGTGGTTTTCTATCATCAATGCAGCAACGAACAAGATATCCCTTATCAAGCTGAGATTGATCAGATCGCTAGCGAACATGCAGGCCTACGTGTGATTTATTCGTTAAGTCAGCCAAGCAAAGAGTGGGATGGTTTATCAGGCCGTTTGAGCATTTCGCATATCGCTAAGATTGAAGAGCTACATAAGCGCCAAGCGTTTGTGTGTGGCCCTGATGGCTTTATGGATAACGCAAAGAAACTGCTAATTCAAATGGGCCTAAACCCTCAGCATTACCACCAAGAAGCGTTTGGTATCGCTCAGTCAACTGAAGAAGCGGTGAAACAACTGCAGTTAAGTGTGAACGGCTACTTATTCGAAGGTAATAACCAATCAACTTTGCTAGAGCAAGCTGAATCGGCGGGCGTGCCTATTGCTTCCAGTTGTCGTGCGGGTTTCTGTGGCGCTTGTAAAGTGACTCTTGAGTCAGGACAAGTTCACCAACCCGATGTGCCAGCACTACAAGAGCACGAGCGTAACATGGGTCAGATACTAGCGTGTTGCAGCGTTCCTCAAACTGATATCGAAGTTGTGGATTAAAGACTCCTCAGTTCAATAAGAAAAGCACATTAAATAAAAGGCCGGGAGTTCACTGAAATGAACTTCCGGCCTTTTTGATTCTGAGGCTAATTCAGAAAATTAATCGTAGATCGTTGGGATTGGTTGACGCTTGTGCTGTGTCGCTTTGTAGATGCTTACTAAGCGATCTGACACGTCTTGAGGGACTTCTTTGCCTTCAAGGAAATCATCAATTTGATCGTAAGAAAGGTTCAAGGCTGCTTCGTCGGCTTTCTGTGGATCAAGCTCTTCTAGGTCGGCAGTAGGAACTTTCTTAACCAGTGTTTCTGGGGCACCTAGCGTTGCTGCAAGTTCACGAACCTGACGTTTGTTCAGACCAAACAAAGGTGCTAAATCACAGGCACCGTCACCGTGCTTAGTGTAGAACCCCGTGATGTTTTCCGCCGAGTGGTCTGTCCCAATCACAAGTCCGCCAACGTAACCAGCAATTTCGTATTGTGCGATCATGCGAGCGCGAGCTTTTACATTACCTTTCACAAAATCGATCTTTGCAGAGTCTGTTGGTAATAAGCCTGTGCCATCTAAAGCAACGTGAGATGCAGTGTGAAGCCCATCAACTCCCGCTTTAATGTTGACAGAAACGGATTGAGAAGGCTGGATGAAAGAGAGAGCAAGCTGAGCTTCATCTTCATCTTTTTGCTCGCCGTAAGGCAGGCGAACCGCAATGAATTGATAGTCGTTACTGCCTGTGCTCTCGTTCAAGCTGTCGATGGCCATTTGAGCCAACCGGCCACAGGTCGTTGAGTCTACACCGCCACTGATACCAAGGATGAGAGACTTGCAGCCTGACTGTTGAAGTTTCGTTTTAATAAAATCCACACGACGAGTCACTTCGAAGTGAGGGTCAATTGAAGGTAGTACGCGCATTTCGTCACGAATTAACTGTTCCATTCGTATTCCTTTCCTGCAAGCAAATTAAAAATCTAGTGTTATCATACCTAAATCATCTGATTTAAAAACCTCTTTGCACAAGCTTAGAAAGAGAAGGCAGTAATAAATAATGGAAAAAATAGCCATTTTCGGTAGTGCATTTAATCCGCCGAGCTTAGGGCATAAAAGTGTGATTGATTCGTTAGCCCATTTCGACAAAACTCTACTCGTTCCAAGTATTGCCCATGCTTGGGGAAAAGAGATGCTAGACTTTGATACTAGATGTCAGTTAGTTAGCGCATTTATTAACGATCTGTCACTGGACCAAGTTGAGCTATCGTTGATCGAAAAGAGCTTGTTTACCCCAGGTGAAAGCGTGACGACTTATGCAGTGCTTAGTGAACTCCAAAAACAACACCCAGAGGCAGAGCTAACGTTTGTCATTGGACCTGATAATTTCTTCAAGTTTTCATCGTTTTATAAATCAGATGAGATTACTGAGCGATGGTTCGTAATGGCTTGTCCTGAAAAAGTCAAAATCCGCAGCACAGACATACGTAATGCGCTGATAAGTGGAAGCGATGTGGCAAACCTGAGTACTAAGTCAGTTACAAAGATGTTGCAAGACGGTGGGCTGTATCAGATAATGTGAGCTCATTAATAAGAGGTCAGAGGACTATGCTAAAGAGCACGATACCAGCGGCGTTGATCATAGCTGCATGCAGTTTGCCTGCGTATGCTGAATGTGATTTTTTTAGCTTAGATTCGATCATGCTGACCTCTGATAGTGAAAACAATTGTTTGGACTTTTCTACGAGCATCGAATCTTTTGGCCAACGTATGATGGAAATCAGTGGGCTGAGCGCTGAGGAAGCGGAGAGTACACCTGATTATTGGACTGACTGGGTACTTCAAAGCAAAGAGGCACCATTTATCACACAAAGCCTAGAATCAAATTATGTTGGTTTGGGTATGTGGTTTCCTGAAGATCTGGAAGACGAACAGTATGAGATGTCTACCGAAGAGTGGCTGCTAAATCATGGCTTACAACTTAGTATTGGTTTTGGCGAAAAAGTCCAAGGGCAACCTCGGATGCGTTTTGATTACCGTTGGCATGATTCAAGTGACGCCGACCTAATGATGCAAGTTGAGTTACCTTTCTAACGAATGATACGGCAGTTTTGCTCTGAATCTTGAGCAGACATTAAAAAGTTAAAAAAGCCGCAAAACTGAAGTGCCTCCATAAAGTGGAGATTTCTGTTAAGCGGCTTTTTAGTATCTTGTTATTTTTGGCTTGGTTTACAGACTGGCTTGAGGTGGAAATAAGTACTCTCAACGATTGAAAAACGGTAGGCCCGCTTCCCCCTTGATTATAGGTATTCACCAAACACTAGCATGCACAGTTGTTCGAACTCTTCTTCTTTCCCTGAAAATAAGTCATCAATTACAAGCGAACGTTTTTGGCCAGACTGCATGCGCTTCTTTGCTTCTCGCATCACCATTACTAGGGTGTGTTCTTGCGGTAAGTTTGAATCATCAATGCTCCATTGATTGAATCTCAGAGACAGGGCACTCTCATAAAGCAGTGGCTTAAACGACAACACCTCTTGTTTCAATACAGAAAGCATATCTTTACATGCTTGATCGGTATTGTTGGCACTTGAAGAGTGGGACTTGGTCAGTTCCAGCTTTTCGAGTAGCGCTAAAGAGAGGTTAGTTTGCGTGATGTAACCCGCTTGTCTTGGAAATGAGTCCGTTAAACGAATAGAGAAGTCAACACGGTTAATCTGAGTGTTTGGAAAGTAGGTCAGTGATGTTAAGCAGTCGTATGGAATCCAGATGCTTTGGCCTGGCTCAACGGCATACTCTTGTTTACCCAGCTTAATCAAAACCAAGCCACTTTGAACAGATACAAGGCTATGTTTAAGTACTTTCTTGCGTGGTGTGATCACCAAGTGTGAAAAGTAAGCCGATGTATATTCAATAGCGAAGTTCATAGATAGTACCTTAATTTTGGGGCGTCAAGATTACCGTTAATCTTAAAGAATGCCAACAGTAACAGGGGATTTTCAATATTTCTGGTCTGACCTTGTCAAAAGTATGGGCTCTGTAGCTGCGATAAGTCAAAACAACGCGTAGAATGAGCCAGCTTTTTATTATATGAATTAAAAAATGACCTCTCCAACCGATCCATATGTTGATATTCGTCCTTACGGCGATAATGAAATTCCAGCGGCATTAAACCGTCTAATTAATGATGAAGAATTTATCAGTGCGATTCTGCACTACCGTTTTTCAAACCATGCGTCTTGGTTCAAAGCATTAATGAGCCCCATTCTGCGTGTGTACTTAAAAATGAAATGGAGTAAGCTGACGAGCGTTGAAACCATTCAGATTGAAGTGAAAAAGTACTTGCGAGACACGTTAGCGAGAACTACAGATGGTGTGACGTACACTGGTGTAGAGTCATTGGATGCGAATCAAGCTTACCTTTTTGTATCAAACCATCGTGACATTGCAATGGATCCGGCGTTAGTAAATTACGCTTTGCATCAAAACAATCATCAGACTTGTCGCATCGCAATTGGTGACAATCTGCTAAAGAAGCCATGTGCGACGGAATTGATGCGCTTGAACAAGAGCTTCATCGTAAAGCGTTCTTTGAAAGGGCCACGTGAAATGATGAAAGCACTAAGCCAACTGTCTTCTTACATCAAACACTCTCTAGAAACAGGTAACTCTATCTGGATTGCTCAAAAAGAAGGCCGTGCAAAAGACGGTAATGATTTTACTGAGCCTGCAATTTTGAAGATGTTCCATGTTGAAGGGCGCAAGCAAAAAATCGAATTTCCTGAATACGTTATATCATTAAAGATTGTCCCTGTGGCTATTTCTTACGAAAACGATCCGTGTGACACGGCTAAAGCCGTCGAGCTTTTTGAAAAAGACGTCAACGGTAGCTACGAAAAGGGTGAGTTTGAAGATATTGAAAGTATCATTCAAGGCATCATTGGTAACAAAGGCCGTGTTCATGTTGGTTTCGGTCAGGTTATCGACCAAGATTTTGCGACGCCGGAAGAATTGGCTGAAGAGATCGATCGTCAAATCCACGAAAACTACAAACTGTTCCCAGTAAACCTGTTGGCAGCTGGAAAAGAAGATGAGTCGATTACTGCTGAAGTGAAGCAAGAGTTTGAAGAGAAGCTATCAAGCCTACCAAAAGGTGCTCGCCAGTACTTGATTGATAGCTATGCGAACCCAGTGAAGAATATTGGTTAGTTAATGCTCTTGTTAGTTTACGTATACAGAGATAGCTCTAGCAGATGAGTTAATAGCTAGAGTTGAAAAAAGGAGCTTTGAGCTCCTTTTTTGTTCTCTGTGTTTGCTCACGTATAGACCAAGCCTTTATAGTTTTAGCCTGAGTTAGCGAGCGACTGCGCCACCGAGTTCTAAGTTTGTAGGCCAAGTAGTAATGATGTTCCCACCTAGATAAATATTGCCTTTGACTGTCATGGTGTCAGGAAATGCCGTAATAGCAGAGCCACCTATATATAAGTCACCATCAATAATGATTCCGTTAGGTAGCTCTGTTAAAGGCGTACGAATCACACTCAGGTCTCCTTTCACTCTAAAACCATTCGGTAGCCTTTGCAGTGGGGTGTCAGTAAGGTTAATAAACCCACCCACTCTTACACCTCTTGACCAGCTGGTTATTTGGCTACCAATCAGATCAGCGTAACCTTTTATCTTAACCCCGGTAGGAATTCTGGCTAATTGGCTGTTAGATGCTTTCAGGCTGCCGTTCACTTCCAATCCTTTAGGTAGGCGCGCAATTGCCGTGTTTTCTATATTGAGATTGCCATCAATGATCAGTCCTGTTGGTAGTGATGTATAAGGCTTGTTTCGTAGATATAAGTTTCCGTAATTATCGAGATGGTTCAATATTTGAGAGTGATCGAGCGGTTCGGCACTGACATTTGTTATGGTTAAGGCACCAATAATAAGTGCAATTATTCTGAGCATAACGGGCTTCTTATTACGATAGACGTTAACACTATAATGGAAAAATTATTCTCGCACAGTGTTTTACCAATTTGATGGTAGATTAAATTGAATCGAGTGGTTAAATAGGGGGAAGTCAACAATGGCAGGTAAATCAATGACTAGAGTAAAAAAACAAATAATTAAGGCTTTTCTCGTCGCGGCTTCAACGTTTGGTTCAATGTCTGTGGATGCGAACAAAGTAATTTCAACACCCGCAAAGGCCGCAGTATTGGTGACTCAAGGCGGTCAACCGCAACGTGTTTGTTATTACGATGATAAGGCTTATAGTATTGGCTCTGTGTTAGAGATCGGCGGAGTTGTGATTAAATGTGCGGTCGAAAATGATTTTGAGCAAAATGGTGCGCTTAGGTGGGTTGAAATAATAAAAAAAGACGAGTAATAAACTCGCCTTTTTATTTTATGAGTATAATTGCTTATATTAGCGTACTAGAGAGCGGCTCTTCAGTTCGAAAATAATCTTCTCAGCGCTGACTTCAAATTTAAAGCGCGCTTGCAATTCAGTGCTATCTTCTGTCATCTCTGACGCTTCAAACTCAACGTTACTAGACACTTGCTTTGCCAACTCAACGTACTTAGCAAACTCAGCTTCAATAAGGTCTTTGGAGTTACCGTAAACCGTTACTTCGGCAACATCGTCGCCTTCTTTTATGATGAACCCGATTTCGCCTGCACAGCCGCAAGCCTCACATACATCGTTGTTGCCCATATCTTGGCTCATAAATAATCCTCTTACAAAGTCTGAGGTTATTCTAGCGAGCAATTTGAATGGTATCTACAAAAATTGAAACCTTTGAACTAATTCGTTGTAGTAGGCTATGTTGTTTACTTGAAGGTAAATAAATATAAACATTTGTGATAAAAATACATATGTGATCTTTATCATGTTTTTTTGAGGATTAATGTTATTAATTCGTCAGAATATCATTCACTTAGTTGCGCTAGAAATGATTTTATAAGATTATCTATTGATTGATAAGTATTTATAAAATGAATTTTTTGTAGAGTATTTCATATTCTAAGTCGTTATTTAAAACTATCGACTTAGGGTAGTAAGGTGATTTTTGAAGAGCAATTAAACAAAGTGTCTACAGAGATATCAATGTAAAATTGTTCGTACAAAGTATTTGTGTGAGTTTAGTGAAAAATACTTGCGAAAAAATACCTTGCTCACATAATACTGATAACGATTTTCATTCTTACTTCAACTCATCGAGTTAGATGGATTTACAAAGAGAAGAACCTGAATATGCCAAAGCGTAGTAAAGAAGATACAGAAATCACAATCCAGAAGATTATGGATGCCGTCGTAGACCAGTTACTAAGGTTGGGCTACGACAAGATGTCATACACGACGTTGAGTCAGCAAACGGGTGTTTCTCGTACAGGTATCAGCCACCATTTTCCAAAGAAAACAGACTTTACGGCTGCTCTAGACGGGCGAATCTTCAAAATGTTTATGGAACATATTGATTCCGAAAATGGTCTTGATGCATTCTCTGCAAGCTGGGTTAAGTCTCTAGAAGACGCTGAATTTATAGCAATCTTACGTTTACTTTTCCATCATATTGTTACTGCTGAAAGTGCGCATGAGTTCGCTGCAAACGGTATTGATCGTCTTTACAAGCTGACAGAAACTCAGTTTGGTGATACTAGCGGTAAAGAATTAGAGTGGCTAATTGGTAAATCATTGATCCGTATGAGTAGGTAATGGTCATATGGATTCAAAGAAGCTCCCTGGGGAGCTTTTTTTGTGCCTGTTGTTTGAGTTCGGATGCCTCAACCTATACCACTCTCTTAAATCTGTTTTCTTCTCTTTAGCTTCCCTATTTGTTCTAGGATTTAAAGTGTTTATGTCAGGTGTGAGTAATCAAAGCCCCCGAATGAGTCGAGGCTTTGATGAACCAATACTTTGGAATGGAATGAGAATTAGCAATAGTTATTGAGCTGGATGAACCTGAGGGAAGCTCATGGTTGGGTGTTTTTCAACAATACTTCTGTAGCCATAGACATCCTCAATCATCGAGGGCTGAAGTGCCTCCCAAGGGCTGCCATCGCAAACTAAGTTACCATCTTTCAATACCACGAGTCGGTCGGAATACTGAGCGGCTAGGTTTAAGTCATGCAAAACTACGATAACCGCGGCATTGTGGTTGTCGGCTAACTCTCTCGCGATCTTTAAGGTGTTGTGCTGGTGGGCAAGATCCAGTGCTGATGTGGGTTCATCAAGCATCAAGATACATTGGTCACCAGAGTGGTGAAGTTGGGTTAACACTCGAGCCAAGTGAACACGCTGTTTTTCACCACCAGACAGAGAAGGATAAAGCCTTTCACTCAAGTGAGTCACATCAGCAATATCCATTTTTTGGCTAGCAATGCTGGTCAGCTTCTTGTTGGATTCTTTCAGAGGAATCCCACCAAGCTCGACGACTTCATGTGCCAGAAATGGGAAGGTCAACGTACTGTGTTGAGGAAGCATCGCTAAGTGCTTAGCCAACTTCTGTGAAGGCCACTTGTCTTTGGTGTGTCCAAAATATTGGACATCACCCGTGCTCGATATCTCTTGGCACAAAGCTTTAAGCAGCGTGCTTTTACCTGCGCCATTTGGCCCAAGCAGTGTGGTTACCTTTCCCGCTTCAATCTCAATAGAAACGCCATCTAATATCACTTTACTGCCGAACTTCACTTCGATATCGGTCGCTTTTAAAGCTGAAGGAAACATTAAAGGATTCTCCCTTTCTGTTGAAATAGTAGATATAAAAAGAATGGAGCGCCGATAATCGCAGTGACGATACCCACTGGTAATTCTGCTGGTGCAAGAACCATACGTGAGAACATATCTGCGGCGGTTAATAGCAGTGCACCAAGCACTGCAGACAGTGGCAACAGAACTCGGTGATCGGGGCCTGCCAACATACGACCTAAATGTGGGATCACCAGTCCAATGAACCCAATCATACCAGACAAGCTAACCGTAATTCCGACACCAGCAGCCGTGAGGAGAATCAGCTTTCGTTTGAGCTTTTGTACTGGAATACCAAGATGTTGCGCTTCTGACTCACCTAATAACAAAGCATTTAGCGACATCGCTTGACGGTAGAACACAACAAATAATCCAACGAGAGCCACAGCAGCAAGTAAAATGCCTGACCATTTTGCGCCTGCCAATGAACCCATCGACCACAACGAAAGATCACGCAGCATTTGGTCATCAGCAATGAAATTCAAAAAGCCAATACCAGCTGCTGATAGCGCGCTTATTGCTACACCTGCTAGCAACATGATGGTCACTGAAGTACCGAATTTGCCAGTACCAAGTTTGTAAACCAGCAGCGTGGTTAATGCGCCACCCAGAAAGGCGAAAACAGGCACGGCCATAAAATTCATGAAGGAAGGATACTGCAGTGAAAGCTCAGAGAACAAAACGATAGCCAATGCTGCACCTAATGCTGCACCCGCTGACACGCCGATGATCCCAGGCTCGGCAAGCGGGTTTCGAAACAAACCCTGCATGACAGTGCCACATAACGCGAGGATTGCGCCAATCAGCATGCACAAGATGGTTCTAGGTAAGCGAATTTCTTGAATGACTAAGTTGATGTGAGGTGCTAAGTCGTTGTTTGGTTGAATTAAGCTTGTGGCGCTGTCGGCTAAGCTAATGTTCATTGGCCCAACAGTGATCGAGTACAGCGCGACAAAGGCTAGGGTAGCACCTAGGCCTAACATCGATGTTTTTAGTGGGACGGAGCGTAACAACATAAAGGGCCTCAATATACATTACCCGCTTTAATACTCCTCACCGGCTCTACGAAAAGTGAGTTGGCGATGAGTATTAAGCAAGCAATAGGAATAGGGTTGTCGAGTTAGAGTGGGTAGATAAGTGCGTTCAATCTCTTTGCTTCGGAAAGGCTCTCAAGGCCAAGTCCTCCAACCAAAGCACTGCCATTTACGGTAATGATTTGCTTGTTCATTCCAGCAGGAGTCGCCGCGAGCATAGGGAGTGATTTCAGGATGGCATCTGCACCGCCCATTTTTTGGTAGCTACGACCACTCACCAAAATGATATCAGGTTGCATTTCGACCAGTGATTCCATCGACAATGGTTTGTAAGACGTCAGGATTTTAGCCGCAGGGTTTACACCACCAGCTAATTCAATGATCGTATTTGGTGATGTTTCACCACCGGCAACGTTCGCATTACGGCCTTCATGCAGTAGTAGGAACAGAACTTTTTTTGCTTCGTTGCTGGGGATTTGGTTTTCTTTTAGTGCCGCAATCTTCTGATTTACTTCTGCTTTAATTTGTTCTGATTGATCTTCGGTATGGGTAATCTTGGCGATTTGATCGATACGCTTTAATAGCCCTTCAACGTTTGCTTCGGTGTTAACAATCTCGACATCGACACCTGCAGACCTCAGTTGAGAAATCGCATTGTCTGGCCCCATTTCATCTGAGCCAATCAGTGTGGTTGGTTCAAGAGCTAGCAAGCCTTCAGCAGACAGGTTTCTGTGGTAGCCAATCTGTGGTAGATTTTCGGACTGAGGGAAGCGACTGGTCACATCAATACCTACCAATTGTTTTTCAGCGCCAAGCGCTAAAACTAGTTCTGTAATGGCACTGCCTGCACTGATGATTCGAGGTTGTTCAACGTCATTTGCCATCGCAATTGGCGCGGTCAAGGCCAAGCTCATAGCGGCAGCTGAAAGGAGATGTCTCTTGGTCTTTAATTTGTTGAGCACGTTTAAGTTGTTCATAATAATTTCTTTATGTTTTCTTTTAGTATCGCGAAGATACTCAGTGAGCAGTCCGTTCGCATTGTGAGTTCGAATCGATAGAGTGGTTTAGCTCTGGCTATTTAGTCTCATCAATCAAGAGTCAAATCTCGTGAAAATTGAGTGTTGTCTAACCATCATCAGTCAGTAATTGGGTCGCAGCTATTCCGTTTTCTTGCAGGAACGACAGTAACTTAACTAGGTTCTCAACGTTGGCGGCCTTATCGGCGCCAATGGTGATCGGCTTTTTATTTGTTGACCCCGTCTCTTCTAGCAATGCAATTTTGAAGTTTTCCCAGTCGATATATTCTTGGCCGTTAATCCCCCAATAAGGTTCGTGGTCTAAAATATTGACGTTAATCGAATCTTTATGGACCTCGGAAACGTTTTTAATATCAGAACTAGGCAGTTCAACTTCTAGTGATTCCAGCTTTACTGATGCCGTAAGCAGTAGAAAAACCATGACGATAAATATGATGTCGAGTAGCGGTGTTAAATCTGGCGCTAAACTCTGTGTGTAAGACGATTGAGGCGTTTTAATCATGCTTGACTCACATTACCAACAGCGACTTTGTTTACTGGCTTGCCTTTAGTATCGTCTGATGGATTTGCTTGAATCGACATGCCTTCTAGCCACACATTCACATAGTTCAGAGTATGTTCTAGTTGAGCGAGCACTCGATCGGCCCAAAGGCCTAATAGCTGTGCGCCGGAAATCGCCGGAAGCGCGATCATCAAGCCTGCTGCAGTGGTTCTCATAGCCAAGCCTAACCCGTCTGCTAGATCGTTTGGCGTAATACTCCCGGTCGTAGCTGCTACACCTTTGAACATTTCAATAAGGCCAAGCACCGTACCAAGCAAGCCAATTAGCGGGCTGATCACGCCAATCAAACCAAGTAGCCTTAAACCTGCGTGCAGCTGGTGGCGTTTTTCTTGTAGCCATATCCCTGCTGCATCTTCACGTAACCCTTTCGAAAAAGAGTGGTGAGCAAGCAACATCGAGACGCCCTTGTATAGCAACGGTCGTTTAGCTGAAATAGACTGAGCGAGAGCTTCGATCTCTTTGCTGTTGGTTGGTGAGATCTGGTTGAGCTCGCGACGAATGGCGCGTTTGCCAACACCAATACTTAGCATCACTTGGAAGATACGCTCAGCGATGATCATTGCGGTAAGGGCTGAACAGATAAGAAGAGGCCAAGTCATTAAGCCCAGCTGTTCTTGTAAATAACTGATTTGTTGCATGATTATTCCAATTTAAAACGAACGGGTAGTTGTACGCGGTGAGCAATCGCTCTACCATTGACAGTGTGAGGTGAAAATTTCCATTGTTTAATGGCGTCTAAAGCGGCGTTGTCGAGTATTAGCAGACCTGATGAATTGATTAATGCTTGTTTAATTTGTTTACCTTCTGCATCTAACCAGACCTCATAGATAGCGACGCCTTCAATACCACGACGTACTGCCTGTCTAGGGTAGTTCGGCGGTGTAGGGCGTTCAGAGAAAGAAGGCTTAGTCACTAGTACCGGCTCTTGGTTTGATACGCCTTGGTTTACTTCCTGAGGTTGGCTCGCAGACTCGTTCATATTCTTATCTACTTTCTTGTCGGCCAGCTTCTCTGGTTGAGTGGCTGGTTGTGGGCGTTTTTTCTTCACGACCTTTTTCTCTGTCACCGGTCTCTTTTGAACCGGCTTTTTCTCGACTTTCTTTTCCACAACCTTTTTCTCTACTTTCTTGGGTTGAGGCTTATTGGTGATCGCTTTTTTCTTTGGTGTAGGTTTGGCTTGCTCTGTCTCAACGGCCTTTGGCTCGACAGGTTTAGGTTCTGCTTGTGAGACCGTTTCTTGGGGTGGTTCTGGTTCAACCGGTTCTGTAACGGTTTTTTTTTGAGCCGGGGAAGGCGTGCTCTTTGGAGTGAAGTTGATCGATACCGTGTTCGATTGGCTACCTGCAGGCATGGCAAATACTTTGGACTCTTGAGCAACAAATAATAGCGCCGCATGAATCACTAACGATGCACCGCTGGCAATAACATATCTAGGAACGTTCACATTCAATCCTTAATCCACTCCAAAATCTGTATCGGATTATTGCTTACAATCTAAATAAGATCAATTATCAATTGCATTATCATTTGCGTCTATCTATGATTCTTTCAGTTTTAGCGAATCGTTTTTCAGACTTTGCTATGTAAGTGTTTAGAGAGGTTATATGAGTCTTGATGTTTATAAGTTGGACGAATCAATTCTAGGTGTGTCGAGCCCTGATCCGCTTCGTTTTGCGTTTACAAAATTCTGGGCAGTAAGCCTCGCTTAATATCGAACCTTTTTAGTTTGTAACTTACGTAAATTACTCGTTTATACGGAAACATATTCAATGACAGATACAACATTAGAACTAACAGAAACTCTAAAACAACGTGTCGCTCGCACTATTGAAGAAGAACCAAAACTGCTTCCTACCGCGGTTGCTGAGAAGTTAGGCGTTTCAGAGGTTGAAGTCGTTGCTGCTTTTCCAAATGACATGGCGGTGATGTTAGATGGTAGCCGTGCTCAGGAGATTCTAGAAGGCCTAGTGGGTTGGGGCCCTGTGACCACAATCATGCATTCATTCGGCTCAATCTTCGAAGTAAAAGCGCCGTTCCCGAAAGGTAAAGTAGCGCGTGGTTATTACAACCTTATGGGCAGAGAAGGCGAGCTCCATGGCCACCTCAAGCTCGACAACATCAAGCACATTGGCTTAGTGAGCAGGGCGTTCATGGGGCGTGAAAGTCACTACTTCGGTTTCTTCAGTGAAACGGGCGAGAACATTTTTAAGATCTACCTAGGCCGTAATGAAAAGCGTGAGCTAATTGCCGACCAAGTTGAACGCTTCAAAACGTTAAAAGAACAAGCTTAAATACAATCAATAGCAAGCTTAAATAAGATTGCCTATTAGCTTAAACAGTACATCAATGCTCGAGAATCGTTGAGTTCGCTAATGAGCGCTCAACCTCGGGCAAAAATAATAAATCAGAGAAAGTGAAGAAAGGAATTACCCATGGAACAGCAAGTAAAACAAGAACGTCTACAAGGTCGTCTAGGTCCAGAAATTAAAGAATTTCGTCAAGAGCGCCGTACACTTCAACTTGCAACGGTTGATGAAGAAGGCCGCCCAAACGTAAGTTACGCCCCTTTCGTTCAGAACCAAGAAGGTTACTTTGTTCTAATTTCTGATATTGCTCGTCATGCTCGTAACTTGAAAGCAAACCCTCAAGTGTCTTTGATGATGATTGAAGACGAAGAGGGCTCGAAGCAGCTTTATGCACGTAAGCGTTTAACGTTTGATGCGCAAGCGAGTGTTGTAGAACGTGAAACCGATCTTTGGACTCAAGTGATCGGCCAAATGCAAGAGCGTTTTGGCGAAATCATCGATGGCTTGAGCCAGCTTCAAGATTTCTCTCTATTCAACCTTAAAGCAGAGAACGGCCTGTTTGTGAAAGGCTTTGGTCAAGCATACCAAGTGTCTGGTGATGATCTGGTGGATTTCGTTCACCTACAAGAAGGCCACAAAAAAGTATCTAACGAGTAATCTCGTTTAACCTATTTCTTAAGAGCCCTCCACAGAGTGAGGGCTTTTTTATGTCTAAAAATCGTCGTTAGCACGTCGAAGAGTTTTGTAATTACTTTGTAAATATATGGAGCGTTGCAAATACAATGGGCGCAGATGTCAGAAAAAGCAGACTAAATCAAAGAGTTTGCTATATTGGCGTCTGATTACTATTTATGTGTAAGGATCACTACGTGAAACCAGTAAGTCGAGATTGGGACGAGTTCTGTTACCCTTTTATTTATGAAGACAGTCCTATCTGTGATTTTGAGATTCTGTCGGACGAACTATGCTGCCGAGTTGGGTTGGTGTTGTCTTTGGAGCTGGAACCACAAGTTCGCGATATCTTGCAACGCCTGCAACCAAACATCTACCACCTTAATGGATCTGTACGTGGGAAATTAGCGATCACTGAATCCGAACTGGTCGAGCTAAAGCAAGATTACCACCGTATCCGTGAGCAGTTAGAAGGTGGTTTCAAAGGTTTTGTATTACCCGGAGGGCATCGAGTGTCAAGCGAGCTTCACTTATGTCGCTGTCAGGCTAAAAAAGTCGTGCGAGCATTGGTGAGTATTGAGCATCATGAAAGTAAAAAGTCACCAGATCCGGTTCTTTTTAAATACGCTAACTTAGTCGCGAACACTCTCTATGCATTGGCCTCTTTTACCAATCATGTCAATGAAGTTGAAGAAGTGGAGTTTGTGAGTAAGAGTTATTCTATGCCAAAGAAATCTTAAGGAAGAGTTCTACACTGATTCATCTCTAAGCTAAGAAGCTAAACCATTAAGCATGATGCTAGGTTTAGCTTCTAAAGTCGCGCTTAAGCGGGTGTAGAGGCGTCGTTTAAGACTTTTGCTCCGCGTAGCATCGCTTCGATTAATTCGCCCGCGTTGAACTTCTCAAGTGCTTCATGTGCACCCACCTGATTGGCTCGGTCAACACAGATTTCACTTGATAGTGAGGTATGCAAAATACAGTAGGCATGACTTAGGGCGTTGTCATTTTGAACTTCAAACGCAAGCTCGTAGCCATCTAACCCTGGCATCTCAATATCACTCACTAATAGATCAATCGCGTTGCCTGCGTTGGCTTGGTTGCGCATCAAGTCAATAGCATCTAAGCCGTTGTTACAAATGCTGTAAGGGATGTTGATACTATCTAAGGCATCAGATAACTGTTTTCGCGCGATCAAAGAATCATCAACCAATAAGATATTCAGCGCTTTGAGGCGTTCCCTTTCAACATCGGTAAGCATCGGAACATGCGCATTCTCGTAATGTGGGTAGATTTTAGAAAGCAATAACTCCACATCGAGCATCTGAACAATACGATCTTCAAAGCGTGTAATGCCGGTAACGAAAACATTGCGCCCAACGCTCGCTGGTGGTGATTCAATGCTCTTCCAATCACATTCAATTATTTTATCAATCGAACGAACCAAAAATGCGACTACCGTCCTCAAACAATCGGTGACGATGAGTACACAGCTTTGGTATTCAGTGGGTGCTATTGGACGAAAACCTATTGCTGCTGACATATCAATGACAGGTACGGTAAGTTCTCTGATGGTCACTGTGCCGATGACGTGATGGTGAGAATAAGGAATTTGAGTCATCGGCTGAAAAGGCACGATTTCTCTTACCTTAAGCGTGCCAATAGCAAAACTCTGAGTTAGGGATAATTTGAACATCAACATTCCCTGTGACTGGCTAGCTTTACTGATCGGTTTCGCCATAAGTGGCTCCTGCTTTACTACGTACTTAGTTTATAAGGAATAATCTAAAGGGAAATAAGGGTGGCGGCAAGTCGCTATGCGGTTTTTAGGTGCTTTAACGCTGCTGTTTTCGGTTATAGAGTGAAGAATGGCAGTTCTTGGGGTAAAATCATGAAAAATGCTCGCTGTCGATAGTTTTATGTCGACAAGTCGGTAGCGTTAAACAGATATACAACCGTCAGTGGTTGGTGGTTATTTGAATAATTAATGGTTCGAAAAATCGAGTGTTGAAGTAATCGTCTCATACAAACTGACAGTAACAAATTGAGAATTATCATGGCAAGAACAGCAGCAGCGCTTCATATTTTGGTGAAGCATAAAGAACAAGCAGAAGACATCATTAAACAGCTTAAAAAAGGTGCTAAATTTCAAACACTAGCGAAGAAGCACTCAACATGTCCATCTGGCAAAAAGGGCGGCGACCTAGGCGAGTTCAAGAAAGGTCAAATGGTGCCTCAGTTTGATAAGGTTTGTTTCTCTGGCGAGACGCTTGTACCACATCTTGTAAAAACAAAATTCGGTTGGCACGTTGTAAAGGTTCTCTACAGAACCTAGTGTAAGATATGTGTTTGATGGAATAAAAGGAGCGTATATACGCTCCTTTTTTGTGACTGTTTGGTGCACTTAAAAGCACAATGGCTGAGCGTTCATCCCTGACGTTATACGATAATTGGGGCTACGCCCTCGCCTATCCACCGTGACTAATTGGTAAGAGGATGAGGGGTTTTAATGAGTAAGTCATATAATAAATGCCATTCTTAAGGAAATTTAAGCAGCTTTGCCTTTTTAGTTTTTGTCTTTATCTAGAAAGCTGTAACTGAGTTTGGTAGGAGAACAACATGGAGAGTTCAGCTATGTTAAGCAATCCAGCGACAGATGTCATATTGCATGCTTTTGACTGGTGCTATGCTGACGTAATGAAGAACGCCCCACAGATCCAAGAGTTGGGTTATAAATCTGTTTTAGTTTCACCGGCAATGAAGTCGTTACGTAGCCCTAAAGGCTGCGACAGAGAGTCTGGCACTCAATGGTGGCAACGCTATCAGCCACAAGATTATCGTGTGATCGATAATCAGTTGGGTGACACACAAGATTTTAAAGCGATGGTTGATGCGTTAAAGCAGCATGGGCTTCGTACCTATGTGGACGTAGTGTTCAACCACATGGCAAACGAATCTGGTATCCGCAGTGACTTAACGTATCCTAATCTTCAAGATATGGCGTCTTACCAAAAAGACGCCGAATATTACGAATCAATACGCTTGTTTGGTGATCTTTCTAAGCCTTTATTTGATGAAAACGACTTCGTGGAAGCGTTTGGTATCAAAAACTGGAAAGATACGTGGGAAGTGCAGAATGGGCGTATTACTGGCGGAGCCAGCGATCCTGGCTTACCAACGTTGTTAGTCAACGACAATGTGGTTGCACAGCAGCGAGCGTATCTAAAAGCCTTGAAAGAGATAGGTGTGAAAGGTTTTCGTATCGATGCGGCAAAGCACATGACACTTTCCCATCTGTGTAGGGTGTGGACCGATGATATCTGCGAAGGAATGCACATCTTTGGTGAAATCATTACTGATGGTGGTGCGACCCAAGAAGAGTATGAGCTATTCCTTGAACCATACCTGAAGCACACTCGCTTAGGCGCTTACGATTTCCCTTTATTCAATACCATCTTCAAAGCCTTTGAAGAGCAGGGCAGCTTTAAGTCTCTGATCAATCCTTACTGTTTTGGTCAGGCGCTATCGAATATGCGAGCCATCACTTTTGCTGTGACTCATGATATCCCAAACAACGAAGTGTTTTTGGAATATGTGATGGATGAAGTTGACGAACGCTTGGCTCACGCCTTTATTCTTGGTCGAGATGGCGGTGTGCCGCTTGTCTATAGCGAATTAAGTACCAGTGGCATTCTGGATCAGAATGGTCAGCCTCGTTGGTTTAATGACTGGCGAGCGCCATATATGAGAAGTATGATTCAATTCCACAACCATGTTCATGGCGAAACGATGCGTGTGGTTGAAGCGAATGATGACTTGTTGGTATTTGTCCGTGGTGATAAAGGCATTGTTGTGATTAATAAATCTAAGCGAAGTAAAACAGCATCACTGACTTGGACTGGTGCAGTGACCGATTTGTTATCTGGTGAAGTGTTCGAGTGCGTTGGCAAGGATTTAACCATTAAGATTGAACCTAACCAGTGCATGATGTTGACAACTAACTAGGTCGAGCCTGTTATGATACCAATCGTAGTAAATAACTGGTCATCCTAGCTTGTTAAAACGCTCGATAACTTCGTTATAAATTTTGATTGTAGAATAACTACTTATCGGAACTCTTTGTCGAATAGAGCCGCCTTGTTCTCAAGCCTTTTTCCTGCGCTATTTATGATCATTTACTTACTGTGGTTGGTATGAGTTAAGCCCAATCGGTAAGATAAGATTGAAAAGAAAGCCCCGCTACTGGTAATCAGTAAGCGGGGCTTTTTATTTGAAGCTGTTTATTGGTTACTAAGCAAAGCGTTAGTTAAACTGACAGGCGATTAAACCGTGAACTTGTTCAATAGTTCATCCTGTGCTTGAACATTGTCAGTTTGTACCTGCATTGCCGTGTTTGCTTCTTGAGCCGCGTTTGATACTTGCGTTGAAAGGTCTTTGATCTTAACGGTGTTGTTGTTGATCTCTTCCGCGACCAAGCTCTGTTCTTCTGCTGCCGAAGCAATCTGAATATTCATATCAGAAATACGTTGAATTGCGTCACGGATGCGGTCAAGTGAAGAATTCGCTTGTTGAGCGCGTTCAACGGCGTCAGTCGCCGTATCTTTACTCTGATTCATCGCGTTAGATACTGAGCTTGCACCAGCTTGGAGCTGCTCAATCATGTTGCGAATTTCAGTCGTCGACTGTTGGGTACGTTGCGCCAGAGTACGAACTTCGTCGGCTACGACAGCGAAACCACGACCTGATTCACCAGCACGTGCGGCTTCAATCGCTGCGTTCAATGCCAGCAGGTTCGTTTGGTCTGCAATGTCGTTGATGACTTTAAGAATTGTTTCGATGTTCGCGGTTGCTGATTCAAGTACCTGTACTTCTGCAACGGCTTGGTCGATACGAGCTGATAAGTTATCAATCGCTTGAGTGGTGTCACTGACTACAGAAGTTCCGTCTAACGTTGCTTCATCTGCTTCACGAGCCGCCGCCGCCGCGCCTTGAGCGTTGTTTGCTACTTCTGTCGCGGTAACCGCCATTTCGTTCATTGCTGTTGCTAGCTGTTCCAGCTCTTGCAGTTGAGTGTTCATTGCGTTTGCTGATTCGCCCGCACCTTTAACCGTGATTTCAGTACCACGCTTAATCTCGATACCAATCGCTTTCGATTGAATTATTTGGTTCTGCAGATTTTCAGTAAAGGTATTGAAACCTTTTGCTAGGTCAGAAAACTCTTTATCTGTATTCGTATCTAGGCGTTTGGTTAAGTCACCTTGTCCGCTTGCGACATCTTGAATCGCGTGGTTAAGTGCATCAAGTGGGCGCATTAACACACGTATTAGAATCGTCAGTGCGATGATACTGAGAATTACCGCTATCAACGAATAGATCATCGAGCTGTTCTTGAGATCTGCAACGGCTTGGTAAGCGATCTCTTCATCAAGAATTGCGCCAATATACCAATCTTCACTTGGGATGTGCGTGAAGTTCACTAGGAACATTTTGCCGTCGACTTCAATTTCTTGAGAGCCTTCGCGAATGTTAGCTTGTGGCATGTAGCTCGAGAGCGTTTCACCGTTGTTTTTAGCATTCGGATGGGCAATTGTCGTGCCGTCGGCTGTGACCAGGAATAGGTAGCCCGCATCAAACAAGTTCACTTGGTTTACTAAAGTAGCAAGGTTGGTCAATTCTAGGTCGTAGAACATACCAGCAGTGAAGCGGCCGTTGTCTTTAACTGGCGTACCCACTGAGATAATGACTTTCTTACTTGATGCATCCACATAAGGCGCGGTAACAACTAAACTGTTTTTGGATTTAGCATCAATGTACCAAGGGCGAATTCGTGGGTCGTAATCAGGGCCGGCGTCCCAACCGTCATCATTTTCAATGACGAAACCGTTTGCTTCATAACCAAAACCAACCGCAAGGAAACTGTTTTTAAGTTTAGGCTTTTCTAAGATTTCTTTTACGTAGGTACGATCTTGAGGGTTGATTTCGATGACTTCAGTCGTCGATTGCGCCAACGCTTTCTTGGCGTTCATCTCTGAGACTACGGTATTCCTGACTCCAGAGACCATTTCTTCTAGGCTCGCATTGACGTGGTTTTCTACAGCACTTCTTACGGTGTAAAGTTGTTGTATTGAAAGCAATGATACTGTTACTAGCAGCAAGGCTGATGATGCAGCAACCACCTTATGGCTAAATTTCATTGAATATTCCCCTTCTCACAGGCTTTGCGAAGACTAAAGTTAATCGTGTTTTTCTAATTATATATATCGACGAAACTGAAATTTACTTGAATGTAAATTCACAAAATAGACTACAAAAATATAACAATTCACACAGCATGAAAATCATTCAATCAAAACATCGTTATTTTTATTATTCTATTCAATGATTTAAAGCTCAGTTCAGCCTGAGTTAGTTAACTTGAGTATTTATTAGTTAGACGTTTATGCGTGTGATTTTTTATTAAGAAAATAGGAAATGAGTCAATTCATATGAAATTAAATGATATGCCAGTTTTATATTTTGATAAGATTTAAAATGGGGATATGAATATATTCAGTAAAAAAAGCCTCACAAAAATGAGGCTTTACAAAACTGTGTCTTTACTGATTTACATCAGTAGTCTCTAATTTAGAATATTAAATGAGCTACACCAGCGATAATTGGAAGCGTAATTAACGTACGTAAAATAAAGATAATAAACAGTTCTAAGATGTTCACTGGAATCTTACTTCCGAGAAGCAGAGCGCCCACTTCAGACATGTAAATCAGTTGAGTGACTGACATAGCGGCAATAACAAAGCGAGTCATTTCATTGTCAATAGAAGCGGCAAGGATTGCTGGAATGAACATGTCCGCAAAACCAACGACGATAGTTTCAGACGCTGCTACCGCTTCTGGTACACCAAGTAGATCTAAGAATGGAATGAAAGGCTGACCTAGGATTGAGAACACAGACGTGTATTCCGCAATTACCAATGCCATGGTACCGAGACCCATAACAACAGGTAATACACCAAATACCATATCTACGGCGTTACGCACACCTTCAGAAAATACTGACTTAGCAGACTTAACCTGTGATGCCTTATTTACCGCTAACTCAAAACCCCAAGAGAATGTTGAGTGGCCAGCAGGGATCGCGTCAGCATCTTTGTTCGGCTTGCTACCATCAATGAAAGTATCTTTCTTCATGCTTAGTGGTGGAAGGCGAGGGATGATAACAGCTGCCACAATGCCAGCTAAACAGATCGCTGCGTAGAAAGGCAGGAATAGGTGTTCTAGCTCTACTTGTGCAATAACCACAAGGCTGAATGTAATAGATACTGCTGAGAAAGTGGTACCAACAACTGCTGCTTCACGTTGAGTATAGAATCTCTGCTCGTATTGTTTACTTGTCAGCAGAATACCAACACTACCGTCTCCTAACCAAGAAGCCATACAATCGATAGCACTGCGGCCCGGTAGGTTGAAGATCGGACGCATTACTTTACTTAGCAAGGTACCAAAAAGTTCTAATAGACCAAAGTTCAGTAGTAGGGGCAGTAGTAAACCAGCAAAGATAAATACGGAGAAAAGTGTTGGAAGCAGGCCCTCTAAGACTAGGCCGCCCGTATTTTCTTCCCAAATAATTTCGGGACCTATTTGGAAAAAAGTCATCAGCGCTGCAGCACCACCAATGAGGCGAACCGACAGCCATAAAGGAGAGGGGTTGAACAGACCGTTTAAAAATGAACTGGATGTAATGAATGTAGGCTTGAAAATCGTGCTCAATACTGAAGTGACAGACATAAAAGCAACGATCGCAGTGATAATAGAGACTAGATATTCACCGAAAACCGCTTGGATTGATTTCGCCAAGATAGCGACAGGGATGGTGAGATCACCTTGATAGCTGATTGGCGCCATGAAAAGGAATAAACCAATCAATGATGGGATTAAGAAAACCCAGAAACTGCCTTTAGATTTCTCTGTTGGATCAGTATTCGTGTTGTTAGACATGTTATTGTTCTCGAATTTCTACACGTAAAAAAGCCACATCCTTGGCATTTTTATCCACTAAACATCCGTATTTTCTTATAGGATGCAAGACTACCCAGTATTAATATCGCTTGCAATACTATTCATCAAATATCGCTAAATATTCAGGATGCTTATTCTGCGACTCTGCGTTACTTTGGAATAAAGTGTTGTGAATGTTACGTATCTTGAGGATATATTTCCAGATATTTATTAGTTAACTGGGGCTTCAGTTCGATAAGTTAAATAGAGCCAGTAGCTAAACGCAATAATAAAGGCAAAAGAGGCAGGGAAAGCCAGGGCTAATATTTCGAAGTGTTGGAATAAGCAAGCGCCAGTTAAGCCACCAAATAGAAAACCGACGACGATGAACATCAGCAGTTTGGCTTTACGGCGATCAAAGGGCATACCTTTTAGGCGAGCGCCAATCATGATTCCAAGATCGGTAATGATTCCGCTCATGTGCGTAGTACGAATGATTGCGCCACTATAGGTGGTGATCATCGCATTCTGTAAACCACATGCGGCTGAAGCGAAGTATTGGCCAGAGGTGTAGCCTTGTAATAGTGCCCAAAGTGCCAAAAACAGCAGCCCACCTTCAATACACAGTGCGACACCGTAGCGGCGTCCTAGCTTCAGAGCTTGGTTTTCAATAAAGAACCCGCTGAAAGCAGCGCCTAACATAAAGCTCATAATCACCAATAAAAGGTGCACGGAAGCCGAAGTTGGAGTGAGCAGGCTGCTGCCTAGTAAAGACATGGTGCCCGAAACATGGGATATGGCTTGATGTTGGAAGCCAAGTAATCCAATAGAATTAACGCTACCGGCAAGGCCTGCTAAGAGTAAGGCACCGTATTCAACCCAACGAGGTAGCTTAGAAATCATGTGGTTCACTCCGGGTTAAATAGAGGAACAAGATTATAACGCTCGCAAAAAGATACGCTAGTGTTGTAGGGCATTCATGTTTGATCTTAGGCAACAGTATTGCAGTTTGTTTCGATGAAGCATTGTTATAATGCGGACTGTCGCTACTAAGATACTGTAGCTATTACGCAGCCTGTCGCTCAAAAGAAGTTTGTCGTTATAAAAAGTGCACCGTTATATAAAGACAAAGATAAGGATAAAGATCAGTTACAAGCTAGTTGTAATGGCTCATTTGGTGCTCAAACTTAACCCAGCCGTATTTACGTTCTTCATAAACGGAAAAGCTAGGAAGTGGAAAATCTTGTTCTTTAAATAGCCCGAGTGGGACGACATAAAAATCGACGGCGGCAACGGATTGTAAAAGCATGGTGGTGCCACACTGAGGGCAAAATTGATAAGTGACTTCACTGCCCGTATCGCTGATGCGTGAAAAATAGGTCACTTCTCCGCTCAGTGTGACCTGTTCAATTGGGAACCGAGCTTGAACGCCGAACACACTTCCAGTACGTTTCTGACACTCATAGCAATGACATACAGAGGTTCGCTGGGGCTCACCTCGGCATACTAGGTTGACTGCTCCACAGCGGCATTCACAACTTCTGATATTTCTATCTTTAATATGCTTGATATCCATCTATGTTTCACTTCTGGTTAACCCTGTATTGATAATTATACTAAAGCCCTTTATGGTCTGCACAACTGGATGAAAACAAAAGAATACAATTGCTCATGAAAAAGAAAATCTTACCTATACCTCTGATTTTACTGATTCCTATCGTCATGTTAGTTGTGGTCATATTGGCGGGTGTTTATCGCTTTAGTTTAAGTGATGAAGAGATTTTGGCGAAGTTTCCTTCTTCACAAGTCAGTTATGACCCAGTGGTTGAAACCGTTTTTGATTTGAAGACCACTAACCCATGGACAATTAAAGTTCCAGAAACCAACGCATACGCCTTTATTAATGAAGTCGACGCGCCAAAAGCAATCGCGTTTGGTCGTTATGACTCTGGTGTTGAGCGCGGTGTAGCAACCGTCGATACAAAAAGCCTGGCAGCCGTGACGCTAGGCGAAGCGAATTTCTTTGTTGCACCTATGTGGATATCGAATCAAGGCAGCGGCGTATTCTATTACCTTGGCCTCTTTAAGCATGACCAGCAACGAAGCCGTGTGGTGTTGGTTGACCAACTTTTCTTGGGTGATCGCGTGAAAATTCAGACTTTAGATGTTGCCCAACAGTCAGATTCAAAATCACAGAATAAACTCACAGGGCAAGGTTTTATCGGTTTTACTCAACATTCTGCGGAACAATCATTTGCAGAAACCCCTTCTGAAAAGGTGTTAATGAGTTTTTCTTTTGATACACAATCAATTGGTAAGTAGTAACATTTTTGCGAGCACAAGGATGTGTTGTTTATGTGAGTCAAATTACATATTATCTTAATAGATTGAATGAAATTTAGACATTCTTTGTGTCTGCTTACTTTTACAAATGGAGCTTGCGAATGATTAGTAAACGTTTTTTTAAGACGAAAGACGAAGTTGAAGTGACCTTTGAGCTAGAAGCTCAAGAAGCGAACTCAGTATTCATCGTTGCTGACTTTCTTGATTGGAAAGCCACGCCAATGAAAAAAATGGCGAAAGGGAAAGTGTACAAATTCAAAACTCGCCTACCTAAAGATGGCGAGTTTCAATTTCGCTACTTAGTTGATGGCCAACAATGGGTGAATGACGTGAATGCTGACCGTTATATCCCTAACGAATTTGGTCAAGACAACTGTTTGGTATCGACGATTCCAGCCTAATTTCTGGACACTTATTGTAAGCATAAGGCTGTGTTTTTCGGTTCAAATCGTTTTACTTTAATAGTGAGAAGGGATTGGTGAGTTAAGGTCGCGATTTGCTTAATAACAGCAATTAATGCGCGGTGTTTATTAATTGTTCGATACAAAATAACGTAGATAAATAAAAAGCAGTAGCTAGCCGTTTCTGCTTTTTTATTTCTCAATTTAGCTGTTAATTTTATTTATAGTGAAACGATTTTTCACTTTTTATAACTCAATGACTTAGCGGGATAGAGCAAGATTCGCATCATATTATTGCAATGTATTGATGATTTATGCGTCCGAAAAGCATATCCTATGCTTTTATATCGTAGAAAGACTTGTTTACCGTGTATTCAAAAATATTTCCCTCTCCGTTTGCTGAGCTTTCACCTGTAAAAAAAGTAGCTATTTTAGGACTGCCACTTATTGCAGCGATTGGTGTTGCTCTGCAATCGTCACAATCGGATCTGACGAAAACGATCGATCTTGATTTACCCGACTCAACCGTTATTGAGTCTATTCTGTCACCTTCTTCTGTTGCTGTTGTTATTGAGCCGCCGACGTTTGAGTATCAAATTCAAACGGGTGATAACTTGAGTAGCATCTTCAATCAGCTTGGATTTTCTTATAAATCTATGATGAGCGTGATGGAGACCGATTTGAACTTTCTTGCGTTGGACACGCTTCGCCCAGGTAACACATTGCGCTTTTGGCGTGATGAGGCAACAGGCGAGCTTTCCAAAATGGAGCTTAAATTTAGCGTTGCTGACAAAGTTGTTTATCGACGACTTGAAGATGGCAACTATGAATTCGAAGATATCTCTATTCCTGGTGACTGGAAGCAAAAGCCTCTAGTGGGTAATATTCAAGGCAGTTTCTCTATGTCGGCAAATAAAGCTGGCCTGAACAGTATCGAGATTGACCATATTGTTACTCTGCTTAAGGATAAGCTGAATTTTAGCCGAGATTTACGTGCAGGCGATCAATTTGAAGTGCTTCAGAAAGCACAATTTGTAGATGGTGTTGCTACCGGAAAACGTGAAATTGAAGCCATTAAGATCATGAATCGTAATCGTGTGGTGTCTGCGTATTTACATATCGACGGACAATATTATGATGCTAATGGTGATAGCTTACAACGCGCGTTCCAACGTTACCCTGTGAGCAGTGGTTGGCGTCAAAGTTCTCAATTTAACCCTAAGCGCTTGCACCCAGTGACTGGTCGAGTTTCACCACATAACGGTACGGATTTCGCGACGCCAATTGGTACGCCAGTTCAAGCAACGGGTGATGGCAAAGTGGTGATGACTCGTAAGCATCCATACGCGGGTAACTACGTGGTTATTCAACACAGCAGCACTTACAAAACGCGCTATTTACATTTGAGCAAGATCCTCGTTCGTAAAGGGCAAACGGTATCTCGTGGTCAGCGTATTGGTTTGTCCGGTAAAACTGGTCGAGTGACTGGCCCGCACCTACATTACGAATTGATCGAACGCGGTCGTCCTGTCGACGCGATGAGAGCGAATATCCCGATGGCCAATTCTGTACCTCAAAAAGAAAAAGCAACGTTTGTGGCCGCTAGAGATGAGGTAGATAAGTTATTAAAGAAAGCTCTGGAAACTCAGTCTAACAATAGTTAACTGATGTACTTCTTTGTATTCCCAAAAGCCACGAATTCTTTACTAAATATGTAAGTATCTAGTAATGCTTCGTGGCTTTTTGAGCTTTGGATAAGGTATGGCTCTGGCCTAGCTTTTTAGGTCATGAGAGATTCTGAGTGAATAACATAACTGATGATAGCTTCTGGTCGCATAGGTGGTGAGTAGAGGTACCCTTGGATCTTGTCACATCCCATGGCGTGCAATTTTTCTAGTTGCTCACGTTTCTCAACGCCCTCTGCAACTAATGACAAATCAAGCCTATGAGCCAATTGAATAATCAGCCAAACAACACTCTCAGATGTCGAATTCGTTAGCAGGTTTCGAATAAAGGTTGCATCAATTTTGATGCAATCGATAGGGTAACTGTGGATGTAATTCAAACTCGAGTAACCAGTACCGAAATCGTCTAACGCGATCGAAAAGCCTTGCTCTCGTAGATAGTTGAGTGCCGATTTTGTCTCTTTGGTGGGAGATAGCAGCACCGTTTCAGTTAGCTCGATAACAAACTCATTTGCTTTAAAGTTATGTCGCTCAATGGTTCGAGTGAGATAGGAGATGTAACGCTTGGAATCGCTAAGCTCATGAGCCGAACAGTTTATCCCAAGCTTAATTTTATAGCCTAACCCCTTTTCTAATGTTGTTTTTGCGCGACAAACCAGATCGATAATATGTTCACCCAGTTCAACAATAAGACCAGACTCTTCTGCGACTTTGATGAACTCCATTGGCGATACATTGCCATGCTTAGCCGTTTTCCAACGAGTGAGTACCTCGAAGTATTCCCATTGCTTTTCACTTTGACCAACGATTGGCTGCACAACCACGTACATTTCATTGTCATTTCCATTCGGTGTAAAGCTAGGTGAAGTTGCACTTTCAAGTTCATTTCGTAAAGCCGCAACCAACTCCGTTTTTCTTTGGTAGCGAGATATTAGATGGGTGTCATAACATTGAATGTGAGTATCTTGTCTTTGCTTGCACTCTTTTAGAGCCAAACTGGTGTTAAAAATTATTTGTTCTACGTCTTTGTTGCTCCCTTCCGAGCGAGCAATACCAATGCTGATGTCGAAAGCGACTTTCATATCGACGCTATTGTAACCCTTTTTTATTTTGGCCAATATCTGCTCACAGATAAAAATAGGGTCTGAATGGTAGGTAATGAAGGCAAATTCGTTTCCTGCCGTCCGGAAAGTCAGATTGTTCTCGGGTATGGTTCGGCGTAAGGTCTCTGCTACGTACTGAAGCACTTTATCGCCAATATAATTACCGTGCATATCATTAATGGCTTTGAAACTATTTACGTCGAGCAAGGCTAATGTGAATGGGGTGCTTCTCTGTTGAGTAATCGATTCCAAAGTGTCCGATAAGCAACTTCGGTTTAGTAACCCAGTTAAGCTATCGTGTGATACTTCATAACTGAGTTGATTGACCAGTTGCTCAGAACGCTCGTTGAACCATATTTCCCTTAGTGTGTGGATGACGATGTTTGCGAAAAGTTGATGGTGTTTAATCACGTTTTGCAACTGATTCGGGTTAAGAGGAGAAGTAAACGTAGAAAACAGCACACCCATGACCTCGCCACTCTGAGTTCGAGTAGGGATTGCAATTGAGTTCTGTGAGGTGATTTCCTGCTTAAATGCCGATGTAGGCAACGACTGAATGATATATTGAGCGAATGAACAGTCTGGGTGCTGTTGATGGACAGCTTGTTGGTAGATGTGACCGTGACGTGCGTTGATTTTATCATGTAGTACATGGTCCGAATGGGCTATAACCAAAAGGAACCATCTGATCTGGAAAGTACTTTTTCTCAATGATGGTGGTGTATTGAGTGCCGAACATTTGGTGCAAAATGAGCACGGCCGACTCTAGAAGGTCGATGCCTTCTAATTTAAGTAAACGACCAATGCGTTCTGCATCTATCATGCTGTTATGCGTATGTTGAGTCATAGTCACCATCCGTAGTTAACCAGAACCTATTTGTAAGCTGTATATGTGCATACTTGTATAATATTTATGCGTCTAGTTTATTATTGGCCGTGTTGTATAACTTTTCAAATTTAAATGTGATTTATTTCACAGAGCCAGAGTACTGCGCTCTTTGTCTAATCGATCTTTCAGATGGTCCAAAAACAGCTTGGTTCGTGTATGTGAGTAATCAAGCTTAGGGTAGTAAGCGTAAACCATCACTTCATCAGCCGTGATATTTGGCAATACTGGAACTAATGTCCCTTGCTTGAGCTCTTCTTTTATCATTGCGTTAATGGTCAGAAGTATTCCCATTCCTCGTTTGGCGGCATGAAAAAGTGCTTCTGGGTTGGTGGTTGCAAAGTTCCCGTTCAAGGTAACCCTTTGGCCTTTGGTTAGCGTTACTTCTCTAATCGGGCGCTCACCCCAGATCAATGAGTTATGCCGTTCTAAATCCTGCTCGCAGGTAGGGTGACCATGTTTTGTTAGATAGTCGGGTGATGCATAAAAGCTGGCTTTGTGTTCGAAAAGCGGGGTTTTCTTAAAGCTTAATGAATTGAGTTGTTCCAGCTCACGACTGATCACGAGATCCAAGCCTAGTTCAGGTAATTGACCCGGAGTCGTGGTGATAAGTTGTACTCTTATGTCTGGATATTTCTCCAAAAAATCATCTAAGTACTGAACTAAGAATTTAGAACCAACCGCAATGGTAGCCCCAACTTTTAATAGGCCAGCAGGGGTTTGGTTAACCGAGCGAGTTTCATCAATAATGGACTGCCAACTATCGAGCTGATCTTTCGCTCGTTGATAGAAAAGTGCACCGGCCTCGGTTTGGCTGATAGATCGAGTGGTGCGCTTTAAAAGTTGGGTGCCGATGCGCTCTTCTAGCCAGTTTACTCTTTTGCTGATCGCTGAGCTGGTGGTATTGAGTTTGCGCGCCGCGCCATTGAAGCTGCCTTCTTCCACCACTTTTACATAACTTTTTACGTTAAGAATCCAATCCATATTATTTCCTATCTGGACCTAATTAAATTCCAATTTGGTTAATTATCAATTATTGGTTTTGAATGTAAACTTATTTTATGAATGAAAATCGAACGAATAGGGAATTTTTTGAGCCAATTGATCTTTAAAAAAACGCCGTTACTTTTAGCGATGATGATCATTGCTACGGGGCAAGTAGGTGTGAGTATCTACTTGCCAGCACTGCCGTTAATTTCTTCTGACTTAAGTGTTACTCAGGTAGAAGTACAACTACTCGTCACGTTGTTTCTGGTTGGGTTTGGTTTGTCTCAGCTATTTTACGGGCCGATGTCTGATGCGGTAGGAAGAAGGCCTATCTTCTTGTTGGGTCAGGGGGTTTATCTGATTGGTACCGTTGTTTGTTTCGTATTTTCCGACAATATGATGGCGTTGGAAGTCGGCCGGTTACTTCAAGGTTTAGGGGCGGGTAGCGCCTCGGTTCTAGGACGAAGTGTGCTTCGTGATAGCTATGATGGTTCTCAGCTTACCAAAGCGTTGTCTTATATCTCCATTACCGCTTCGATCATGCCAATTATTGCGCCGGTATTTGGTGGTTGGATTTCATTTCATCTCGGTTGGCAGGCGGTGTTCCTGTTCGTTTTATTGTACTTATTAGCGATATTCACGCTGGGTTACTTTGTTCTGCATGAAACTTTGCCATACAGAAAGAGCCGTTTTGATGCCTGCCAGGTGGTGAAGAACTACGGGCACTTGTTGACCAATCGCCAAGTGTTGACCAGTGCCAGTTATAACTGGATGAGCTATATGGCGAGTTTGGTTTCGTTGTCGTTGTTTCCATTCTTAATGCAAGAGCAATTGGGTTTGACTGCGGCCGAATATGGTTCTTTGATGATTGTGCCTTCAGCAGGGTTATTGATTGGGAGCGTTACGTTAAACTTACTTCATCGTAGGTTTAGTACACCGCAGCTGATGAGCCTTGCGATTTTGATTGTTATGGCTTCAGGAAGTTGGTTGCTTACGCATGAGCTAACAATTTTCAATCTAGTATGGTCATTTACTTGGTTGGCGATAGCTCAGGGAATATCGTTCCCGCTTTCTATCAGCATGTTGCTGGAGCCTCATAAAAATCAAGCGGGTGCAGTTTCTGCTCTGTCAGGCTCAATTCAGATGTGTTTGGCAGGTTTATTAGGTGGATACTTGGTTGAAAGTTGGGTGACAAATCACCTGCAACTCGGCGTATTTTACTTGGTCATTGGGACTATTATGGGAGGAGTGCTTTGGTCTTCAGTCAGAATGGACAAGAAATTTGGTGCAACAGAGGTTGAATACAGTTCAACAACGAGCACTCCATAGTTCATCGTTAAAGCGTTGTATTTATGTTGATGGTTTCCTACAATACTTCGGTCCACTTAATAGGTAAAAAACATGCAGCAAAATGAATTTGAAGTACTGGTAAAAGCTATTTGCGCACTAGATGGCCTGCCTCAAGCGCTTGAGCTATTGAAATCTAATGAGGACACTGAAGTCGCTGAGGCTGCCGCATCACTGACTGGTCAATTTGCGCTAGCGGAAGTAGAAGGTGAAAAACGTATTTACCACGTGACGCTTCAAGAAAACGAACAGGGTGAAGAGCAAGAGTACATCGAACATGTTATGAATGAAGGCGATGACTTAATCAAATTTGCAGCTTGGTTCTTTGAAACTATGTTCGAATTAAAGCAAAAAGACACATACCAAATTGCGGGTAAAACTTACAGACAGCCAAAGCGCAGCTAGGTTTCTAAGCAATTAGGTTTCTAGAAAAACTATTTTTAAAGCAGCTCTCTTGAGCTGCTTTTTTTATGGATGTTTAAATGAATATTTTGATTGTAACTTAATGGGTCTGTTACATTAAAGTGTGATCTAAGTCTTGTTTTTGGGCGTTTTAAGTGTAGAATCCGCGAACAATGAAGTTGATTAAGTGCGGAGATAAGCATGAACTACGAACTAGGCAATGTATACCTTGGTCAAATTGCAGCAAAAAACATGATGCACGAAGCGTTATACGGCAAGCCAAAGCCAAAGAAACCATCGTTTTTTAAGCGAATGAAGCAGAAAATGGCTAAATAAGCACTTTCCCAAACGGAATTTTAAAAGGCCTTAAACTCATTGCAGTTTAAGGCCTTTTTCGTTTTAGCTATCGATGACTTTTATGGCTCTGTTTTGTTGTGGATAGGTACAACAAAACATTGTTAGTTAATTATCGGAAGTCTAACTCTCTCTAAGCGAGATCAGCTTGCTGATTGATTAGATAAATCGACAACATTGTTTGGAATGGAATTTAGACCATTTTCTTTCATCCATGCTTCCAAGTTGTCTGCACCGCCGATGTATTTCCCATCAAGCCAAATCTGAGGGACCGTAACTGGTGTTTTATTACCAATGTGCGCTTTCACCTCTGGGATCATACGATATAGAGCGGCGCTGTCTTTTACGACATCGTGGTATTGGTATTCAACCCCCGCTTCATCAAGCATTTTCTTTGCCTTAACGCAGAATGGACAGGTCGCTTTGCCATAAACGATGTTGCCTTTTAGGTTGTCTCGTTTGGTCCACTCTTTGATTACTGACTGAACTAGCACGCCACGATTAAGAGCTTCACCTTGGCTGACGACCTTACCTTCAACGACAAGGATAGGCGCATGCCAAGAACCGAGTTTTAGCGGTTCCCACCAGTGAGATAACCAATCTTTCACTTCTAGTTCGACATCGACATCGGCCAATTCATTCTCAAAAGTATCCTTTAGAATGTCTTTGGTAAGGGTACATTCTCCACATGGGATGTTTACTTTAAATGGCCCCCAGCTGCCTGCCCAACGGTATAGTGTAATCTTGACTGGTTTCTTCATGGTTACGATCTCGCTTAAAATTCTCTTATCAATATAGAACGGACTGTAGACGTATTTATTTCATTGGCCTTAAATTTTATTAACTTTCGCCGGCTTTTTTGTTTCCCAGTGAGTAATAAACGCAACAGATGCAATAATAATTGCTGCCCCTAACCATAAGCGGCCTGGTGGAACCCAGCTGAATACCAGCCAGCCAGCCAGTACATTGAGTGGTAATTTTGCATGATCAAACGGTTGAACAAAAGAAGCGTCAGCGACGGAATATGCTTTTACAATCGCCCATTGAGCCAGGGCCGTCATAACACCGATAACGATTAAGATAACCCAAATGGTCCCACCGCTTGGCGTTTGCCAATCAGGCACGGCCAACAAGATGTTAAATGGCGTGATCAATAGCAAAAGGTAAACCACCATAGTTGAAGGACTGTCTTGTGAGGAGAGCTTTTTCACCATCAGTGAATAGCATGCCCAAAAGAAAGCCGCGCCAACCGGTAGTAACGTTGCCCAACTAAAATCTTCGGACCATGGTTCGAGAATAACCATAGCACCGGCGAAGCCTGCCAAGGTTGCGCCCCAACGAGCTGCGCCCACTTTCTCTTTGAGGAAAAGCCCAGAACCTATGGTTGCAAACAATGGCGAAGTCATGAGAAGAGCAATACCTTGCCAAATAGGTACAGGATAAGCTAACGCCCATATCCAAAGCTGAATACCGATAACCGATAAAAAAACACGAAATACATGCAGTTTGAGGTTATCGGTTCTGAGCGCGCGACGAATGCCTAACGTTTTTAAGTAAGGAAGAATGGCGAACAACGCGATGGCGTATTGAATGACGGCGACGGTGGTAGAAGTCAGTCCGAAGTGAATACTCGCGATTTGGGTCAGGCTATTAATCACGGCAAAGGCTAAACCAGCGGTTAGCATCCAGCTAGCGCCTTGGATCGGATGGTGTTGTGACATGATGTTTCTAATTGTTTGATATGGTTGGTCGTATGATACGGATTTAACACCACGAAACCAGAAAAAGCATTGCTGAAGTTGGTTAGAATATTTGAATAACAAAAAAGGTTGAGCAAATGCTCAACCTTTCTATTTATAGCTAAAGTAAATCTAGATTAGAAGTCGTAACGTACACCTAGACGAAGTGTATCTTCGCCTTGAGTGGTTAGGCCTGTCGTCGCATCTTTCACTTCGTCTAAGTTGTTTAGTTGGTAAGCAATGTATGTGCGAATTGATTTGTTGAATTTGTAAGTACCCGTTAACTCGAAGAAGTCAGCGGTATCTACGGTTACGTTTTGAGACGCATCTTCTTCTTGTTTTTGGTAAAGAGCTGCGAGTTCAAACTGACTGGTTAGTTTGTACTTCGCGGCAACTTCTACACCAGAGAATTCAGTGTTAGCCTTGTCGTCAAGGTCGCCCATCGTATAAGTTGCACCTAAGTACAGGGCATCCAATTTATAGTTAATACCAGCGATTACAGCCGTTGCTGAACCATTTCCAGCCCCGTTGTCATTGCCTGAATAACCAAGGCCAAAACCTAACCCCATAGGTAGAGTGTAAATACCAGAGACACCGTAACCGTTTGTATCTTTGTCTTCACCAGCAATTAAACTTCCTTTTAAAGAAAGAGCATCAGCATCGTAAGCATATACAAACGTGTTGTTGACTTGCTCGTCGCCGGCATTAATGAAGGCTTTTTGATCACCAGAGAAAATGGTAACGTCCGACATTTCTGAAATTTGAGCTGCTGCTGTATCTTGGCGACCTACTGATACTGCACCGAAGTCACCTTCAAAGCCCGCATACATATAACGTTGCTTAAAGTTATCGGTTTCATCATTGTCAGCTGAGGAGTTTACGCTTTGTTCTGCTTCGTAGAAGCCAAAGCCAGATAAGCTATCGTTGATTTCTGTATTACCACCAACATTTAAGCGAACACGGCTCTTGTTTTTCATTGAACCGTCTATTTCAGCACCACCTGAACCGATGAAATCACCACGGAATTCTGCACGACCGCCAATTTTAAGTTCAGTACCATCAGAGCTGTAAACGGTTGCTGCTAGAGATGAACCTGAAACTAGTGCCGCTACCACTGCAGAAGCTAGAACTGCCTTTTTCATAATCACTTACCTTATATTTTAAATATCCGCGAGCAATGTGCCCTTCGTGTCGATATGAAGCTAATTTAGAGCAGATAAATTAAGCTTTCATTTCTATAGAATTACATTTTCGTGAATGAGGAACTTTTTAAGTGTTGATTTTATTGCACTTTTACTTCAATTGGTTGAGTGGTTTGTAAATAGACATACAAGCTTGAAGTTTTGCAACCGTCTCTTTGAAGGGCTTACTTTGAAATATGTGAGAATAATATGAACGGAGTTTATGTATCGAGTAGAGCTTGCGGATCAATTAACTGCTTGTACTGGTTACGATATCCTCTATGATGCAAAAACTTAAAAAGAGAATATATTTTGCTCAACAAGACGGAGAAAGTTGGATGAAAACAGAGTACTTAGGCGATGTTTTACAAGGCAGGCAGGTTATAGGCTCCTTGAATGTTGAAGATCTACCCGTTGGAGCGCATCAGTTTTGGTTCCAAGTGACCAGTGATGGGCTCGGGCAACCTAAAAACATGCCAGTTTCTGTTTTCAAAGGCAGCCAAGACGGCCCTAAGCTTATGGTTACCGCTGGTATTCATGGCGATGAACTAAATGGTGTACTGGCTGCACAACAAATTATTAGAGACTTGGTGGGTAAAACACTGAATGGTACGGTGACAATTGTACCTACGGTGAACTTGTCTGGTTTGCTAAATCACAGTCGTGACTTCATCTCTTCCGATCCGGGTTCATGCCCTGCCAACCTCAACCGACTCTTTCCTGGCGATGCCCACGGACTAGCAGCGGAACGCTTTGTTGCGTCACTGTGGGAGCGCTTACTCAAGCACAATGCAACATTTGCCGTTGACCTCCACACCCAAACTCGTGGTGCGGTATACCCACTTTATGTTTTCGCTGATTATCGAATCGAGCAATGTTTGGAGATGGCGAGACTGATGCAACCAGATTGTGTTCTTAATGATCCCGGCGACCCTGGGATTCTTGAAACAGTTTGGAATCGCAGTGGTATTCCGAGCATCACTGTAGAAGTCGGGATGGGTAAGTTTACTCAACCAGACATGATTCAAAGAGCGGTAGATGGCGTATTAAATATGCTCTCCTATTACGAGATGCTTGAGGTCGATGGACAACATCCGTTAGAGGCAAAGCAACTGCCAAGCATGGATTGGATTGAAGGCAACAACGTTGTGTCCATTCGCGCTGATATTGGTGGTTTTGTTCTGCCTCAAGTCGAGCTTTTGCAAAGCGTGGAGCAAGATGATCTGTTAGCCATCCAATATGATGCGTTCGGCAATGAATGTCGTCGTTATCACGCGCCGTCTTCTGGCCGTGTACTCAGTTATAACGTGGATGCACTAAGAGAGCCGGGTGCGTTGGTGTGCCGCTTATTGAGCTAGTAATAAGTTAGACAGTGGCTAGGTTTGCCATTCGAAACGCATAAAAAAGCCTACTGCGGGTTAACGCAAGTAGGCTTTATCAATTTCATCTTCAATTTTTGCTAAGACTCACAACCTTTCTACACTCAATTAGAAAGCGTCATCCACGATGTCTTTTAATCGGTCGTAAGGCACATAGCCTGGTAAGACCTGGCCATTCATCATCAGCGTTGGTGTGCCTGTTAAACCTAATGCGCTAAAGGTTTGATGGTTTGTCATCAGTGTGTTGCTTTGGTCTGAAGTGGTGTTCAGTTGTGCTTCTGTTCCTGTTTTCTTTGCCACAGCTTGCAGTGAAGCCTTTGTATGGAGGCCGCTTTTCGCCATCAATAACCTATCGACTTCAGTAAAGGCTTCGCGGTTATATTTCCAAACCTTCATAGCGTATAGAGCGGCATTAGTATTAAGTTCGTTTATTTGTTGCTGTTTAAATGACAGGTATACATTGATAATTTTGATATCACTATTTTCAGAAGCTAATTGAACTAGGCCTTTTTCTAAACGTTTACAGTAAGGGCAGTTATAGTCGGTAAAGTTAATGATTACCGATTTTCCATCTGGGTTTCCTGTGATTGGGTGCGCGTCATTGCTGTACAGCCAGTCGTGGCTTTCCGCTTGGGCTTTCTGCACTTGTGCTTGGCTCGCGACATACTGCTCTAAACTGGTATGCAGACCCGAAATAGTAGAAGGGTTCTCTTTTAGAAACTGATTAATTTCTTCAAGCTGTTGAGTTTGCTCTTTATTTAACTCGGCAAAGGCATTAGCACTCATTAGTGAACCCAAAATCAGTGTGCTTATCAGATGTTTTTTCATGTTATTTGTTCTCTCATTCTTGATAATTGTGCGCGTTTATTGGGTCGCGCTCGCGATAATTATATTGTTTGTTAAATTGGCTTAATCGATTTATTTGCTTTGCTCTGCTTTTTCTTTGTAAGCGAGTTATGCCAAATAGGTTCTGATCCAAAGCCCAATAGGGGAAGTTACGCCCGTTGCGATACTAGTGATCTTTCCGTCTTTGATGATGACGATGCTTGGAGTGACATTAACGCCCCAACTTCTGCTGATTGAGCCAGAAAGATCATTTATGACAGGGAAGTCATACTCTTTTGCATCCAAGTAGCGCTGGACACGTTCGTCTGGACCAGACGATAGAGCGACCGAAACCACCTGATGGGAATCGCTGAAGCTATTGACGGTTGGGCTTACAAATTTGCAGGCACCACACCAAGTCGCCCAAAAATAGACAATGACTGGCTTACCATTTTTGCTTAGCTCGATAACATCAATATCTTCGCCTTGGAGCGATTGATCCACAATTGGAATCGCATCGCCCTGAGGCATGCTTCTGCTGTGATAAAAGTCCATGGCAAATGAAACTACGCCAACGATCAGTATCATTGAAACCAGTTCCTTTCCCCACTTCTTAAGACGACTTGGCTTTTTGGCCTCACCCTTTATAGCGTTGTCTTCAGTCGCGCTAGATTTCTCTTCATTGTTGGGAGTCTTCATCAGTTATCTCGCAGCGTCGATGGCTTGAACGACAGTGTCACTGTCGAGGAGCACAGGCAGTGGAATACCGCTTTTATAGCTAGGACCATAGACGATATTAAATGGCACACCAAATCGCCCATTACTTTGTAAGTATTGAGTGACACTTTCACTTGGTGTTGTCCAATCGCCTTTCATCAAAACAATGTCTTCTTGCTGTAGGTGACTGTGGACAGGATCTTGAAGGATGACACCGATCTTGTTGGCTTTACAGGTGATACACCAATCAGCAGTCACATCAACAAAGACCGTTTTGCCTTCATCAACTAACTGAGGGATTTGCTTCGCATCCAGCTTTTGCCAAGCGAGATCGTCAACAATGGGTGTCGCCCAGTTCTCAGCGGTGACACTACCGACGATCAATGCAGCCCCAAACACCAAGGTTGTAGTTGCCATAATAGGAATAAGTACCTTGCGACCCAGTTTCATGCCAATCCAAACCAATACTGAAATCACGATAAACAGTGACAGCAGGATAGTTGGGAATTTACCAATGAATGGGCTCAGAAGGCTTGTTAACCAAAGGCTGGTAATGAACATCATTAAGCCAAAAAACAGCTTAACTTTGAACATCCACGCGCCCGGCTTTGGTAGCAGTTGGGTGAGGCTAGGGAACAGGGCGAAAATAAGCCAAGGTGCACTCATGCCGATGCCAAGTGCGATGAAGATAGCCCATAACTCTTGGTAACTTGCTCCGAGTGCATACGCGACAGCGGTTCCTAAGAATGGCGCGCTACACGGCGTTGCTAACAGCGTCGCAAACATGCCTTGAACAAAGTGGCCTGAATGTGAGTCATCGCCTTTGGTTGCCATCCAAGTGTTTAAACCTGATGGTAGTCTGAATTCGAATAACCCAAGCAGGTTAATTGAGAACAGCAAAGTGATGATCAGCATGAACCCGATAAACCAAACATTTTGGAATTGGATTCCCCAACCAATCGCATTACCCCCCATTTTTAGAGCGGTCATACCTAGGGCTAGCAGCGCAAATGATGTAATGACACCTGATGCAGAAGCTAAGAATGAGAGTCGAATATGACGATTAGATGCCCCTTGGTTTTGAATGATGCTGTTTAGCTTCATTCCTAATACCGGCAACACACATGGCATGATATTGAGGATCAAGCCACCAATTAAGGCAAAGCCAATCATCGCAATAAAGCTGGTGTTACTTGATTGATAGGCAATAGGCTCTGAGCCAACCTGCGCCGTCATCTCTTCAGCAAAGTTAATATCTGAAACCGTGACGCTAACCGTGCGATCGGTTAAGTCGACGTCACCGAGCCAATTACTTACATCGAATACAGCAGTCATTGTGTTGTTATTGATATGAACGGTTGGCTGAGAGAAGAAGTCATCAATCACTTCTTGCCCATCAATCAACACCATCGGCTTATCCCAGCCTTCTTCACTCATGAGCTGAGTCACTAGTTGTTGCTTACTCTTATCCCAGAACAGACCGTTCACCGACGTGCGGTTAGCTTCGCGTGGAGATTGGCTCATGCCTTGATTGAACAAGAACATGGCTTCTTCATCGAGCGCTAATGCTTGTGGGTCGATCGGCAGTTTGATGTCGTAATCGGTTAACACACAGATATTGGTACACGACGGAAAGGTAAACGACGCCCTGAATATTGCAGGCTTCGTGTTGTCTTTCAGGGTTAACGTGACAGGAAAGCTAACGTGCTTTTTGTAGCCTAGCGTCATGACGCCAAGCTGCTCGTAGTACTTAGGTATTGGCCAATGCCACTCTACAGACTCAATGTTTGTTGAATCAGACCAGTCCCAGCTTGGTGGTATACCACCTTCGCCAGGGCTACGCCAATAGGTTTTCCAGTCGCCGTCGAGCACGACATCTAACACGGTTTGAATCTGAGAACCGTCATCCGACTGTTCACCCGTCGACATCATTCGCATTTTGACTGGTGGATGTTCAGGCGCGCTGAGCCAGCCCGTAGTCTGTGCTAAAGCAGTAAATGACGTCATAACCAAAAGGGCAGTGACTAAGGTTTTCGCGCATGTACGCATAGAGAATGCCAAAGAATCGACAAACTTAGTTATTAGTGTGTTGTACACAAATGTATCTCCAAAAAATAAATAAAAGGGTGTAGTAGCCCGGTTATTTACTCTCTAAATATACAGTGCGTTAGATGTAAGCGGTGTTTCGTAGGTCGAGAAGAGAGATGGTTATCTCTAGACAATCTCGATATGTGAGGTGACAAGCTGTATGCGACAGCGATAAATAAAATAAAAGGGGTCAGCCAACCTGTTTTAGGTGTGGAAAAGTTGAGCATTTTCGAGCTCAGACTGCATGAGTTCGAATTAGACTCCGTTAGTGCTTTAGATGCTTCTGAGCCAAACACGCTGCCATATAGTGCTGATATTCTCTCTAATGATGCGACTACCACTTGTGGGCCATTCGTTTCTGCACCAACGATTACTGATTGGCCAATAAGGAAGTTGGAAACTGTTACTTTCTTTGCCGATAGCGTGCTCGCCAGACAAGTTACGATAACCAGTCCGGTAAGAAGAAGCGCCCAAAGCGATTGCCTTTGTTGGCGGTTCTGTTGGGATAAAAAAAGCAGTTGTGTATTCAGCAAATCAGTCAGTAATCGAATCAGTTAGTATTTAACACGGGTTATAAGCAGGCTAGCTTAGATAACTTTGCTTCGTGCCACAAGTCATAAAATTGTTAAAGTGGCAAGGCTAGGTAGATGCAAAGCCTAACGTCTAAGGCACCAACGTCCAACTTAAGTTCATAATAATCTGTTCTTTTTTCTATGAGTCGTGTTTATATTTAAATAGCATCAATATAAGCGGTGAGGTGCGACATTGATATGTACTAAAGTGCAATAGACATGAGGTGCTTTAAGCGTCAGACATGAAAAAGCCCAATCGTTCGTTAGTAATCACATTGGGCTTTTTCAATTGGTTTTTTAGTGCTTCGTCGCGACTAATTAGAGCGCCTTAGTGGGTACGACGAGGACCGTTCCGTACTAGGTCTTTGCCATTATCAAACACTTCTTGGGTGATCCAACGTGCAAGTAGAACTTTGTGGCTGCTATTGAATACAGCGACGAAGTGGCGGCCATCTGCGTTATTGGTTGCCATACCTACGCCTTCAACCCCTTCAAGGCCTAAGCCGCCGGCTTCCACTGAAATTAAGAATTTTTCTAGCTCTTCTAGAGACTCAATAAGATCAAGTTCGTTATTCATTTATATGCTCTCTTGCTGTGAGCCAACATCCAGCTGATGACGTTTTAGTGCATGCGTTTAAGTGGTGATATTGGCCGTTGTTCTTTGTGGGGCGTACTCTACAGATCATAAGAAGGGATTGGAACTCTCAAATATTAGATGCCGACTAATTTTTTGCAAACTTTTAACATAATATACGTTTAAATGTTTGTTATTCATCTTCTTTTTACTACTATTGATAGGGTCGATGTAGACAATGGTAAGGATTAGTATGATGAAGGTTTGGCGTTGTCTATTGTTAATGTTGACGTTTGTAGCATTTGGCAGTTTTGCACAAAGCGTTGAAAAAATAGCAGCAGTACAAGAGCAGTTATTGCTTGATTTAGCAACACTAGAAACGGCGCATGATGCTGAGAAACCATTTCTGGAAGATATATTAAGGCGTAAGAACCAAAGCTTACGAGAAGAGATTATTTCCCAGTTATCATCTGATACAAAAGAGGGGCTTGATGTCACTCTTGCTAAGCAGGTTGAACTTTTACAAAAATTGCTGGCATTGAATGAAGTTAAAATTGCTTCAATGACCAAGGAAAGCCTTTCCGCTGAAAATGATGTTCAAAAGCGTCTCGAATTACAAATCCAAAGACGAGTCCGAATGATGGACACTTACTATCAGCAGTTGGCTAAGACACTAAATTGGTCGAAAAATCGTGGTGTAGATGTCACTGTCCATGAAAGTGAGTTAAAAACGGCGCTAATCGCTCGTTCTCAATATCTTACTAATGCCATTTTATACACGGACACACAGCGTCAAGACTTAGAGGTGCGTTTGTCTTTTGTTGGTGAAGAAGACAAAGCCGCCATTAAAACCGAACTTGAACGCTTTAGTGAACGTATTAGTACCATGGTGGCGAGCTTAGAAAAGACCATCACTTTAATGGAACCGTTTGGCGTGGATATGACTTCCTACAAGCGGGTACTACTGACCACGACAGGTGATATCAATGTCGATGTGTTAGAGGTTGATGTAGCGCTCGAATTGTTGGATGGGTGGCTTCGCTCGTTGAGCTCATGGGCTTTTGAAAACGCCCCCTCTTTTATTGTCAAACTCGCCTTATTTTTAGGCATTTTGTATGTGACTCGTTTAATTTCCAATATTACTCGTAAGACGGTCCGGAAAAGTGTGTCGCACTCAAAAATGGACTTTAGCTTATTAATGCAGGAGTTCTTTGTATCAATCGCATCTAAAGCCGTTGTTTTTATCGGTTTGCTTATCGCACTCTCTCAAATTGGGATTGAGCTAGCTCCGTTACTCACTGGTTTTGGTGTCGCGGGCATCATTATTGGTTTCGCGTTGCAAGATACGTTGTCGAATTTCGCATCGGGTTTGATGATCTTGATCTATCGTCCTTACGATGTTGGAGACATGGTTAAAGTATCAGGCGTTCAAGGTACTGTAAAAGACATGAACCTAGTCTCTACCACTGTTCAAACGATCGATAACCAACGTTTGGTTATCCCAAACAACAAGATCTGGGGGGATGTGATCAACAACATCACTGCAGAACGTGTGAGACGGGTTGATATGGTTTTTGGTATTGGTTACTCCGATGACATCGATAAAGCAAAATCTGTGTTGAACGACATCATCATTGCACACCCTTTAGTGCTAAAAAAACCAGAGCATATGATCAAGCTTCATACCTTGAATACCTCTTCTGTAGATTTCGTGGTAAGGCCTTGGGTTAAGACCGATGACTACTGGGATGTGTACTGGGACGTAACAGAAACGGTTAAGAAACGCTTTGATGAAGAAGGCATCACGATTCCATTCCCTCAACGAGATGTTCATATTTATAATCATGAAGAGAGTTGATTTTTTCTCTAAACGAACAGTTTAAGACTAAGGAAAGTTAATCATAAATGGGCTCCTGAAACGGTGCCTATTTTTATGTGTGTTAGATAGGCAGTGCCAGCACCACTGACAATAATAAATAAGCTATGATGATAGACGTTCAGCAAATGGTGTACAGAAAGTAAAGCAGTATACCGAGTGCAGGTTGAGGCTAGGAGTAAACGACATGAATGATTCACAGCAAAAAACCAATACAAGAAATACAACGGTAAGAAAAGCGACACGAATCGAAAGTGTTATGAACTCTGCGATGTGGCATCTAACTCAGAGGGATATGACAGAGAGTGAGCTGATTGCGAAGCTGAGAGTGAAGACGGACAATCAAGATTGGATCGATGAAACTCTAGGAACTCTGAAAGGTTTTGGGTATCTCAAGTCTGACCAAGTGTTTGCAGAACAATTCGTAGAACAAGCATTCTCTGGTGAATTTGGTTCTCGATATATTGTAGAAAAGTTGAAAAAGAAAGGGTTAACAGACTCAATTATTGCTGATGCGATTCATAAGGTTTCTGCAGACAAAAATATAGATGAGCAAACCATCTTGATAGACAGAATCAACAACTACTATACAAGTTTTAGTATGAGCCGTGAAAAGCTTGTCGCAGCATTACAAAAACGTGGTTTTAGCTATCAACAGGTGAAAGTTGCCATTGAACAGCACCCGCAAGCGTATGAACTGAAAAGTAATATCCAAATTAAGGCAGAAAAAGCCGATTTGGAGAAAGAAGTGCTCAAGTATGCTCGAAAAGGTAAAGGCATGACCGCTATCCAACAAGAGCTTAGGCAACGAAAAATCGACACCAGCGAGCTGTCATCGTTAGTTGACCGATTGATTAATGAAGAGCAGCTAGATTTCTATTCTTCGTGTTTAGAACAGTTGCAGAAGAAGTCTTATGACCTAAACGATCATAAAGAACGCTCAAAGGCTTACGCCATGTTGAGTCGTAAAGGCTTTTCATCCGAAGAGATCAAGTTTGCATTGAGTGAGGGGAATGAGGCGAGTTGACGAGGGGAAAGCTTTTAGATCGAGTACTAGGTATGCTGAGTATCCGTTAATGATTGCCATTTAGACCACTAAGTCACTGAGTTTCAGCTATAACATTCATGTTTGTATTTACATTGTTGATACTTTAATCACTATGGTGCAATATTAGTCTATTAGAGTAATGTTTAGATATCGCTAGTGGCCTTATGACAGCGATTGAGCATTTTCACCGTGACTATTTTTAATATTACAGACTTATTATTATCTCGAATTAACGATAACTTCTAGATTATCAATACCATATCTTGAAGGTAATTAGATGTATGAGCAGAGTTCATGATTATATTTTGAAAATAGTGATAACACATTACCAAGATAGAGCGAAGTTATCGCGTTAATCTGAATTATAAAAAGGTGCCAAGTCGTTACATTAATGGGGAATATATAACCTGTGTCATATCGAGATGTTCTATTAACGCTGTTTGGAGTAAGTTTATGAGTATTAAAGACTTAAGTGTCGTAAAAAAAATATGGTTGAGCTATTTAACCGTATTTATTGTATTTGCAGCAGTATCGATTATGTTGGTACTGAGTTTATCGACACTTAATAAGGATATTTCAGTTCTTACAGAGAAGAGTTTACCTTCTGTCGCTATTCTGAAAGGAATCCAAGTAGACATTACTAAAGTGCGAAAAGATGAGTTTTCATTATTACCAAATGGAAATAGCCCTCAAATTGGTGAATGGCTGAAAGATCTAGATCAATGGCGTGCAGATGTACAATCAGGTATTGCTGATTTTGAATCTCTGGCTCTTAATCTTGAAGAAAAGAAGTCGTTTAACACCTTCAAGGATACTTGGAGTCAATATATACAAGAGACTAGGCCTTATAATGACTTGTTGAGTCAGGGAAAGCCTGATGAAGCAAATAAAATCGTGCTATCCAGTTTTTCCACCTATTCAAAAGCACTTAAAAGTTTGGACGATACGCTTGCCTTAAATAATGAGTTGGTCAACCATATTGGTGAAGAGGTTCATGCAGAAGCGCTTGCTACTAAATATAGTGCAGGCATTGGTGCAGTAGTGATTTTCATTGTTATAGGACTGTCTTCTGTCGTACTTTCTCGTGCGATTTGTCGCCCTGTTGATCGTGCATTGGCGTTTGCTTCCAAGATAGCGCAAGGCCAGTTGACCAACACGATTGATGAGAAAGAGCTTACTAAAGATGAGTTAGGTACTTTGTTGAACGAGCTAGTAACAATGCAAGGCAACTTGCATTCATTGGTTTCTGATATCAGCGATTCCACAATTCAGCTTACAGCGGCAGTAGAGGAAGTGAGTGCTATCTCCTCTCAAACCGCTTCTGGCATGCAGAATCAACAGCTTGAACTGAGTTCTGTTGCTTCGGCAATGACAGAAATGCAAGCAGCAGTAGGGGAAGTGGCACAAAACACCGAGGTTGGTGCGACGTCTGCTTACTCAGCTACCGAGGTGACAAAAAAGGGAACAGATACTCTTCAACGTACCACTGCTGTCATACAGCGAGTGTCACAAACTATTCAAGACTCTGATGATTTAGCACAAGAGCTTGAATCTAGCTCGAATAACATCAACCTAGTTGTTGACGTGATTCGTGGTATCGCAGAACAGACAAACCTACTTGCACTCAATGCGGCCATTGAAGCTGCGCGTGCGGGTGAGCAAGGACGAGGATTTGCGGTAGTGGCTGATGAAGTTCGTTCATTGGCTCAACGTACGCAAGATTCTACCTCGCAAATTGTCGAAATAGTCAATCAACTGCAAGAAAACACCAACAAGATGGGGAGCTCAAGCCGTGATTGCCAAGCCGGGATTGCTCAGTGTGTCGAACAGGTCAATGAGGCCGGTAGTCAAATCCAAGAAATTGAACAATCGGTAGATAATATAGCTCAAATGAGCACTCAAATTGCAACGGCGTGCAGCGAACAAAATTCAGTTTCTGAAGAGCTTAATCGTAGTGTCGATCAGATTAACAGTACATCTACAGAAATGGCTGAGGGGGCATCGCAAACCGCGGTAGCTTGTCAGCAAATTAGCAGCCTTGCTCATAATCTTAAAGCTAGGATGGAAACGTTTAAGCTCTGACTTATTCCCACATTATCCGCTCAATTTTATATTGAGGCTGAAAATAAAAAGGACGAAGAATATCGTCCTTTTTTGTATTTATGGGTACTCGTTAGTTTTTAGCTTCCTTTAAAACAACGCTTGAATTTCAAGATAATGGCAAATTCATCAAATGTATTCGGTGATGTTGCATATAACGGAATGTAAGTCACAAGCTCACGGTTTACTTTATGGCATATGAGTGCTAATTAATAAACTGTTTTGCTGCTAGTATTAACTAGGGAAAGTTCGCTGATTCTCCCGCCTTTCATTGAATCTATTCATGTTCTCAGGTCAGCGTTTTTGTAAGGAAGAGGTTTAGGATGGATCCTATTTTATATATCGAAGTTGGTGGTGTTGTATGGCAAGTCTTCCCTGATGGCACTTGGCTTCAACTGCCTGCATCACAACTTAAAGTTGAAGGTGTGCAAGTCGTTACTATTGAGCCTCAAAGTTTGGAACAGGCTCAACCCCTCACAGCAATACAAATAGCCGCTGTTGAGCAGGAGCTAGAAGAGGTGGTGACTCAGCTTGTCAACAACATCGAAAGTGCACCTCAACAGCAGAGTCCTGCCTATGATCAACCCAGCGCAAGCGCCTCTTTCATTGCTTATGTCCGCTCTACATTAGACGAAACCCTTGCGAAAGCAGGCTTTGATACGCGCCCTACAGAATATGAAGAAGAAGACACTACCTCAAACGACGGTAACCTAGATGCGCTACTACCTAGCGCAGAACTCACGGTTGATATACTCGATGGCGGTGATGGATACGAAAACCAATTTGAAGTACCAGGTGTTACGATTACGGGCACGGCTGCGGATGTTCGAGATGGACGTACCGTTGTTCTTACCATCACTGATGTTAATGGCAACACGGTTACCACAACGGCAATTACTAATAACGAAACTTATGTTGTAAACGGTGTCGACCTTTCTTTATTGACTGAAGGCGATCTTCAGGTCGATGCGATCATTGCTGATGATTTTGGTAATAGCATTACAGCCAACGATTCCACAATCAAAGATACGCTAGCGACGATTGATGTCGACTTTGATGGTTTTGGTGATGAGTTTTACAACCAATTTGAAATATCGAATGGGGTGCTAGTTGGTACGGTTGCCAATGTTGAAGATGGTCAGACGATAAGCATTTCAATTACCGATAGTCAAGGTCTCACACAAGACTATACAACGACAGTATCCGGTGGAACTTGGACTCTCACCCTTCAAGATTACTCAAGCTTCGCAGAGGGTGGGTTGACGGTTGTTGCTAACACCATCGATATGGCCGGAAACCCTACTACAGCGACTGACACCATTGTTAAAGATACGCTCGCAAGTATTACAGCGAGTGTTGACGATGGAGGTGATGGCGTTCTCAACAGCTTCGAAATTCAATCCGCCAAATTCTTCGGTACAGTCCAAAATGTTGAGGATGGTCAATCGGTCAACATCCGTATTTCAGACAGTACCACCAATGTTATCGTGCTGACAGCAACGGTTGTGAATGGCGCTTGGTCTGTGGAGGGTGTGGACTTAACAAGTTTTGCTGACGGTAGTATTACCATCGAGGCTGACACGATTGATGTAGCAGGTAACCCGGCTTCTGCAGCAAATAGTGCAGGGGTAGTTGTTATCGATACCGTATCTCCAGTTATTGACATTGATACGCTAGACGGTTTTAGCATTTTGGCATTTCGTAGTGGCCAACTTACAACCATGCAGGGGACAACTAATGTTGCCGAAGGGCTCCCTGTTTACATTGAAGTCAGTGACGGGACTCAGACTCTAGTCTTTGAGGGCGTAGTTGATTCTGCGGGTAACTGGCAGGCGGAGAACATTGACATCTCTACTTTGGATTCGTCTGCAGAATGGACGGTTGACGCAAAAGTTTTCAATACAGTCGGCAACGAAGCCATTGATGGCATGCCGACGATTATTCTTCCTGAATCTGTGGTGTTTTCGGAGAATGTCATCGGTATTTTCGGAGATGAAACACAAACGTCTGATATTCGCATCGATTTTGCAGACTTCTCGTTTGGTGATGATCAAAGTTTAGCTGAGTCAATAACATCTCAGGGCTTATCGATTACCATAGCGGTATCGGCTGACAAACAAAGCCTTGTCGGAACACGAAGCGATGGCCAAATTGTATTCGACGCTGCTATTTCTGGCAGCAGCGTAAACATCAACTTCTATAAGGTGATCGACCAAGAGGCAGGATTAGATTCAATTCAGACAGCTCTGATCATTGAGGGCTTACAGACTGATGCGGACGGCACGACTGAGCTCGTCATCGGTCATTTACCTATTGTTATCAAGGACTCGGATCCACTCATTTTTGATGAGTCTTATGAAGTCATTGAAGGTCAAGTCGTATCAGGAAATGTACTTAACAACGACATCGATCTTGATACCCAGCTAACTATAAAAAGTGTCGAAGTTGATGGTACGACACAAACACTATCAGGTAGCACCCCTGTTTCTTTTGCTTTGGATGAAGGTGTTTTAACTGTTTTTTCAAATGGCCACTGGACGTTTGTCGCCAACAGAAATTTAGATCACACCGTAGCTCAAAACATCACTTTCAACTATGTCGCAGGCGATAGCAGTAATGACTTCGGAAATGGCACTGCAGTCATCGATATTTTTGATGGTGAGGCGGGGTTAGTTGTTGATGGGACAACGACCAGCTCAGAAGGTGACGTGTCTGATGGGGTCCAAACTGTAGTCGGTCAGTTTACCGTTTCCGCTGGCTCAGATAATCCAGATCCCGCTTCGATTGTCTTTAATGCTAATACTCTGGTCCAGTTAGACACTTTGGGCTTGACGACTGGAGGTGAGGAGTCTCCTCTAACCTATACGTTATCGAATGATGGTAAAACGATTACCGCGCAAGCAAATGGAGAAACGATATTCACACTAACGTTGAGTGCAGCCGCTAGTGGTATTGATGTTCTAGCAGATGTATCCCTAGTGTTAGAACAACCTATAAACCACCTGATCAGCAATGATTCCATCACTTTACCGCTTATTATTGATGGGGAAGATTTAGACGGTACTTCTTTAGAACAAGGGCGGTTTGATTGGATTATTGAGGATGGTGCGGACCCTGTTTTAACGTCGATCAGTAATGCCAGCATCGATGAGTCAGACCTTGTTCTCGGCAGTGTTTCTGATACTGGCACCTTCAATCTCAACGTCGGAAGTGACTTTGTCGAGTCTGTATTTTTTGATGTAGGAGATCAGCCGCAGTTATATAGTGGTGGCGAGCAAATTATTTATGTGGTGTCGGCCGATGGAAATGAACTGATTGGTTATGTCGGCTCTGAAAGTGTTGAAAATAAAGCGTTTACCTTGAGTTTCTCGTTACCTTCAGGTGAGGAAGATACTGATGTTACTTATACCTTTGAACTGTTTAAGGGGCTTGACCAAAAAAACATTACAGACGAAATACCGTTTGTTATCACTGCTAGAGATGATGATAACGACGAAACACAATTAACCTTGAACGTCTCGATTACTGATGGCGGAGAACCAACGATTGGTTCAGGGACCGTTGAACTCAGTGAAGTTCCTGTTGCTGATATCACTCCGTCGGGAGTCGGTTCTACAGCAAACGTGAGTTTGGCGGTTACTGCGGGTAATGACCCTCTGGTTTACTTGGGGTTAGATGTGGCGAATGGCCAAGTTGTATTAGGCAGTGATGGTGCTGCTGTTACCAGTAATGGTGAAGCATTGACTTGGCGTGACAACGGTAATGGTACATTTGATGCTGTTCTTGGCAATGGTAATGCTGTTTTAAAAATCCGGCTACCAGATGACTTTACTCTTGAAGCAAATGGTTCAACAAACGTAACGGTTGTTATTGAGTTATATCAGTCCATTGATCATGGATCTGGTTTGAAAGATACCGAGCTGACCATACCAGCTTCTATCGTCACTATCGATTCTGATGGGTCGAGAGACACTCAAGAGTCCGACATTAAAATATACGATGGTAAGGACCCTGCATTCTCAATTGTAGGTAGTATATCTGTTGATGAAGATGGACTCATTGGTGACAACGAACAAGCCGGTACTGAAGAACCGAGTCCATCAATATCCATAATTCAAGGCTCAGACGATATTGCTTCCGTATCAATTGATACTGATGCATTTGATGCACTTGGTTACAGCAGTGCCGGAAAAGCGATCTCCCTTCAGGCTGCTGATCCTGATGGTTGGTATTACGGGCAAGACTCTGACGGAAGCAACGTATTTAGAATTCGTTTTAATACTGACGGGACGACAGAGTTTGATCTATATGCGCCACTTGATCACGACTACGGTAACAACGGTGAAAACAATCTCGCCCTCAATTTTGAACTTACAGTTAATGATGCGGATGGAGACCGTTCTGATCCCGCTATTTATTCTGTCAACGTAAAAGATGATGTTCCGTCTGCTCGAGATGGTTCTATTGAAATGGTTGAGGGTGATAACCTCAATGGGCAGTTCTTAACCGAAGAATTTTCAGGCGCAGACGGCGCAGAAATTATTAGCTTCACTTATCGAAATGTCACCTATACCTTTGATAACGCAGGTACACCAATTACGATCAGTTTGATTAATGATTATGATGGTGGGTCGACTTACGGGCAGTTTACGCTTTCACCTGATGGTAGTTATCAGCTGATCACCAATCCAAACGTATCGACAGACCCCGCTGATCCTAAGATCGTTGATGACATCGATTATCTGGTGCGAGATGCGGATGGCGATGAAGTCATTAGTAACGCTGAGCTTATACTGGATGATAACGAAGGTTTTATTCGTTATGAAGATTCTGAAACCACAGAAGACAACGATGCCATTATCGTTGTGAGCGTTTCTACTGGAGACGTTGACCAAAGTGAAACTGTTACGGCCATTGAATTTTCAGAAGATTCTTTGCAAGGCGGTAGCCTGTATTTAGATGGTGTATTACTTCAAGTAGTTGATGGCAAGGTGACGCTTTCAGGTAATCAGCTAACGGCGATTGACAGCCAGTTTACTGGCCCAAATGGTCAATTGACTTATCGACCTGCACTTCATGAATCGAATACGACTTCAACGGTTATTCTAGCAATCAACGCCATCATTAGTACCGATACGGTTCCAAAGGAACTTACAGCCGATATTGCGGTTTCTGTTTTGCCTGTGGCTGACGCGCCGGATTGGTCTGATTCGGTCTTCACCTATCAATCTGTTGAAGATGACGCAGATCCAATCAAATTAGATATCACCGCTCAGTTGGTTGACCAAGATACATCTGAAGAATTGTCTTACACTATTAGTGGCATTCCAGATGGTCTGAATATCACCTTGAACGGAAATGCAGTTAAAGAGGGTAAAGAGTACACTCAGCCCCAAATCGACAAAATGGAAATTAGAGCCGATGAAAACCTCGCGGGTCGATTTGAATTTGATATTACTGCGATTGCGACTGAAGCGGGGAATACCTTTGCTGAACCAGATGATAAAACGGCCGATATCGTCAATACCGTCGTGGTCGAGATTTCACCGGATGCGGATACTCCAATTTTATCTGTTAAAGATTACAAAGGTTTGGAAGATGAAAGCATCTTCCTAAAAAACGTAATCAACGGTGCGCTGACTGATATCGATGATTCTGAATCGTTAAGCTACCAAATCGAAGTGCAAGACGGTTGGTCTATTCAAGGCGGACTATTTGAACTGATTGGCCCTAACACTTACTTAGTGTCGGCTGGTGCGATTGAGAACGATGTCGCTTATTTAGTACCAAAAGAAGACATCAGTTCATTTACCGAAGATCTGTTTATTAAGGTTACGGCGGTAGCGACGGAATCGACCGTTGATTCATTAGATCCAATTAACGTGACCGCGCTTAGCGATACCAAAACCATCAATATTTTCCTCAAAGGTGTCGTCGATGAGCCTATTGTTGTGGATGGCGGCAATGCACACTGGGAATATGACAGCGATACCAAAGTTATCAGCAACCAATCTGTTCTCAATGAAGATGGTTTGATTCGTCTCGATTTTGTCGTCCAAACCTCAGATGACGATGTTTCAGAAGAGATTAATATACTGCTGACCGATATTCCTGACGGCACCTTGCTGGTGGATTCATTCGGCGAGCCAGTGTCGTTAACCATCGCCTATATTGACGATGTTACTGGCCCAGTATTTCAGGTCTCTAACGCTCAACTGAATGGCCTGTATCTCAAGCCGGTTCCTGACTTTAGTGGTGAATTAGAACTCACCGTTATTGCTATCTCAACTGAGCCCGATGGTGATTCGGGCGAGTTTCCGATGACTCTTAAAGTAGAGGTAGCGCCGGTCGTTGATCAAGAAGACGGTCAAATCGTTAACACTCAAGGTATCGAAGACAGTCAAATAGGTCTGAACCTTGAGCCTTCAGTGAATCAGGATATCGATGGCAGCGAATCCTTGACGGGATATACCATTGATAGCCTACCTGCAGGTCTCACTCTTTATTTTGATGGGAGTGTTATTCAGGTTCCAGCTTCAGGCTTAGATTTGGACACTCTACTGGATTCGACAACTCCAACGCTTTCGGATCTTCTAAGCAGCGGTAGGCTTTCTGTTACAGCGACAGAAGATTTAAGCGGAACATTCTCACTTCCTATCACCTATGAAGTCACGGATATCTCTCCAACTGGTGCCACGGATATTAAAGATATTAGCGGTTCCATTAGCGTGACTGTAGATGCTCGCGTCGAGTTAGACACTCGATTAGAAGGCTCTACAGAGCTATTACAGAGTACAGATGGCTCGCCTGTTGATATATCTAACGCCGTGACGTTCGTCGACGCGGACATCGATGGGTCAGAGTACCTCGATTATATTTTGATCGAAATTCCAGACGGCTATTCGTTGATTGTTGAGCACCCTAATGGTGCCGCGCAAGATAGCTCTGGGAATTGGATCATATCGGCGGATGGGCTAACGAGTGACTCTTTCCAAGAGCTTGCAGCGTACATTTTAGATAATGCGACGATTTCCAGCCCAAGTGATACTCCGGTACTGGATATTGTGGTTCGTGCTCGTGTGATTGATGGTGAAGATGCCAGATATATTGATGCGACTTTCCCGCTGCAAATTACTGGTCATGACGGCGGTGGCGGTTCTTGTGACCCTGTTGGCCCACCGAGCCCGATTCAACCCGATGGCGAAATTAAAACACCTGAAGGGGAAGATATTGATCTCACTGGCTTGCTAAACACCGATGTTGGCAGTGATCCAGACAATGAAATCTCTTTCTATATTCCTGCCGATTCACTTCCTGAAAGCGTTGAGATTTCCGGTGATGGTGTTATTGCTGAATACGATGCTTCTGGTGAGATCGTCGGTTATTCAATCACTGCAGATGGACTCTCGAAACTAACGTTAACGGGCTTGGATGAAGATTTTGCAGGGTGTATTGATTTCACCATAGAGACAATTGAGACTTCACCATGTAGCGGTGATACGGTGACGACGGCCCAAACCATTAGTATCCAAGTTTTGCCTGTGGTCGATGACATTACGGTTGAAGCCGACTCCACAACCATTCAAGAAGATATCGCGACAGACCTTAACCTTGAACTGGTTCTTGGTGATAGCGTTGAAGATGGACAATTAATCACTGGTGAAGGCAATAGCGCGACCGGTAAAGAAACCGTTAACTCTCTAACGGTGAGCATTTCGAATGGAGCGACCTTGTCTGAAACTCCAACAGACACCGGGCTGTTAGTTGACAATGGCGACGGGACTTGGACGGTCACGGACCCTAGCCGTTTGAGTGATGTGTTAGTCACGCCACCTGAGCATTACAGTGGTGAAATCACCCTCACTGTGACAGCAAATATTACCGATGAATCGGATTGCGTGACAGAAACGGATACGCAAGATAAAACGACGGTCGTGACTATTACTGTCGAGCCAATCGCTGATGCGGCGAACTTGATAACAGAGGATATTATCGGAGATGAAGATAATTACATTTCATTGTCATCACTGAGAGCAGAGCTGATTGACCAAGATGGTTCTGAAAATATGTCGCTTTCGTTGAAGGGAGTTCCTGAAGGCGCAGTTGTCGCGATTAAAGTAGGAGACACCTATGAGTTGGTTCCAAACAACGGCGCCGATGGCGGTACCTTTAATGGAAGCCCTACTTACGAGTGGCAGCTCGATCCAAGTCAGTTAGCTAATCTAGTTATTCTGCCACCAAGAGACTTTAGTGGTGATATGAATCTGTCTCTAGAGGCTATTACTCAAGAAGTTGGTACTACGGATATCCGTTATACCCAATCTGAATTTACTGTAGGTGTTAATCCTATCGGTGATAAAGTTGAGTTCTTCGATCTACCTGAACAGCTCACTGGAAGTGAAGATGATGGCATTGCTATCCCACTTGATGCCAATAGCTTTGAGACGAATAGTGATGAGTTCTTAGCAATTACGGTCACGGTGAATTCGACTTCGGACCCATCAGGGTTAGTTGGGCTAGATCGAATTCGAATTGGCTCAGAAACCAGCTCATTTATCCGTGTTGGCGATATCGCGCAGGCGACGATTCTTGTTAAAGCAAGCTCTGTTGATGAGCTAGAGTTCTTTGCGGGCGATGCGTTTGGTAATCTTGATATCACGATTACCGGTCGAACGGTTGATCAAAATACCGTACTTGGCGAGTTAGTGGTCGATACGGGTGACCCAAGCTCACAAGACATGACGCTTATCATTACACCAGAACCTGATGCGCCTTTACTAAGTGTTGAATACTCTTCAATTGTGGCGGAAGCAAGTGGCTCGGTTCCTCTGGGTTTAGACCTTTCTCTTGTAAACCCTGCCGATTCAGAATTGGGCTTCATTACTATTTATGATATTCCTGCAGGTTTGACGTTCTCACACGGATCGATGGTTGATGGTCAGTATGTGGTGGATTTAGCGGATGTGTCTAATTTAGCAATTACTGGCGGTTATGATGGCGTTGATCCATTTGAACTCACCATCGAACCTTCTGCTGAAATAGGCAACAACCAAGCGGTAGGGTTGCCTCAAACGGTATCGGTTGAATTTGTTGCTGACGGCGACTCTACCATTACCGCGACAGACGATAACGACTTACTGATTGGCGGTACCGGCTCAGATAATTTTGTATTTGAATCATCAGGTTTGGGCAGCGCTGAGGCACCAAGCTACGATGTAGTTCAAGATTTTGATGCATCTCCAAATACGGATGCAATTGACCTCTCGGGTATTTTGGGAAGCCTAGGGCTTAATACAGGGCTAGGGGCAACACAATATCTAGATTTAGAAGAATCTGGTGAGGGCGTGACCATTTCTATTAAGCCAAGTGGAGATGATGACGTTCAACAAAACATCTTATTAACCGATGTTACGTACGACGATCTGTATCAAGGCGACAGTAGCAGTGCATTAGAAGCACAAATTTTACAAAAAATGATAGAAGACAATAATTTAACGCTGTAAGTTAGATGTAAGGTCTATAAAAGGAAGTTTAGATTGGTAGAACATAAAGACAGCTGGCTAGGTTGTGTTGAGTGGTTATGTGAGCATTTTAATGTTCGAAGCCACCCTTCCAAAATAGTGTCTGGCCTACCTTTAGTCGAAGGAAGGCTCAATGAGTCCCTTTTCCCAAGAGCGATTGAGAAATCGGGCTTAACTCTGAGCCACGTAAAAAAAGAATTACTGACTCAATGTCAGTTCCCCGTTGTTGCTGTTAATTCTGCCACAGGGAGTCCCATTGTCGTCACTCAAGGCTCCGGTGGCGATTTTCAAGTATTGGACTGCGAAATCAATTCAAGGCAAGAAACTTCCTTAAAAGACTTGGTTGCTCGGGTGGAATCGTATGTGTGGCAAGTCGGTGCTCAAGCTCTTGATGATTCGCGTGTTCAGTCACATGAGCGCAGTGACAGCAAATCCAACACTCGCTGGTTATGGCGGGTGGTCAAAGAAGTGAAGCCTTGGTATCGCGATCTGTTTATCGCTTCATTCTTGATCAACTTGCTCGCGCTAGTCGTGCCTCTTTTTACCATGAATGTATACGACCGTGTAGTGCCAAATCAAGCATTTAACACCTTATGGGTGCTGGCGGCAGGCGTTGGTATTGTCGTTATTTTTGATTGGATATTGAGAAGCTCGCGAAGCTCTGTGACAGACATGGCTGGACGCTATATTGATAACAAGTTGTCTTCTCAACTATTCTCTAAAGTCCTTGGTATGAAGTTAGAAAACCGACCGCAATCGGTAGGCGCATTTGCTAGACAGCTTCAAGATTTTGATAGCGTTAAAGATTTCTTTACCTCCATCTCTTTGGTGACCTTAGTCGATTTGCCATTCACTTTGCTCTTCCTGTTTCTTATTGGTTGGCTCGGTGGCGCGATGATGTTCATTCCTGTCGCCATTATGCTGGTATTGATTGTGTTGAGCATTGCGATGAAAGGTAAAGTCGAAAAAACATTCGATGAAACCGCGCGTTTGTCGACACAAAGACAAGCACAATTGTTTGATTGCTTAACAACCCTTCCTGATATCAAGCAAAACAACGCTGAGGGGATCACCCAAAAGCGTTGGGAACAGACAATTTCATCATTATCTCAATGGCAAACTCAATCTCGTCATTACTCCAATATCGTGACGCACTCCATTCAATCAAGCCAGCAGGTCGTCACTATCACTCTGATCATTTTCGGTGTTTATCAAATATCTGAAGGCTTGCTGAGCATGGGTGGTTTGATAGCTGTAGTGATGTTGAGTGGACGTGCTGCGAGTTCGGTGAATCAACTTTCTCTACTACTGCTGAGGTTCCAACAAACACGTTCGGCCGTTGAAGGCTTGAATCAGATTATGGAGCTACCTCAAGAAGAATCCAAGCACCAAGTAATTGATAAGGGTGACTTTGATGGAGGGGTTAGGTTAGATGAAGTTACGTTTACCTACCCAGAAACACAAAGCCCAGTGTTAAAAGAACTCTCTTTTGAGATAAAACCGGGCGAACGTGTCGGCCTTGTTGGTGCGGCAGGTGCAGGAAAAACCACGCTGTTATCAATTGTTGCTCGCCAGTATCTACCAACAACAGGACAAGCTTTCTATCAAGACATTGACGGGAAATTATGGCCAGCTAGTGTTTTGCGTAGCAGCATGGGGTGGGTTGGGCAAACTACCAATCTTATCTTTGGCAGTATCTACGACAACGTCACTTTGGGTGCAACCAACGTTGATGAAGAAAAGCTAAGGCAAGCGCTGCAACAATCAGGTTTGAATGGCTATATGGGGCGCTTAAGTAACGGCTTAGAAACGCCAGTCGGTGAAGGTGGTAGATTGCTTTCAGGAGGCCAGCGCCAAGCCGTGGCTATTGCAAGGGCGCTTTATCGCTGTCCAAAGTTATTGATCATGGATGAGCCAACCAGCGCGCTAGATAATCAAGCTGAGATACAGTTCTTCAACGCATTGCAAAGTATGCCGAGAGAAACCTCAATGCTGATCAGTTCACACAAGTCTTCATTCTTGATGATGTGTGATCGTGTGATTGTGTTGGATAAAGGCCAAATCGTGGCTGAGGGTGAACCGAAAGACATTCTCTCTCTGCAGAAGAAAAGCATACCGAAAGGTGTGAGCCGTTTTAAAACGGTTTCTGTGGTGAAGGGAGGCCGGCATGAGTAATGATATTCAATGGACTAATAACCACTTGGCATTTCGTTCTCGTAAACTGATCTGGCTAAGTGCGTTATTGATAGTGTCGATTATCGGTTGGGCTATGTGGGCAACATTAGAGGAAGTCGTGATCGGTGAAGGAAAAGTTGTGCCGAGTCTTTCGGTACAAACGATTCAAAGTCTAGAGGGCGGTTTGGTCCAAGAAATCTTGGTGCAACAAGGCCAACCCGTGGTGAAAGGGCAACCTCTGGCCAAGCTAGAAGAGACACGTTTTAAAGCGGCTTTTTTAGAGTCAGCCCAGCAAGCTGACACCTTACTTGCTCAGCAATTAAGATTAAAGGCCGAGCTGTCGACAGTCGTTTTAAATAATGATGCAAAAGAATGGTATGAGCGAGTGGTCTTGGTGCCGCAAGATATTGCTGTCGATGTATCAAGCCATCCCGCTTTAATGAACGCGAAAGCTAACTACCGAGAGCGTTTAGGGCAGTTGAAATCGGAACTGGAAGAGGCGGCACTTCGCATCGAGCAACAAGACCAAGCACGTGTCGATACGCTGAATAATATCCAGACTCTTGAAAGCAGCCTCGAGATTGTGATTCGAGAGCGCAACATGTTGAAAGACGTGGTAGCGAGTGGTGCGGTTGCGGAAGTTGAGTTGCTAAAACTGAACCGTGATGTGGTCAAGCTGAAAGGTGATATTGCCAGCTCAAAAGTGGCGGCTCAGAAGCAGAGAGCTGCTTACTCAGAGTCGATAGCGGATCACCGTAGCATAGCGTTAGATTTTCGCGCCAAAGCACAAGGTCAATTGAACGAAGTCGCCAGCAAAATAGCGCAATTGAATGAAAGCCAGCAGGCGATCGCAGACCAACTTAAACGAACGCAAATTTTAGCGCCTGTTGATGGCACAGTAAAAGAGATCTTTGTTCGGACTATCGGTGGTGTCGTCCGTCCGGGGGAGCCTATTATTGAGATTATCCCGTCAAACAGCGAGCTGATTGTTGAAGCAAGAATCTCTCCTCAAGACATTGCATTTGTTCATAAGGGGCTGGATGCCACTGTCAAATTCACGGCCTATGATTTTGTCATTTATGGCGGACTTAAAGGTGAGGTGATTTATGTCAGTGCCGACGCCTTACAAACCGAAGACGGCAATGCTTATTATCGCGCCCATATTCAGTTAAACGAAGACCAACAACAAAACTCTGCTTTTAGCATTATCCCTGGGATGCAAGTCGCGGTTGATATCTTGACCGGAGAAAAAACAGTATTGAGCTATTGGTTAAAACCTATTTTGCGAGCTAAGGCAAATTCACTTCGCGAACGATGAAGTGAATTAGAGCATAAACATAAAAGGAAGTGTAATGCATTCAAAATTCTTACTCTCTTCTTGCTTACTAATGAGTGGGCTGTCTCAAGCCGCCTCATTAGAAGAGTCAGTGGCGTTTGCTATCGACTATAGTCCAGAGATATTGGCGCAGTATTCCCGATACCAATCGATGATAAGAGACGGAGACGCTGCGGGTGGTTTATATATGCCACAAGTTAACCTTTATGCGGCGGCAGGTTACGAAGAGACGCGCTATAACAGCGGCAGCAAACTTGATACCGATGACCGTGGCCTAACGCGAACGGAAATTGGCGTTAAAGTATCTCAGTTACTATTCGATGGCTTTAAAACCACGTCGAATGTTGATCGACTAACGTACGAAGCAGAAGCTGAACGTTTAACTCTGATTTCACGAGCTGAAAATGTATCGTTAGACGTAGTTAGAAACTACTTAGATATCCTGAAAGCCGAAACGCTTTTGGAGCTTTCTAAACGTAACGTAAAAGAGCACCAAGAAATCTATCAAGACATCCAAGATAAAAAGAGCAAAGGGTTGAGTAGTAACTCGGATCTGGCTCAGATCTCTGCTCGCGTCGCGACCGCGCAATCTTCACTAATTGCCGCTCAGAACAATCTGTTTGATTTACAAACTCAGTATCTACGGCTAGTCGGCAAGCCTGCGGTCAATATGGTTTACCCACGTTTTGATTACGCGTTGTTACCGAGTTCTGCACAGGTAGCCCTTGAACAGGCGATAGAGAATCACCCTGAAATCAAAGCCGCTTTGCTTGATATCGACGCAGCTCGTAAAGAGATGCGTCGCGAGAAAGGGGACTACTATCCAGAGGTGAAACTTGAGCTTCATGCTAATAAAAACGACAACGTGTCTAACCCGCCAGGCGGTGTCGATGAAGATGCTCGACTAATGCTAACGATGGATTATGACTTGTTTAATGGCTTCTCTACTGATTCTAGAGTTGAATCATCGGCTTGGCGAGTTGAAGAGGCTAGGGCGATACGGTTAAGAACGGAGCGTGAGGTTAAAGAGGGTACTCAGCTAGCTTGGAATGCATATAAGATGCTTGAACAGCAAAAATCCCTACTTCAACAGAATGTTGATGCTGCCAAAATCGCAGAGCTTGGCTATATCCAACAATTCAATGTTGGTAGGCGGAGCCTTTTAGATGTGCTGGATGCGAAGGTCGAAGTATTCTTGGCTCGACGAAATTTCATCAGTACTGAATATGATCAAACATTAGCGGCATATCGAGTACTGAATGCGATGGGCATGTTGACTTACGCATTAAGGATTGAACATCCAGATGAGTGGCAAGGGGAGAATAAGTAATGAGATATTTTAAACTAGCGCTACTTAGTTCTATCTTGTTGATGGGATGTGCGGAAACGCCTGATACCACAATGACTCGACATCAAATTGATGACTTAGCGGATAATGATCGCGATGGTGTGATAAACCAGCGAGACCTTTGTGATGATACGCCAGAAGGCGTACTTGTTGATATTAAAGGGTGTGCCGATTGGAAGATTATCGAAGATGTTGAGGTCTTAAGCGTGGCATTTGATTTTGATAAATATGACCTTAAACCAGAGCACACAACCGTGTTAAATGAGTTAGTGCGTTTACTGGGTGAGCAGCCAGAGACCTCAGTTACCTTGGTCGGCGATACAAGTTCAGAAGGCACCAACGTTTATAACAAAGCTCTGGCTAAGAAAAGAACGGGTGTCATTCGAGATGCACTGGTTGATAGAGGTGTCGATGGTGAGCGAATTTTCGAACAAGAATTTACTCAGATAACCAGCTTAACTCAGCACCTTCACAAGCGTAAGCGCAGAACGATAGCGGTGTTAAAAACAGAGAGCATGGAAGTTAACCCATCTTGGAACATATTCACCTCAGAGATGCAACTCGACAGTAACAGCGATGTTGAATCTAAGACACCGATTGATCCAGTAGGGGGCATGTAATGAAGCGTCTATTTAATAAATCGGGCGTGCTGCTTGCTGCTGTGCCTGTGCTTTTTTCGGTATCGGTGTTGGCTAGTGATGTCCGTGATATTGGTTTGGTGGCGATTGAACCGAATATGCAGGGGCTCGTTGAAGACTTGCTTAAAAGCCAAGAGATCGATCTAGAGCTTTTACTGAGTGACAGTGTTCCAGAGCAGATGATCATGCAGCGCTCGCGTGTTGGTATCACTTCTAAAAAGTGGACTGACAAGGAGATGGCTAGATTTGACATGCGTTATGGTTATAGGCCGACAGAGCTGATGTTTACCGCTGATGTGATTGCGATTCTAGCGAATGAGAATAACCCTGCGACGTCAGTTACTGTAGCAGAATTAATAGATGTGTTTGGTTGTTCTAATGAGCTTAAACATCCCAAATGGAAACCAAGCAGTGATATTCGCGATGGTGAAAGCTTAGATACCCACATGTTGCCTTTTGCTATCGACCACAATCTGCAAGGCCATACTACGTTTTCGAGTTGGGTCGAGTGTGGAACTAACGGGGAATATGCGAATACGCAATTCTTAGCGGATCTGCCTGAGCTTGTTAATAAGATTGAAGGCGAAGAAGCGGCAATTGGTTATACCGTTTACTCGGACCAAATCTCGGATGTGAAATGGTTGAGCGTGGTCGATAACCTAGGCGTGAACTACGACCTAAACAAGGAAACGATCCTCTCTGGTCGCTACCCGTTAGCAACGGTTTATTATATGTACCTGAATATTCCGGCGCACCGAAAGGGGTTCACTGAACAAGAGAAGTTCTTTATCGGGCTCACGCTCTCACAAGACCATCAAGCAGTGTTGAACCGTTACGGTTTCATCAGTTTGCCACAGGAAGCGATTCAGCGTAATAAAGTTAGGTTATCGCTTGAAGAACCAGCGATCGAAGGCGGTTATAAGTAATTGATGAGACGTTCTGTACTGAAGTTGACGGAGTGATCTTGTCACTATCGTAATGGTTGTCAATGTGACGGGTTATGTGATTCGGCGATAGAATTTATTTAGCGGGCATGTATGCCCGTTTTTTTGCCTAAAATTTGTGCCTTGATCGGTTGTTTGGTCATTGGTCACGTATAATGTGTGCTCCATAGTAAGCAAAATAAGCACAATTAATGAGAACTCGTCCTGTCTTAATTCTCCCTTTTTTATTGGCTCTGAATGTTATGTCACTTTCCGTACAAGCGACCGAGGCTTGGTGGCTACGAACGGTATTCAACAGCAGTTCAGTTCAAGCGAGTTCCAAACACTATATTAACGATATCGACCTTATGGATTGCGGCGAGATCGAAGGCACTGTGTTGTGCAGTGACCTCACTCAATATTACGACCTGGATGTTTACGTTGAACTGGAGTTGGATGAATCGAGTATCGAAGTGGTTCGCTTAAGCCTACCGTATTCAAAATTAAGTTATACGAAGCTTCAGGCTTACCTTCGTCAAGATGGCTTTGCTCTGAGTTCAATTCGTATAGGGGAAGATGAGTTCGATGTCGTCGCTCAACTCGAACAAGCGGAACGTGAAGGCGTAGGTTTTGGTGAGGTAGATAAGCAGCTCGTTGAGTTTATCAATGCGCCACACCATTCATCCGAGCAAATGAGCCTATGGAATGTTCCTAATTCTTCCTCATCTTCTTCTCGTACTTCAGAGCCTTGGGTTCAGTTGCATACTGATGGTGGCGACTTAACTGTTGAACTAAATCGTTTTTAATCGCTCAAATTTATAGATACTCTCGTATTTCATTAGAGCAACAAGCCTTTTGGGTTAACGGTTCACGGGCAGACAGCAAGCTATTCTTCATTTCTGTGCTCGTTTTTCATGTGGCTCTCACATTTTTAGTAAGCGTTTAGTTTTGCCAATTGTTATACGTTGAGCCTTCAGTAAAACGAGCATAGGATACGCTCAGTATTGATAAAGGAGACAACCCATGGTTGCAAAAGTAACGACAGCGCCGCAAGGCTTAGAACTTTCTGAGCTGGTGCAAGGATACTGGCGTACAGCAGAGTGGGGCATGACCCCTAAACAACGCCTGACTTTCCTTAAGCAGCATATTGATCTTGGTATCACAACGGTTGATCACGCCGATATTTACGGTAACTACCAATGTGAAAAGTTATTTGGTGAAGCATTAGCGCTTGAGCCAAGCCTTCGTGATGAGATCCAAATCGTCACCAAGTGCGACATCAACTTGTGTGGTGACCACACTCCTGTTCGTAAGATCAATCACTATGACACCAGCGCGCACCATATTTACCAATCCGTAAATAATTCTCTTGAACGTTTGGGTGTAAGCGAACTTGATGTATTACTGATTCATCGCCCTGATGTACTTATGGATGCGGATGAGGTTGCAGAAGCTTTTGCAGAATTGCATAAGGTCGGCAAAGTTAAACACTTCGGTGTATCAAACTTTTCACCGCGCCAGTTTGAACTGCTGCAATCTCGACTAGGTAAGCCACTCATTACCAACCAAGTAGAAATTAACCCGTTGAACTTCGAAGTTGCCCATGATGGCACCTTAGATCAACTGCAGATGAATCGTATACGCCCAATGGCGTGGTCTTGTTTAGGTGGTGGTAGCATTTTCAATGGCGATTCAGAGCAAGCGATTCGCGTACGTGATGAACTAGAAGCGATTCGCCAAGAAGTGGGTGCAGACAGCATTGACCAAGTTATTTATGCTTGGGTTCGTCGTTTGCCGTCTAACCCAATTGCGATTATCGGTTCAGGTAAGATTGAACGTGTGAAGACAGCCGTTGATGCATTGAAAATTGAACTGACTCGCGAACAATGGTATCGCGTTTGGGTTGCATCTAAAGGTCACGGTGTGCCATAGGAAGCAATTCGAAAATGACTATAAGCCAGCTAACAAAGCTGGCTTTTTTGTGTCTGCCTAACATGTTTCTTCAAAACTGTGATTAAGGTGGAATAATTTTCAAAAACACTCATAATGCACTCTGTTTTTCACCAGTTGGATATTTCCATTGAGCATTTCAAAATTCTCTTCAATCGCCCTTAAGCCAGAGCTTCTAAATACGTTAGATTCTCTTGGTTATACTGAAATGACGCCGATCCAAGCGTTAAGTCTTCCTACAATCCTAAATGGTAAGGACGTTATCGGTCAGGGTAAAACGGGTTCAGGTAAAACAGCTGCTTTTGGTTTAGGCGTGCTGCAGAACCTACGCGTTAAGCGTTTCCGTGTTCAGTCTTTAGTGTTATGTCCGACTCGTGAGCTTGCAGACCAAGTAGCAAAAGAGATCCGTACTCTTGCTCGTGGTATTCACAATATTAAAGTGCTGACACTATGTGGCGGTATGCCAATGGGCCCACAGATTGGTTCACTAGAGCATGGCGCACACATTCTTGTGGGCACGCCTGGCCGTATCCTTGACCATCTAGAAAAAGATCGTATTGACCTATCTGAGTTGAACACGCTTGTGTTGGATGAAGCCGACCGCATGCTAGAAATGGGTTTCCAAGACGCTTTGGATGCAGTGATTGAAGCGGCTCCAAAAGAGCGTCAAACTCTGCTCTTCAGTGCAACTTTCCCTAAACAGATGAAATCTGTTGCAGACCGCATCATGCGTGATCCAGAAATGGTGAAGGTTGAATCAACGCATGATCACTCAAGCATTCAGCAACACTTCTACAAAGTGGAAGGGACTGAAGCTCGTGATGACGCGTTAGAGTTACTTCTTCTTCATCATCAACCAGAATCAGCGGTTGTGTTCTGTAACACTAAGAAAGAAGTACAGAACGTAAACGATGAGCTAAGCCACCGTGGTTTCAGCGTGATCGAGCTTCATGGCGACATGGAGCAGCGTGAACGTGACCAAGCTTTGGTTCAGTTCTCAAACAAAACGATCTCGATTCTAGTCGCGACAGACGTTGCGGCTCGTGGTCTTGATGTTGATAACCTAGATGCTGTATTCAACTTTGAGCTATCTCGCGACCCTGAAGTTCACGTACACCGCATTGGTCGTACTGGCCGTGCAGGAAGCAAAGGCGTAGCTATCAGCTTCTTTAGCGAAAAAGAGATGTACCGTGTTGCTCAAATTGATGAGTACATGGACATGCCTATCGAGCCATCTGAGCTTCCAGCAAAGCCAATTGCCAAGCCTTACTACTCAAATATGGTAACCATCCAGATTGATGGCGGTAAGAAAGCTAAGCTTCGTGCAGGTGATATTCTTGGTGCATTGACGGGTCAAGGTGGTATTGATGGTAAATCAGTCGGTAAGATCAACTTGTTTGCAATGCGTGCTTACGTAGCGGTAGAAAGATCTGTGTCTAAGAAAGCGCTAGGTAAAATAGAATCAGGAAAAATGAAGGGTCGCCAATTCCGCGCCCGAATCCTGAAGTAATTCGAGACTAAAGCCCTTTACTGCAAAGTGCAATATTTACGACAATGCAGTAAAGGGGTTTCCACAGTTGATCTATTCATCAGGTCTGATGGAATAAAGATCGTTGATATGTTTTCCTTCGCTAAGATACCAAGTCATCGCTTCCTGTCGATTATTAGCGAATATCGTAATTGTGGTTATTTTTCCAGCGTCAAAATAGCAAAGCTCATATTCTAACTCGCTTGTATGATGAGGAATAGCGGCCATAGCTTGCCTCCCAAATACTAACCATTATAATTCTATGCAAAATACATACCGTTAATATGTATTGCATTGTTCTTCAATGAACAATAAAAAGTCGAATAATATCACTGCTAGTCGTAATTTTTATTTTAATCATTTGCCTAAATAGACGGTTTAGCAAGGTGAAGTCTCAATTTATCTGAAAGTTTTTACGATAAGGTGCTTTTATAGCTAATGTTATAAGGTCAACAGTAATCTGATAAGACCATTTTGGTGTTCGTTGACCAGTAACATGTGATGAGAGGGTGTAATGAGGAAATGCCGTTGGTTAGTCGTATTCGTGTGCTTTCTATTTGCTGGGTGTGGGACGAAATTCGCCTATAACAATATCAGTTGGTTTGCGGTTAGCTATATCGAAGATTTTGTTTCTCTATCTAATAGTCAAGAATCAGAGCTCGAAGAACGCTTCGATTTATTACAGCAATGGCATAAAGAAACTCAACTGCCGCTGTATATTTCGCAATTAGAAGTGATTCAAAGTATTGCTCGTTCCGATATTAATTCTGCGTTTATCGTTGACCAGAGTGAGCAAGTTAAACATCATATTCGTTCTATCGTTAATAAATTAGCTCCCAATGTTTACGGATTAAGTATGCAGCTTACCCTTAAGCAAGATAACGAATTCTTAAAGAACTTCAGGGAAAAGCAGCAAGACTATTACGAAGAAAGATTATCATTGAATGATGAAGACTCGAGGGAACGTTATCGAAGTCGAATAGAAGATAGGCTAGAGCGGTGGCTTGGGTCTGTATCGAAAGAGCAACAACAGATTATTTCTACTTGGTCTCAAGAGTGGATTAATACCAATGATAGCTGGCGCCAATATCAAAATAACACTTATCAAGATCTATCGACACTGATGCAAAAGAAGACCGATCTGCATATTGCGCAGCCAATTATTATGAACCTGCTTTTGAATAACGAAGCTTATTATCCAGAGCAACTGAAGTCTCAGCTTAATAAGAATATGCAGACATCAGCTAGGTTCTTAGTCGAGATCGCCACAGTGAGCAGTGAGAAGCAATGGTCTTATTTCATGAGTGAATTAGAAAGTATCAAATCAACGCTGGTGACACTGCAGGAGTAGGGAACAAGTAATCTTCGTTAATAGATGATAAGGCTGATCTTGTTAAATCAATCAACTTTCCAGCCATTATCGTACTGTAAGGGTATTAACCTCGATTACTCATCAACAGTTTTGGAATAGAGCCTTTAGCGGTCTTCGATATTTTCTGCATCAATTGAAAGCTCGGTTGTTGAATACCGTGATCACTTTGCAGTTCATCAATCATTAATAACCATAAGCGTGCTGTCATTTCTGAATCGGCTAACGCTCTGTGGAAAGTACCGTCGTTGTCGATATTCTTAAAGCGCACAAGGTCGCCTAGCTTATGGGTCGGTGCATCTTGGATCAAGCGGCGAGCAATCAACATTGAGCAAGCGAACTTACCTGTATAGTCTCGGCCAATAAAGTCGAACTCGGCATCGAGAAAGCGCTTATCAAACGACGCATTGTGAGCAACAAGTTGGCTGCCTTGAATGAAGTCTGCAAACTCATCCATCACTTCACTACAACTGGCCGCTGTGATTAACATACGGTTACTGATCCCTGTATAACCTTCAATGAATCCACTGACACGAAACCCAGGGTTCATGAGTTGTTGGAAGGTGTCGACAACTTCGCCGTTAACGAGCTTAACTGCACCGATCTCAATCGCTCGGTCGCCCATGTTGGGAGATAAGCCTGTGGTTTCGAAATCGAGAACGATAACGGAATCTGCGGAGTTTGAAGCCATCGTATTTCCTAATTGCTGTTTAGTAGTATTGCTTTATATGGGGCGTTTGCTGTTGCTATGGGTCAATCTATTGCGTGTTGTTGTTCTATTGAGTGTTGCTACTGACAGTGAGCTCAGTGTAACCCGTCGAATCATCATGCTCTCTGTTGAAGGTCAAGGTATCGTAGCGGTGAACAATCAATTCAGCGGTGGTCGCTATAATCGTTCCTTCAAGTAAATGCCCGCCAATCACATCGCCATTTTCATCAGCAACGGATATATGAACGTGCTGGTGGTTAGGCGTTAGGGTTGCCATTACTGATACGATTTCGAACGGAGCTTTGATTAGCTTGGTGTTGTTCGCATTGGCCAAACGAATATTGAGTTGAGAAACACACCCGACACAAGACGCAATAGAGCCTGCCGAGACATTATGTGCTGTGACTAACCTCTGGATCTCAAGCTTTAGATCTTGGCCTCGGGTTAATCTCTTTGCGATAGGAGTGAGCATCTTATTGCCTCCGTTTTATTTGTATTTCAAGAACAAAACGAAGCCACATTGGGCTTCGTCTTATTTTTGTTTTAGCTAACGCGACTTTCGCATTTTCTAAATCTGAAATTACTCAGGTTGCTGCAGATCTCTTTTCTTTTTAGGCACGAAGTTCAATACAGAGATTGGCACTTCTTTGCGTGGTTCGAAACCTTCAACTACGCGACGCTCAATCAAGTGACCAAGACGTTTTTCGATAATGCACAGGTTCTTAAAGTTGTCTTTCGATAGGAAAGAGATCGCTTCACCAGACGCATCAGCACGGCCTGTACGACCAATACGGTGAACATAGTCGTCCGCTGGGAATGGTATGTCGTAGTTGACTACGCGGCTTAGGTTGTCGATATCAATACCACGAGCAGCAACGCCTGTCGCTACTAAGTATTTTAGGCGACCTTTCTTGAAATCAGCCAAGTTCTTTTCGCGGATCGCTTGGCTACGTCCACTGTGGAAAGCTTCTGCCTGAATGCCACGCTTTTCAAGTTGAGCCACCAACTTAGCCGCACCATGCTTGGTTTCGATAAAGATAAGCGCTTGGTCCCAGTTACCTTCGGTAATCATGTGGCTCAATAGTGCTGACTTACGGTCTTTATCTACGGTCACTAACCATTGCTCAATGTTCGCTTTAGACGCATCAGTCTTGGCAATCGAAATCTCTTCCGCTTCACTGATTGCACTTTTCGCTAGCGCACGCACTGGCGTTGAAAGTGTTGCCGAGAACAGCAGGTTTTGGATGTCTTGTGGTAGACGTGCGATGATCTTGTTGATGTCTTCAATGAACCCCATGTCTAGCATGCGGTCAGCTTCATCAAGAACCAGAACTTCAACTTCATCAAAATGAACCGCGCGTTGTCCGTACATGTCGATTAAACGACCTGGTGTTGCCACAAGAATATCGACGCCTTCAATCAAGCGGTCTTTCTGGTGCTGGTAAGACACGCCACCGTACATCGCTAGTGATGTTAGGTTTAGGAACTTCGCGTACTTAGTAATGTTCTGCTCAACCTGAATCGCAAGCTCACGAGTTGGTGTCAAAATAACAGCACGAATACGTTTTTTACGTTGTGTTTCACCTTTACTTAGCATTTCTAAGATAGGGAGAACAAAGCTCGCAGTTTTACCTGTACCTGTTTGTGCTGCCGCAATAAGGTTCTTACCAGAAAGCACAATCGGAATTGCTTTTTCTTGAATAGAGGTTGGCTTTTCATAGCCTTGTTTTGCAACGGCTTTAACAATAGGTGAGCTTAATCCAAGCTTGGAAAATGGCATAAGTTTCTCGGTATGATTTGGCTAAATAGCGATGGAAAGGTTCAACAATCTTATACAAGGATAAGATTAATGGCGGCATTCTACCATGTTGCTTGTGTACCGCTAGTCACATGCACATAAAAAATCCAGTGCGTTTAGGGCACTGGATTTTTTGGTTTTGGCTTATGGTTAACAGCTAAGCAATATCAACCTTCTCAGCTTGGTTCTGTTCTGCCATAGACAGTGCTAAAGCTTCAGCGACTTTAATGCCGTCGATACCAGCAGACAGGATGCCGCCTGCGTAGCCTGCGCCTTCACCTGCAGGGAAGAAGCCCTTGAGGTTGATGCTTTGGAAGTCTTTGCCACGCTTGATACATACAGGAGAAGACGTGCGAGTCTCAACACCGGTTAATAGGCCGTCCGGCGTAGAGAAACCTTTGATCTTCTTCTCGAACGCTGGGATGGCTTCACGAATCGCTTCAATAGCAAAATCAGGCAGCGCTTTTGAAATATCAGTCAGGTGGATACCTGGCGTGAATGACGGTTGTACTTCACCGATTGCACTTGGATCGCGACCTTTCAAGAAGTCACCGATTTTCTGAGCTGGGGCATCGTAGTTTTCACCGCCAAGAACATAAGCGCCGCTTTCTAGTTCACGCTGTAAACGGATACCAGCCAGTGCATCACCAGGGTAATCACGTTCTGGGTCGATACCTACAACGATTGCGCTGTTTGCGTTACGCTCTGCACGAGAGTATTGACTCATGCCGTTCGTTACTACACGGCCTTCTTCAGACGTCGCAGCTACTACAGTACCGCCTGGGCACATACAGAAGCTGTATACAGTGCGGCCATTCTTACAGTGGTGAACGAGTTTGTAGTCCGCCGCACCAAGAATAGGGTTGCCTGCGTTCTTACCGAAACGCGCTTCATCAATCATTGATTGCTTGTGTTCGATACGGAAACCCACAGAGAAAGGCTTCGCTTCCATGTAAACGCCACGGTCGTGTAGCATTTCGAACGTGTCACGAGCACTGTGGCCAACAGCCAGTACAACGTGACGAGATTTGATCTCTTCACCGTTAGAAAGCGTTAAGCCAGTGATTTGGCCATCTTCCATATGAACGTCGTCAACACGAGTGCTGAAACGGATTTCGCCGCCGAGTTCAATGATAGAAGCGCGCATCTTTTCGATCATGGTAACCAGTTTAAAGGTACCGATGTGCGGCTTACTTACGTATAGGATTTCTTCTGGTGCACCCGCTGCAACGAACTCTTCGATTACTTTACGGCCGTAATGTTTTGGATCTTTCACTTGGCTGTACAGTTTACCGTCAGAGAAAGTACCTGCGCCGCCTTCACCAAACTGTACGTTTGATTCTGTGTTTAGCGTACGCTTACGCCAGAAACCAAAGGTATCTTTCGTACGTTCACGAACTTCTTTACCGCGCTCAACAATAATTGGGTTGAAACCCATTTGAGCAAGCACTAGGCCAGCGAACAGACCGCATGGGCCAAAACCGATAACCACAGGGCGCTCAGTTTGGTTCTCAACGGCCTTAGCGACAAACTTGTACTCCATATCAGGAGTCACTTTTACGTGCGGGTCGCTGATGAATTGTTCTAGCAGCTCAGCTTCGTTTTCAACAAGAACATCCAGCGTGTAGATCAGTAGGATATTCGATTTCTTACGAGCATCGTAGCCACGTTTAAAGATATTAAAAGAAAGTACCTGATCAGAGTTAATACCAAGCTTCGCTTCAATCGCGTCTTGAATGGCAGACTCTTCGTGGTCTAGTGGGAGTTTAATTTCGGTTAAACGTATCATTTCGATGTCTCGTTTTTTATAGGTGTCTTAGCTAGACCACATCTAAACACAGAGTTTGATGAAAACGCTGATGTTGAAAGAAGCGATAAGCTCACAATGGCGCGCATTTTACGAGAAATTGATTTATCTGTCATACTAATTTGGAAACATGGAGCAAATAGACAGGATATTAGAGTCGTATGATGTTGAATTTTGCTTTGGGATGAGTATTATCCCCATTCTTCAATTTTGACTAACTTATAGAGCAGAGCATCATGGCATTTGTCGTAGGCGATAATTGTATTCAATGTAAATACACAGACTGTGTGGCCGTGTGCCCCGCAGATGCGTTCCATGAAGGCCCGAATTTCATGGTAATTAACCCAATCGAGTGCATTGATTGTGGTTTATGTGTACCTGAATGTGATGCTCAAGCAATCTTCCAAGAAGATGAACTGCCAGAAGATCAAAAGATCTTTATCGAAGTGAATGCAGAGCTCGCTGAGGTTTGGCCTGTGCAAACGGAAGTAACAGCACCGATGGATGACGCTGAAAAGTGGAATGGGGTAGCTGATAAGTTGGCAATGCTAGAAAAGTAATTGTTGAAAACAACTCAAATAAAAAGGCGTACTGATTTAATCAATACGCCTTTTTTAATATCTGAACACTGTCGATTGGCTAGTTAGCTTAGAGGTCTAGCTATGCTGACGACGCATGTTGTCGAGAATGATGCCAGTCGCCATAGCAACGTTCAAAGACTCCGCGCCGCCGAATGCTGGAATCGTAATCTTATCAGTCACGTATTTAGCCGCATGTTCACGAATACCGTGAGACTCGCTGCCCATCAACAAAATACCGTTGGCAGTAAACTCAGTCTTATGAACACTTTCGCCTTCTAAGAAAGCACCGTAAACAGGTAGATTCGCTTGCTCTAAGTAAACTGGCAAGTCAGTTTGGCTTACGTGTACACGTCCAAAGCTGCCCATGGTCGCACTGATCGTTTTAGGGTTGTATGGGTCTGCGCAATCGCTGCTCGCAATGATATGCTTAATGCCATACCAGTCTGCCACGCGAATAATCGTACCTAGGTTGCCAGGGTCTGAAACGCCATCAAGCGCAATCATCAGTCCTGTTGCTTCTGGTAGTTCAAACGTTGGGATCTCAACAACCGCAATCGCGGCATTGTTGCTTACCAAAGTGCTCGCTTTGGTGAGGTCATCCAGCGAGGCTTCAACACAATCAAACTCAATCAGTGAAGCATGATTTTCAGATAAGAAATCAGCAGTAGCAAAGACGTTCTTCACCACTAAGTCACTATTGAACAGCTCAAGAACGTTCTTTTCACCTTGAACTAGAAACAGGCCGTGGGCTTTACGTTGTTTCTTTTGACCCAAAGCACGAAGGAGTTTTAATTGGTTTTTTGAAATCATGTTTTTATCCTAGATATAAGCCCGCGCATTATAGAGCAAAGGTTGGATAACCAAAAGCGTGATAGCTCAATGCGATCCATATAAAAAGCAAAAGCGATCCACTTAAAAAAGAAAAGCGCACTAAATAGCGCGCTCTTATGGGATTCTCACCTAAGTTAAGCTGAACTGCACCCTAATACGGAGCAGGATAGCGCTTAAAGACCGTGTTGATATCAGTCAGGATCTCTTCTGAAAGCGGCTTACTGAAAGCGGCTACGTTTTCTTTAAGCTGTTCCATGGTGGTTGCACCAATAATGGTCGAGGTAACACCGTCGACTTGATTACACCACGCTAATGCAAGCTGACTCGGAGTGAACCCGTGAGCGTTTGCCACTTCAACATAGCCTTTAACCGCTTCATTGGCAGATTCAGTATCACGGAAAATGCCTTTACGCTGCATGTATGTCCAGCGGCTACCTTTTGGTCTTGCGCCATCAATGTACTTTCCACTCAACATACCTGCGGCTAAAGGTGACCACGGCAGGTAAGCGACGTCTTCATGCACACAGTTCTCAATTAAATATGGCCAATCTTTCGCGTGTAGTAGGCTGAATTCATTCTGAATCGAGACCATTCGTGGCAAATCATGTTTTTCACTTAGCTTAAGATACGTGTTAATGCCCCAAGTGGTGTCATCTGAAAGACCGACATGGCGGATCTTACCCGCTTTAATACAGCTCGCTAATGCTTGTAGGATCTCCAACATCTCCGCTTCATGCTGTTTTCGGTCGATATCGCTGAATCGAATGTGATTTGGGATATGTTTGCCAAAGTGAGGTGTGGTGCGATTTGGCCAATGAAGTTGATAAAGGTCGATATAGTCTGTTTTAAGGCGTTTTAATGATGCATCAACGGCTGCAATCACTGCTTCACCGGTTATCGGGCCACCATCTCGAACCCAAGGAAGCCCTGGCCCGGCAATTTTGCTCGCAATGATCAACTCTTGACGACGCTGTGGGTTACGCGATAACCAGTTACCAATGATTGCTTCTGTTTTGCCATAGGTATCTGGAGAAGGTGGAACCGCGTACATCTCTGCCGTATCGATAAAGTTAATACCTTGGCTTAATGCGTATTCGATCTGTTGGTCGGCTTGCTGTTGCGTATTTTGTAGCCCCCAAGTCATGCTACCAAGGCAAATACGGGAAACGGGAATTTGACTACTTCCTAGTTTTGAATATTCCATTGAATTAGGGATTCCTGTGGTTAAGTTCTCTGGTACTCGCATAAAATCATTTGAAAAGACGGCGAGTGAGGAATGAAAACGAATATGAATTATTAGCACAAAATTGCACGACAAGGTATGGCTGGGGGATGTTTAATGAGTCATTTTTCAGCGCGATAAGCTAGCGTGTGTCATGCGTGAAAATACATTCGCGAGAAATTACGAGCCGAACGGTGAGCGAGAAGTGAAGAGCAAGAAGCGACGAGTGAAGGTTTAATGTTCAGCTTTTTTGGTAGTTGGGGAGAGGAGAACAGTTCAAAAATAAAAAAGCTCTACAGGATAGAGCGCAGAGCTTTTTTATAGGGGGCTTTATTGAGTTACGAGGTCGCGTTTGTGTCTAACCCACCCTGGGTCTGCGCCTGTCTTAGAGCTTCTTGCCTTTGAACTTCTTTCTCAGTCAATATTGGTTGAAGCGTTTCCTTAGAGGCTTGAGGAGAGAAAATAAAATACTTATTAATCGTCATAACTGTGTCTCCGTGTAACGTATGACAGATACTGCATGAAGGATAAACCGTGATCATCATCCCCTTTGTACTTTTTTAGGCTGAGAGCGGAGGGCGTAGAATGCGTACAAAGTCATCATTTATCATCCTTATACAGGGTGTAACTGACGAAACCTTCTTTTTACAGTATAGGCGGCTCATTTAACTTCGATCAACAATGATTTAGAGCAATTACATACGCGGTCAGGGGCGTAAGATGAAAACCTCGTGACTGACTCTACGTAAGTAACTCTTCAATAATAAATTACTTAACTACATTTATTATTAAGTCAGTGAACCAATTACTTAATCCATGGTGAGATGAATTATGGAAAAGCTTGTCGAACGCTTTCTGAATTACGTTACTTTTGATACCAAATCCGATCCCTCTCATCCGCTATGTCCAAGTTCGCCGGGTCAAACCACGTTTGCTGAAGCCTTAAAGTCAGAATTGAATGAATTAGAGTTAGCTAACATTTCTTTAGATGAAAATGGCTATTTGATGGCGAAACTGCCATCGAATGTCGATTACCCAGTGCCAGCGATTGGTTTTGTGGCGCACATGGATACCGCTCCTGATGCTTCTGGTGCGAACGTGAAACCGCAGGTGATTAAAGATTACCAAGGCGGATCCATTGAACTAGGAGCAAGTGGTGAGTGCTTAACCCCGAGCCAATACCCAGACCTCGATGCTCTGCACGGTCATGACCTGATCACGACCGATGGTACGACTCTGCTTGGTGCCGATAACAAAGCGGGCATCGCTGAAATCATCAGCGCGATTGCTTACCTGAAAGCGAATCCAGACATCAAACATGGCGATATTTGTATTGGATTCACGCCAGACGAAGAGATTGGCCGCGGTGCGAACCTGTTTGACGTTGAACAATTTGGCGCCGAGTGGGCGTACACCATCGACGGTGGGCCAGTAGGGGAATTTGAATTTGAGAACTTCAATGCCACGAGCGCTGACGTTATCTGTCATGGCGTGAACGTTCACCCGGGTACCGCAAAAGGTAAAATGGTGAACTCGATGAATATAGCGGCGCAATTCCAACTGATGATGCCAACGCAAGAAACACCAGAATGCACCGAAGGTTATGAAGGTTTTTATCATCTGAAATCGGCTGAAATGGGCGTGGCTCGCTCTGAACTGGGTTACATCATCCGTGATTTTGAGCGTGATGGCGTAGAAGCGCGTAAGATATTCATGCAGCAGAAAGTGGATGAACTGAACGAGCGTCTTGAGAAAGGTCGTGTCGAGTTAGTGCTAACAGACGGCTACTTTAATATGAAAGAGATGGTTGAGCCGCATCAACATATTATTGAGTTGGCGAAGCAAGCAATGATTGAGTGCGATGTTGAGCCAATGATCAAGCCTATTCGAGGCGGTACAGACGGTGCTCGCCTATCATTCATGGGTTTACCCTGCCCGAATATCTTTACTGGCGGTTATAACTTCCACGGTATTCATGAGTTCATTACCATTCAAGGTATGGAACAGGCAGTGAAAGTGATTGTTGAGCTGTCTCAACGTACTGCTTTGTACTACCAAAAATAGCAGCTTATAACGCGATATCTCTTTGTATTTTTGGGACTATTCAATAATACTCTCTTTAAGTATAAGGGAGTACGCGATGAAAAAGTTAGTTTTACTTTGCACCCACCTAGCCGTGGGTGTTGTTGGTTTTGGGCTTGGTGTTTACGCCTTACCTATCTTAATTGAGCCTGATTCTCCATCTTCGAGTTCGGTTGAAGCTATCTCACAACAAGCTATTTACACGGGCGAATTTAGCAAAGATCGCCAAGACAGTGATTTCTTGCATTGGGGAGTGGGCATCGTCTCGGTGTCTGAAAGTGCGATTGCGTTTGAAGGCGAATTGGCTCCGGGACCTGACTACAAGGTTTATCTCTCACCTAAGTTTATTGAAACTGAGCAAGCCTTCAATGACAGCAAGAGTGAGTTACTTAAAGTCGGAGATGTGAAAACATTCGACCGATTTATGGTTGAGCTTCCCGAAGGTGTTGATTTTAATAGATTTAATACCGTAGTGATTTGGTGTGAAACTTTTGGCCAGTTTATTACTTCTGCCAAGATAAAATGATAGCCTAATAGCTGATATCAGCATGAAAGAGCGTTCTACAATTGAGTGCTTTTTCATAGCGCAGTTTTTCGCTAATCGTTGTAATGCTAAAGGGATAAGTAATGGAAAAGATGTGGCAAGTAATAGACTTTCTACTCACTCATAAGTTTATTTTTAGTGCTCTGATCATTTGCATTATTTTGATCATTCGCCGAATCACTTTGTCTCAAATTCGAGGTGATGTTGCTTTTCTAAGCGAAGACCAACGTAATTGGATGTCACGAACTAAGAACGGTACGGTTGCCGTGGTTGTGTTTACGATGTTTGTTTTATGGAAATCTGAAATCAGCGAATTTGCACTGTCGGTAACCGCTATTGCTGTCGCGATCGTTGTAGCCTCGAAAGAGATTATCTTGTGCTTCACTGGCTCAATTCAACGGGCAAGCTCACGTTCATTTCGAATCGGTGATTGGATTGAGGTAGGGAAAATAAGTGGTGAGGTGATAGAGCATAATCTGATGGCGACTGTGATCCAGGAAATTGATCTTTATCATGGGCAATATCACTTCACAGGTAAGACAGCAACACTACCCAACAGTATGTTTTTCACTTATCCCGTGAAGAACCTTAATTTCATGAAGCGGTACGTCTATCATAATTTTTCAGTGACGGTGAGGGACTTTGTCAACTTGTATCCTATGTTGCCAGATCTTACCGTTAAAATTGAAGAGCATTGTGAAGAGTTTATTGATGTTGCGCGTCGTTATAACGGTATGATTGAGAAACACGCAGGTGTCGATCTTCCAGGCTCAGAACCTCATATCCACATCACTAGCAGCCCTACGGGTGAGCAAGAAGTTCACTTTATGATTTTCTGCCCAACCGAAAAAGCGGTCCACCTAGAGCAAGATATTCGCAAAGATTTTATGGAAGCGTACGCTGAAGAGTTTCCTGTTACCGCTTAATCCTCGTTTTTGTGAATGAAATTAGCCGAATAAAAAGAAAGCCGAGAGCGATATAATCGACTCTCGGCTTTTTTGTCTGTTTCTAATCAATCGAGACTAGTCTAAGTCAGCAATTGGCAACCAATCGACTTGCACGCCAGCTTGTTCGAACATATCTTGGCTAACTTTGATTTTATCTCCCCAACGAGAAAGGAAGTCTTCACTTTGCTCAGGACAGTGAACCGCGGAGATACCCGTTTGGATGATCTTTGCAGCACAGTTTGGACAAGGGAAGTGAGTCACCCAGATTTCACAACTGTCTAAATCACGCTTAGCGAACAAGATTGCGTTTTCTTCTGCATGCAACGTTTTTAGGTATTTCATTTCACGATCATCAGTATCAGCACTATCAGATACGCCATGAGGGTAGCCGTTAAAGCCTACTGAAACGATACGGTTGTGTTTGGTGATGACAGCACCAACTTGAGTGGATGGATCTTTACTCCAAGAGCCAACCAGCTCTGCCATTTGATAGAAACGTTTAGCCCATTTTGAAATCATGAGAATTACCTTAAGTAATTAAATATGAATGCTTATGTTGGAAGATACATGATGTTAGTCAAAACACCTAGTTACTAAGCGCGAGAAAGGTTCATTTGAGGCAAATTTGTTATCTGTTTGTAAGTGTTTTATAAGCATCAGGTTGCCCGTTACACGTTGAAACACTTTTCAAGTGATAATTGATACTCCTCGGACATTTTAGACATTTGTGTTACGTAACTTTTATGCTGTTCAATTTATCATAAGTGACGGTATAACCATGCGTAAAAAGTTAATCCTTACGGCTCTTGCAAGCTCTCTTATTCTTGCTGGGTGTGGGCAAGATGCTCAAAATGCCAAGCAAGCGCCATTACCTCTCGTAGCTGTACAGGATGTTAGCGTCGTTTCTCACCAACAAAGTAAGTCGTACATCGGTCGTATTGAAGCGGTTGAAGACACGGCAATTACTGCACAAGTCTCTGGCTACCTGCAAAGCCGCCATTTCAACGAAGGTCAAATGGTCGAAAAAGGGCAACTGCTTTACTCGATTGAGCCTTCATCATTTGAAGCTGAAGTCGCAAGTGCTAAAGCGGCTGTTGCTCAAGCTAACGCCAATCTTAAGAAGGCTGAGCTAGATTTTAACCGTGGTAAGAACCTACTTCCTAAAGGCAGTATTTCTCAATCGGAATTCGATGCTTTAACCGCAAACTTGTTAGGTTCTCAAGCACAGCTTGAAGCTGGTCAAGCTCAGTTAAATGCTGCTAACGTTCAGCTTTCTCATACTAAGATTGTTGCGCCTTTCTCTGGACGTATTAGTGATACCAAAGTCAGCACGGGTGACCTGGTTTCTCCATCTTCCGGCGTATTAACGACTTTAGTTATCTTAGACCCAATCCATGCATCGTTCAGCATTAGTGAGCGTGAGCGTATCGAGCTAGGTATGGATCGTATTGAAGGTGACGGTACTGGTGACAGTGAGCGAGTGGAAGTTCAGATCATGTTTGAGAATGGTGAAGCGTTCGAACACCTAGGTCAGCTTGACTTTTTGGGTAACCGTATCAACCTCAATACTGGTACGATTGCGATGCGTGCGATTGCTAATAACCCAGATCAACAACTGCTCCCGGGTCAGCATGTTCGTGTTAATCTTCGTGAGAAGCAATCTATTGATGTAGTGACCATTCCTCGTCGCGCAGTGCAGACCGACCTCGAAGGTGACTTCGTGATGATATTGGTTGAAGGCGAAGCTGAACCCGTTGCTGAGCGTAGAAACATCGAGATGGGTCGCCAGGTTGAAGGTGGCGTGATTGTTCGCTCTGGACTAGAGAGGGATGATGCGGTCATCACTCAAGGCTTACAGCGTGTACGTAATGGTATGTCTGTTCGTATTCAAGCTTCTGCTGACCAAGCTGAGTAAGGGGGCTATTTATGTTAAGTCGTTTCTTTATTCAAAGGCCTAAGTTTGCCCTTGTCATATCCATAATATTAACGCTGGCGGGTGCGATCTCTCTCGCTATCTTACCAGTGGCCGAATATCCAAAAATTAGTCCCCCATCGGTCAGTGTATCGGCATTCTACACAGGTGCCAGTGCTGAAGTGGTGGAACAGGCGATAGCTGACCCCATAGAAACGTCGGTTAACGGTGTAGAAGATATGATCTATATGTCTTCCAAAAGTGCGAACGATGGTTCATACAACCTTAACGTGACCTTTGATGTTGGTACTGATCCAGATATGGCTCAGGTCAACGTTCAAAACCGAGTGGCTCAAATCGAATCGAAGCTTCCACAAGAAGTTAGAATGGTAGGTGTAACGGTTAAGAAGCGTTCACCTGACCTGTTGATGGTATTGAATTTCTATTCGCCAAACGGTGAGTACGACGACCAGTTTCTTATCAACTACATCAACTTAAACGTTAAAGACCAGTTAGCGCGTGTTACTGGTATTAGTGAGGTGAATGTACTGGGTGGTGGTGAATACGCAATGCGTGTTTGGTTAGATCCTGAAAAAATGGCTAACCTCAATATCACCACCTCTGATGTGAATCGTGCGTTGGCGGAACAGAACGTTCAAGTCGCTGCTGGCCGTATTGGCGCAGCACCTTATAACAACGCGCAAGAAGTGCAGTTTAACTTGGTAACAAAAGGCCGACTAGAAACGGCTGATGAGTTTGAAAATGTAGTGCTTCGCGCAAATCAAGACGGTTCGACGGTTTATTTAAAAGACGTGGCGCGTGTTGAGCTTGGTAAAAAGTTCTACGATGGCAATGGTAAATACCGTGGTCAAGACGCTTCAATCGTAGCACTGTCACTTCAGTCAGACGCGAATGCGCTGGAAAGTGGCCAAGCGGTAATGGCGATGCTAGATAATCTAAGTAAGAACTTCCCTGAAGGCTTTGCTTATGAAGCGAGTTATGACACCACACTGTTCGTTGCTGAATCGATCAAAGGGGTAGTAAAAACGTTGATCGAAGCTATCTTGCTGGTTATTGCGGTGACGTACCTGTTCTTGGGTAGTGCTCGTGCGACCTTGATTCCTGTGGTCGCGATTCCCGTATCTTTGATTGGTACTTTTGCTGTTATGCAGATGACGGGTTTTACCATTAACACGGTAACCCTGTTTGGTTTGATATTGGCGATTGGTATCGTAGTCGATGATGCGATCTTGGTTATTGAAAACGTTGATACCACAATGGCAAAAGATCCAACGATTTCACCACGTAAAGCCACGCTTATCGCGATGAAAGAAGTAACGGGTCCGATTATTACGTCTACTTTGGTACTGTTAGCAGTATTCATTCCAGTCGCGATGCTGCCAGGTATTACCGGCATCATGTATCGTCAGTTCGCTCTGACTATCTGTATTGCAGTTGTTATCTCTTCTATTAACGCTCTAACGTTGTCACCAGCACTGTGTTCATTGGTTCTTAAACAGGGCGGTGGTAACACAGCACGTTGGTATCAAGCGTTTAACCGTGGTCTTGAATCCGTAACTAACAAATACGGTCAAGTTGCAGGTTTCTTAGTCAAGAAAGGCGTTCTGCTGTTCACTTTCTTCGTTGTTGCTTTGGCGGCTGTTACTTACTTCGCGAAAACCACGTCTACGGCATTTGTACCTCAAGAAGATAAAGGCATCTTGCTGGTTAACGTGCAGCTTCCTGACGCGGCATCACTGTCTCGTACAGAAGATGTCACCGAGCAATTGCTAGAGATGGTTGAGCAAGAACCGGGAGTTGATGGTGTGACACTGGTGAACGGCTACGCATTCATGACGGGCGCTTCTGCTTCGAATGGTGCGTCGATGTTCATCAAGCTTCACGATTGGGACATGCGTAACGCATTGGATGGTCAGCATTCTGCGCAGGCTATCTCACAACGTATTAATGGCCAAGCAGCGACTGAACTGCCTCAAGCTATTGTGTTTGCCATGGGGCCTCCTGCAGTGCCGGGCATGGGTGCAGCGTCTGGATTTGAGTTTGTTCTAGAAGATACATTAGGGCGTAGCCGAACTGACCTGGCGATGGTAATGAATGACGTGATTGCTGAGGCGAACAAACAGCCTGAGATTTCACATACGTTCAGTACTTTCCGTGCCAACGTTCCTCACTACTATGTCGATATCGACCGTGAGAAAGCACAACAGTTAGGTATTCCATTGTCGGAAATCTTCCAAACTCTGCAAGGTAATCTTGGTTCACTGTACGTGAATGATTTCACCATGTTTGGTAAGAACTTCCGCGTAACCATGCAAGCTGACAGTGAACACCGTAGCAGCATGGATGACCTACAACGATTCCATGTACGTTCGTCTAATGGCGAGATGATCCCGCTAAGTACGCTTGTGACTTACGACCAGATCTTTGAACCAGATGTCGCATGGCGTTACAACATGTACCGCAGTGCGGTGATTCAAGGTCAACCAGCGCCGGGTTATTCAAGTGGTGATGCGATTGCGGCAATGGAACGTGTAGCCGCAGAAGTATTACCTCAGGGTTATCAGTATGAATGGACAGGCATGGCTTACCAAGAAGTACTAGCCGGTAATCAAGCTATCTTTGCTTTCGCACTGGCTCTGATTTTCATTTACCTGTTTATGGTGGCTCAATACGAGAGTTGGACAATCCCGATCGCGATTATCTTAGTGGTACCGGTTGCAACCTTAGGTTCCTTCTTAGCGTTGAACCTGACAGGTACACCGTTGAACCTCTATGCACAAATTGGTTTGGTTCTTTTAATAGCCTTGGCCGCGAAGAACGCAATCTTGATTGTGGAATTTGCAAAAGTAGAGCGTGAAGAGAAAGACGCACCGATTGAAGATGCGGCGGTGAAGGGCGGTACGCTACGTTTCCGTGCTGTGAACATGACGTCTTGGTCGTTCATCTTAGGTATTTTCCCACTGATCTTCGCTGCGGGTGCCGGGCACGTGAGCCAGAACTCTTTAGGCATCTCACTGATTGGTGGTCTGCTATGTGTGTTACTGGCAGGTACGTTCTTAATACCAGGTTTCTACGCATTCGTGCAACGTAAGCGTGAAAAAGCACACGGTGGCAATACCAAGTTGATTCCACTCGATGATGAATAAACGAGTTATTCATATATAAAAATTAAGACTTAGTGTAGAGCTAGGTCTTTTTTATTCATATTTGGAATGGCAAGTCTTGTTTATATAACAAAATGTTTGTTATGTGACGGAACTAACACTCTAATTGGGGCTGTCTAATAAAATGATGTTTTATTTATAAGTGATTGTTTTAAAATTAAAAAACAAGGTTGAGCTAACGGTTGTATGCTCGAAAATGTTTGCACAATAATGTGAAGTGTTTCAAAATTAACGGATTGTATTGAATTTTTTGTGAATTGAGGTTCTGATGAAAGTCATTGATTTATTTAAACACCGAGGCGATAGCATGTCTTCGCAACACTCAGAGTTTATGCAATGGATGTCTCCAGCTCTTAGAGATTACTGGGACGACTTTCTTAATCGTACGCAAAATAGCCATTTCTTTGCGTGGGTTCGTGATCACCATAAACCTGCAGTAAATGAAGATACACCAGAGATGCCGATAGAACAGCCGATCGTGTTAAAGCCAGAAGCGCAGCTTGTGTTTGATGAGCTTAACCAGAAAATCGGGCAAGTCATTCATACTGGCGACTGGATCAATGTAAGTCAAGAGCGTATTAACCAGTTCGGGCTTGTGACAGAAGATATGCAGTGGATTCACACTGAGCCTACTAAAGCAGAAACAGATTCTCCATTCAAAACAACTATTGCACATGGTTTTTTAACCTTGTCACTGCTTCCTAGACTGACTGACAGTGTTGACCCTGATAAGTCTCAATTCCCGACAGCGAAGATGGTTGTAAACATTGGTCTTAACCAAGTACGTTTCCCATACCCTGTAAAGTCAGGCAGTAACGTTCGTGCTAAAAGTACGCTAACAAAAGTGACGCCAATTAACAAAGGCCTAGAAATTGAACGCGAAATTCGTGTAGAGATCGAAGGCATTCGTCGTCCAGGTGCTGTTATCGTTTCGGTGATTCAACTTCACTTCTAAGCGATATCTATAGATTCCTAAATAAAGAGAGAGCGTAATGCCCTCTCTTTGTGTTTGTGCCATATCAAATCGATCTTGCCAGCATCATTAATAACATCACTAAAAGCATTTCGCTTACTTAATGCGTATGTAGCCGTACTCTTCGATAAGATCTTGCCCGCGTTTCGATGTCACGAATTTGATGAAATCTTGGCTTTCTTCAGAAACAGAGTCTGTTTTGTGCAGCAACAAGAATGGGCGAGCCAATTCATAGCTGTGGTTGGCAATGTTCTTAGATGTTGGCTCTACGCCTTCAAATGTGATTGCTTTAATCGAGCGGTCAACAGAACCAACAGAGATAAAACCAATGGCGTGTGGGTTATGGTTAACAATCGTTTTCACCATGCTGTTGCTGTTCACAACCAAGTTATTTGGGTTGATGTCAGACACAAGGCGGTCATTAATGATTTTCGTTAAACCAAGTAAGCTCTCGAAGCTGTAGCGTGAACCAGAAGACGCTTCGCGAGTCACAACTGCGATAGGTTTATCTGCTCCCCCTACGGCTTTCCAGTTAGTGATTTTTCCTTTGTAGATATCGAACAACTGATCGCGAGTAACGTTACTCACAGAGTTTGAACGGTTGGTCACCACGGCCAGGCCGTCAAAGGCAATTGGAAATACCGTCAATTTCTCGTTTTGTTCAAGCTCGGTTAAGTAGCGTGAGCTCATACCGATGTCAGACACACCTTTATCAACCATGGTAATACCAGCTGTGGAACCAATCCCCTGAACCGCAATATAGTTATTAGGGTGAGTCTTGTTGTACTCCTCAGCTAATACATCCATCACTCGTGACACCGAAGTGGACCCCGAAATATTGGTTTCTTGTGCAAAAGCGGCTTGAGAAGATAGGGCCAAGGACAAAAGAGAGGCAAGCGCGACTCGTAACATAAACAACTCCTAGTGAATAATATATGTAGAGCATGATAAGTCGGTTATGTGACGCTTTTGTGAAATTCCATTTGCTCGACGTATAGCTGTTTGCTTGATGAGTGATAGCTTTCTGGGTTTACGAAAGCAAGATTCGTTTCTGGGAGCAGGGCGGGTATTTTTATTGCGTTTGTTCGCTAAAATGTTTGTTGAGTCCTAAGCTAAGTAGAGGAATTCACTACTTAGAAGTTTCTATGAAGTTACAAGGGGTGTTATGTCCGTCATTCATATAGAGCGGAATCGTCTTTTAATTGGGGCTGAAAGGATCTGTACTTCTCGAAATTGCAGCTTACCCGTAGAGCTAGGCAAGTCTCTATATGAAGAGTGTGAGAGAGGTGTACTGTTTTCTCAGGCGTATTACTTGCTTGATTCATCTCATAGCTATTATATAAATGAGATCGCCCGCGTTACCTTTGATGAGTCGCTATCTTGTTGGTGGGTGACAGTGCCACTTGAAGATGATACGGAAACAGATTCAGTGAATTGGGGACCTTATCCCTATCTTCCTAAATCGAAGGATCTTGATGCAATTCTAACTGAAATAGAAAAAGATCCTAAATCGTACTTCTGGTCATAACTCTTTTGCTTTTTGATGGTGTAATGCCAGAGTGGAATTGTCTGCATAAGCTTTTAATTAAGACACTTCCAGCGAATACGTCCAGTATCATTTTTAGACTCACGGTTTTATTTTTTGCAGTTGTGCTTGCGCTATTACTGCTCGGAAATCTTTTGGTGTTTGACCGTGATGTGTTTTAAATGCGGTACTGAAGTGAGCTGCACTTTTAAAGCCAGACTCATAGGCTACTTGAGTAATCGACTTATTCGATGTTCTGAGTTGTGTTGCAGCATGGGCAATTCGCTTTATCTTCAGTAGATTTGAAAACGACAGATTTTCAGCAGACAAGCGGCGTTTCAGAGTGGCAGGGGACATCTCCATGTAACTGGCTAGTGATTCTAACGAAATGTTGTTTTCAATGTTCTGCTCGATGTAATGTATAACCTTTTGCACCACTGTTAAACTGGAAGCTCGTGCAATGAGGACTAGTAATGCAGGGTACTTCTCTACCATTAGGGATAATAGAGCCAAACTCAGTTGAACAAGTGCATAGTCATTTTGAGAAGCCGAGTCAGCAAGCGATATGATCAGCTCTTTTAAATGAAAGATCTCAGTGTCAGTTTGATTGAACTTAAGGTACTTGCCTGGAAGTTGAGCCGAGTCTAAATCGCTGAACTGATTGATGAAATTTTGGTAAATAGCCGAGTCAAAATCTAAGCAGGTTGCGCTGAATTCACCATTTTCAGTGTTAACTGTGATGTCTTTAATCTGACCAGAATTGTAAAGTGTGAAATCGCCAGCTTGTAACGAGGCTTCAGTGCCGTTAGGCAGCTTGAAAGAAATACTGCCCTTCGATACCATGAAGATACCGTTTTTTGAAATGGGGTAACGCTCCCGTTTTCTGGGGATAAAATTGCTAAACTGAGTAATAGTGATTGATGGCATAGCGTGCTTCTTTGAGGTTGTAATTTGATTGCTTATTGATTGCTTTTTTAAGTATTGTTTAAGCATGAGACATTTACAAAAAAGGCGCTAACAATTAGCGCCTTTAGAAGGTTGAACTCAGAAGAATTTAAGCTTCTGTTCCATTGGTCGTTTCAGGTTCGTTAGGTAAGTCTGCAAAAACTTGAGTAGGTTTTGCTACTAAGTTACGGTTTTCCTGATTAACTTCAGAGAGAACTACTTCTAAAACGTCTCCCAGTTTGTATACCATTTCTTTATCGACAGATACAGTGCCCATATCACTGTTGCATTCGATTCTTTCTTTATTATCAATAATAAGAGAACCAGGGATAAATGCAGCGGCACCATTTTCGAGCAGGCGCACACGCATACCTGCACGGTTAATGTCGAAGATCTCTGCTTGGAAGCGAGTTTCATCTGCTGGAGCATTCGCTAGAGTACGAGCATATAACCAATCGCCTACATTGCGCTCTGCCATACCGTGGTGACGGCGGTGTAAGGCAAGCTCATCACCGATGGTTTCATCCGGTGTTTGAATTGGCGCTTTACCTAAAATGTGCGCTTTAAGCATACGGTGGTTAATCATGTCACCGTATTTACGGATTGGAGAAGTCCAAGTTGCGTAAATGTCTAAACCCATCGCGTAGTGCGGCGCAGGCTCATTGCTGATTTCGCTGTACGCTTGGAATTTACGAATACGGTTGTCGTAGTAGCTGTTGTCCAAAGAACCCAACCAACGACGTAGAGTAGCAAAACCTTCTAGAGAAACGATTTGCTCTTCAGTGAATGGTGTTTCCGTTTGCGGGTTTACTAGCTCAAGCACGTCAGCGACTTTCTCAGCCTTGAAACCAGAATGGCAGTTAAATACACCTTGGTTGAAGCTTTCTTTTAATACTCGACCTGCACAGATGTTTGCGCTGATCATAGACTCTTCAACTAACTTGTTCGCGCTACGACGCATGTCTGCATGAATAGCAACAACATCATTATCTTCGCTAAGTTCAAAGCGGTAATCGGGACGGTCAGGGAATACAACTGCGTTTGCTGAGCGCCAGGCTGAACGTGCTTGAGCGAATTGGTGTAAGTCAGAAACAATCGCAGCGATTTCTTCTGATGGTTGCCACTTCTCTGATGCGCCGGTTTCTAGCCAGTCTGATACGTTGTCGTAGGCAAGACGAGCGTGAGACTTGATGTTTGCAGCGAAGAAGTTGATGTCGTCGCCAATAACGCCATCTTTAGATACTGTTACTGTGCAACATAGAGCAGGGCGAATTTCATTCTCGATAAGAGAACATAGGTTGTCTGCGAGATCTCGAGGCAACATTGGGATGTTACGACCTGGAAGGTAAATCGTGAAACCACGCTCACGAGCTACTTTATCCATTGTGTCATCTGGAGAGATGTAAGCCGTAGGATCAGCAATCGCGATAGTCAGTTCAAAATCGCCGTTCTCTTTCTTTTTCGCGTAAAGTGCATCGTCCATATCTTTTGTGCTTTCGCCATCGATAGTCACAAAAGGTACGTGAGTCATATCTACACGTTCAAGATCGGCGTCATCATTGATCTGCCAGTTGTCGATGCCTGCAGGCTCACTGTTTGGCAGATCGTTCTGTGCCAGCGTAACCCACCAAGGAGCGATCTTATCATCAGCGTCTGTGATTTTTTCGGAGATCTGAGCCAGAAAGCCGTTGTCACCTTTTAATGGGTGCTGAACGATGTGAGCAACAACCCAGTCACCTTCTTTTAGCGTTTCAGGGTTTAATCCCTTCATTGCTTTCGCTTTAAGTTGCAGCTTTTTCAGTTGCGGGTGATCAGGAACAACGTTCAGTCGGCCTTTAAAAAGCTTAACTCGTGCGATGAAGCGAGTAAGACCTTGTTCAACCAGTTCCTCTGGCTCGGCTACTTCGCGTTCTTTCTCTGTACGAATGATGGCAATGACTTTGTCGCCATGCACACATTTTTTCATGTACGGAGGCGGGATGAAGTAGCTTGTTTTGCTATCGACTTCGAGAAAACCAAACCCTTTCTCAGTGGCTTTGATCGTACCTTCCTTTTTAGGGAGGGTTTCTTGGATTTGCTGTTTTAGCTGAGCGAGCAGAGGATTATCTTGAAACATCTTACTTTTATCTAACGAGGATACTTGAGCATACTATAATGATTGCGAGGCTCGATTACTACTTAAAGCCGAAGTGGGAGTGAATTAATTGCGCACTCATTTAAGTCTATCAATTTGACGATTGAAGCAAGCAGTGGCGAGATGTTCATCAAGTTTTGACGATATGGTAGCCAATAATGGTATAAAACCGAAAAATATGTGATGTATTTCAATTTTTTCTGGATTTTTTTATGCATTTAGGGAATAATCCGCCTCCCTTAGACGTCCCTAATGGCTTGAAGTGTTTTATTACTGCTTCGTAACTCTGAATGGAATCAGTATCTGATTGGATCAGTATTGGAATTGGTAGAGCTCCCGGGACCTTTTGTTTACTTATATATAGTGGGATCCCAATGTCCGAATCTGTAATTCAATTTAATGAATTAGCCCTAAACGATAACATTCTTTCAGCTCTTGATAGTATGGGTTTCGTTTCTCCAACTCCAATCCAAGCAGCAGCTATTCCTCTTCTTCTCGAAGGCCGTGACGCACTAGGTAAAGCACAGACAGGTACTGGTAAAACAGCTGCATTCTCTCTGCCTTTACTTAACAAAATCAACCTAAATCAACACAAACCGCAAGCAATCATTATGGCTCCTACTCGTGAGCTAGCGATTCAAGTTGCTGCGGAAATCAAAAACCTTGGCCGTGATGTTAAAGGCCTTAAAGTTCTTGAGATCTACGGTGGTGCTTCAATTGTTGACCAAATGCGCGCTTTAAGCCGCGGTGCTCACATTGTTGTTGGTACTCCAGGTCGTGTTAAAGACTTACTAACTCGTGACCGTCTACACCTAGATGAAGCGCATACATTTGTTCTTGATGAAGCAGATGAAATGCTGAAAATGGGCTTTGTAGATGACGTAACTTGGATTCTTGAGCAGGCTCCAGAAACTGCACAACGTGTACTTTTCTCTGCAACTATGCCTCCAATGGTTAAGACTATTGTTGACCGTTACCTACGTAACCCTGCACGAGTTGATGTTGCAGGTACTAATCACACCGTTGATAAAGTAGCGCAGAATTACTGGGTTGTTAAAGGCGTAGAAAAAGACGAAGCAATGTCTCGTCTTCTTGAAACTGAAGAAACTGACGCGTCAATCGTATTCGTACGCACTCGTCAAGACACTGAGCGTCTAGCTGATTGGCTATCTGCACGTGGTTTCAAAGCTGCTGCATTGCACGGTGATATTCCTCAGTCTCTACGTGAGCGCACTGTTGATCACATCAAACAAGGTGTTATCGACATCCTAGTTGCAACTGACGTTGTAGCACGTGGTCTTGATGTTCCACGTATCACTCACGTATTCAACTACGACATCCCATTTGATGTTGAATCTTACATCCACCGTATTGGTCGTACTGGCCGTGCTGGACGTAAAGGTAAAGCGATCTTACTCGTTCGCACTAACCAAATTCGCATGCTTCGCACTATCGAGCGCGTAACTAAGTCATCTATGGAAGAGATCCAACTTCCGCTACGTGATCAAGTTGCCGCAGCTCGTGTTGCTAAGCTTGGTGCTGAACTAGAAACTGAGAAAGAAAGCAAAGCAATAGAAAACTTTGCAGGTCTTATCTCTACGCTTCAAGAGTCTCTAGAAGTTGATGCTGCTACTCTAGCTGCAATGCTTCTTAAGCGTCAGCAAGGTAAGAGCCCACTATTCTACGTTGGCGAAGACCCAATGATCGCTGCTATTGAGCGTGATAAGAACCGTCGCAAAGAGCGTCGTGAAGATCGTGACAACGGTCGTGACGGTGGTGGTCGCAACTTCAATACTCAAGATTGGGATACTTACCAACTACAAGTTGGCCGTGAGCAAGGCGTTCAGGTTAAAGACATCGTTGGCGCACTAGCAAACGAACTTGGCCTAACTAAAGGTTCTATCGGTGCTATCAAGCTAGACCAAGGTTCTACTTACGTTCAACTGCCTAAAGCAATGAACTCAGAAACGGCTGGTAAGCTAAGCAAGCTTCGTATTCGCCAAAAAGAAGCTGGCGCTGTAGTTGTTGATTTCAAAGACTTCCGTGAGCCTCGTCGTGGCGGCGGCGGTCGTGATGGAAACCGTGGTGGTGGTCGTGGTGGTCGTGATGGTGGCGGCTACCGTGGTAACCGTGAAGGCGGCAATCGCGAAGGTGGTAACCGTGAAGGTGGAAACGGCGGTCGTGGCGGCTACCGTGGTAATCGTGACGGTGCACGCGATGGTAACTCTGCTGGTGGACGTGATGGCGAACGTCGTTTCGACCGCAACCGTGGTGGTGATCACCGTGGTAACTTCCGTGGCGAACGTGGCCATGGTAACGGCAATGGCGGTGGTAACCGTGGTCGTCGTCCAGAGCGCAGCGAAGGTTAATTAACCTGTCTCTTAGACGCGTTAGTCTAGACCCTGAATTTAAAAGCCGAGCGTAATGCTCGGCTTTTTTGTGCCTGCTATTTGAACTTAAGCTTTGGTTGGTTCGATATATGCAGCCAGCTTACTTCAACTAAACTTCGCGCTTATAACTTATGTTAGCGCTTAAACTTAGCTGTATCGCGTTCTAAGCCTATACTGAAAGAATGTGCTACAAGATACTAAAACAAAGAGTAAAGGCTATCTAAGCGACGTTACAGTGCATCTATTAGTAGAGTTGTGCTCGAAGGCAATCAAAAGAAGATCGGATCACTATTCTGAACTCCTGTGAGCTTTTTGATGTAAACACTGAGCAATTGAGAAATCGAGCAACAAACGATCAGTAATGATAAGCAGACGGAAGGGAAGGGCGGTGTTTTCTAGGCGGGTTGCCTGTATTTGTTCGAGTTGCTCTAATTAACGGAACCAAGTTAAAAATAACGTGATCACTTGTTTTCGTCACCTGTTCATTAATTTTATTATTCAACTATTTTTTAATTTCCCTCTCGAAATAAATGGTTTTATGACTAAGGTCAACTTAATTGTGTTCATTTGGTGATTTTTTCAAAACAAAAGTTGAAAGATTCAAAAAATATTGAATAATGGACTTAACTAAAATTGAAGTAAACACTTCATCCAATTCGTACTAAAACAGGATCCATATCCAATGTCTAATTCGTTTGTTCTGGTTATTAACTCGGGTAGTTCATCCCTAAAATTTGCTGTAATCGATTCTGTTTCTGGTGAAGCAGTATTAAGTGGTCTAGGGGAGTGTTTTGGTCTTGAAGATGCTCGTATGAGCTGGAAATATCAAGGCGAGAAAACTGAGATTGCCATTCAAGGTGAAGATAACCACCACAAAATTGCCATTGGTAAATTGGTTGGTCTAATGGAAGAGTTGGGCTTCACTACTGATATCGTGGCGATTGGCCACCGTATCGTTCACGGTGGTGAGAAGTTCACTCAGACTGTTCGTATTACTGAAGAAGTAACAAATGAAATTGAAAGTCTATCAGACCTAGCACCACTTCACAATCCTGCTGGTGCTACTGGCATCCGTGCTGCGATTGAAGCTTTTCCTTCTCTACCTCAATTTGCAGTATTCGATACGGCTTTCCACCAAACAATGCCACAACGCGCATTTACTGGTGCAATAGCAAAAGAACTGTACACAGATTTCGGTGTGCGTCGTTACGGTTTCCATGGTACTAGCCACTACTTCGTTAGCCGTGAAGCTGCAAAAATGCTGAATAAGCCAGTGGAAGAATCTAGTTTCATCTCTGTTCACTTAGGTAACGGCGCATCTGTATGTGCAATCAAAGACGGTAGCAGTGTTGATACTTCAATGGGCTTCACACCACTTTCTGGGCTAATGATGGGTACACGTTGTGGTGACCTAGATCCAGGTATTATCGAATATCTACTTAAGAAAGGTTGGTCACAAGAACAAGTATTCAACTCTCTAAACAAGGAGTCTGGCTTCCTTGGCGTGTCTGGCCTAACGAGCGATGCTCGTGGCATTATAGAAGCCATGGAGGAGGGGCACGAGGGTGCCAAGCTTGCATTTGAGGTATTTACCTACCGCGTAGCGAAGTACGTTGCATCTTACCTTGCAGCGCTAGATTCTCTAGACGGCATCATCTTCACGGGCGGCATCGGAGAGAACTCTTTACCAATTCGTCGCGAGATCCTAAATAACCTTAAGGTTCTTGGTTTTATTGAAGACGTTGTGGGTAATGAATCTGCTCGCTTCGGTTCTGACGGCATCATTGCTAAGTCAGAAATGTTAGGTGCAGTAGCAATGGTTATCCCAACCAATGAAGAGTTTGTGATTGCTCAACAGTCGGTAGAACTTCTGTAATCGAAGCTAAAGCCTGAGCAAGAAAAATATTGAAAATCAGCGAGCCCAAGTGGCTCGCTTTTTTGTTTTATATGTTGGTTAAACCATCACGAACGATACTTTCTTCATCTAGTAGTTCTTCCAGTCAACGAGGCTAGAGCTGACTTATTTATACCCCAAGATGTGTTTAAAGCGCAAGAAACCATCATGAGATTTATTTGTGAAACAAGCTGTTTCCCAATTGTCCAACAGGTTGTTGGACAAACTCTAGTAACCAATTATGCAAGAGGGTCTGCACAGTTGCGAAACAGGTTGTTTCGAAAATCACCTCTGCTCCAACCCGGTTCTGATCTCGTCGTTTCGGCAATAGTACAAACTAATGTGCAAAATATGCACATTGCTTATCAAGCAACTATCGAGGATTCCTCGGTAGTTGAACTGTTGTAATTTTTGCAATAGTTGCCCGAGCAACGAGAAAGCTCAGTGATTGCAGATTCTGCAACAACTTATATCTTGCCCCAAAGCCATTTAGACTAAATACCTAACACAATGCAAATGACGTGCGTTTACCTTACTAAAACTTATTTGATTGAGTTGATAACCTATCATTCCCGTTATTAGGCGACATCTTGCAGCCTAACTTCCCTTCATGTGGCATAACTTATTGATTATCAGTTGAGTTAATATAAAAAAGACTGGATCATCGAAGGATGAAAGACGATTATTTGTCGCCTAATAAGCGTTATGTTTTAAGAGGATTCTATGGGGTTAAATGATTTTCAGAAGAAAGTGTTTGAAATGTCATCGGTTACAAAGGGGCATTCAGGTTTCGCTGCAAAGTCGAGCATTCGCTATGTCGAGCGATCCTTTGAACTTGCGGGAACAATGCCTGAAGTGGCTGCATTTTTAGCTATCACTGCTGAAGAAGAGGCTGCAACAGCTCTATTTCTTGCTCTGAAAAGTAAAGGGTATCTTCGTTCTAGTGAACTAAAAATGCATGATCATAAGCATAAAGGGGGCTTGTACCCATTTTTAACTCTGTTAGGTGTTGCATTAGAGTTAAGTGAAGTTCCATATCAGCTAGTCGTCGATAACAATAATGGGCGAGATACACTTAGGACTCAGATGCAGATCGGTGACTTTGTTTTACAGCCAGACCCTCCACTTAATCAGGTTAATGTGGATGCTTCAGGTGATGCTAAAAATTACCTACACGAAGTACGTGCGGTTGCGTCCGAGAGAGGAATTACTTCAATATTTCAATATATTAAAGACACTGCTAACAAAAGAAATTTATTATTATATGCATCTGCTACTGCGTTACCTAGTGTTGAAAATGTTAATGCAGAGCTTCAAAGGCATATCGGTGCAACGATACTGATCCACATAATTTATCTTTTAGTTATTCAGCATAGTAAGCAGAATTTGGTTGAAGAGTGTGTGAATGTGTACTTGAAGATCCAGCATAATCTTGAAAATAAAACATAACAAACGACGTTTAAGGTTTTAAGATACTTTTTCTAATCTGAACGAAATGGTTTAGAGCAACACACCTAAAACATTCTGTCCAAAGGTGTGCTGACGGGGCATGAAACATGAAAATGGCGTATTCCCTCTCAGCGCGAAAGTCTCTACTCACAATCTGTAGTTGTACGTCTGTCTTACTAGTAAAAAACCGTATAGAGACCGTTATATCAATGAGTATGGGGTATCATTAAGATGTTAGTCAGTGAAAACTATAAATATAATCAGCTAAAGTGGCTCTATTCTGCGTTGAGTGGATTTTGTGCAGCATATTTCTTAGCACTTTTTAGTGGGTCAAGTAGCATTGATGACTCGACATGCTTATTTATATCAACACTACTTTTTTCGATATGTTTTCCTGTGTTTACTGCTTTTGCAATAGCACATGTGCATATATCGGAGATTGACCTGTCAGTTGAGCAGTGTGAAAAGGTATTAGGAGCTAGGATAGTAAGTACAATAGCAACTTTGAGCTTTTTTCTTCTTTTCTTTGCTGTAGCTTTCTTGATGGCTTTCTTCTCACTATGGTTCATGTTTATGTTCGTTATTACTGCGATATTTTGCTTTGTCGCATTTGGAGTCTTGATTTTAAAACTACGTGAAGCATAAGCGCATAATCATCGATATAACAAACGTTTAAATTTTCAAGGTACTTTTTCTAATCCAAATCTCGCACGCTAGGGCCCATATTCTAACGTGCTTTTGTCCAGCTACCTGCCAGAGACAATCTGTCTGACAGTTATTGCCCCACAGTTGTTTAAATGACGTGACTATTTGAATTTTATTCAAGCCACTTTTCATTACCAAGTTTAGCAATGAATGTGTGAAAAAATTGACCTAATGAGGTTAATTCGCTTCAAAGCGCTGCATGACAAATTCGATAAATAGGCGTACCCGCATCGGCAGATGATCCCGATCGCGATAGAGCATAAACAGTGTGCGTTCTTTGCTACGCCAGTTGGGCAATACATGGCTCATTTCACCCTGCGCGATCATTGGCAACGCAAAATAATCCGGTACATACCCAATCCCTAAGCCCGTCTTTATAGCGTGAGTTAGCATCACAATTTCATCCAATTCCAGTCTGACGCTTTTTTGCGAGTAATAGTTGAATTCTTCGCCACTCTCTTTGTGTATCAGTTGCCATGGTGTCATCGGATGGCAAATGATTGTTGGATGATCGCATAATTTGTCTGGTGTGATTATTGTCGAAATATCGTAATCAGGATGAGAGCACAAGATGAAGTGAATGTGTTTTAACTGCCGAGCAATCCAGTTATCGACTACTACGTTTCCGACACGAAAAACCACATCCATTCCTTCGGCTTCGATATCAATCAATGAATTTGATAGGTTCAGATCCAGCTTAATATCCGGATACTGAAGTAAGAAATCATAAAAAATCGTGCGCAGAAATTGCGAACCTGCGTTGATTGGCGCGGATATACGAATTTTTCCCTGTGGTTGATGTTTATCTCGATGCAGGTCTTCGTCGATATTATCAAGTTCATCAAATAATAAGGCTGAACGTTGAAAGTATTGCTCGCCAGTACTGGTCAGGACAATCCGGTGTGCGTCGCGGTTGAGCAGGCGAAGTTGCAAATCGGCCTCTAACTGACGGATGCGGCGGCTTAAGGTTGAGAGCGGCATACCCAAAGATAGTGCTGCGTCTTTAAAACTGCCTGAACGTGCTACAGCACAAAAACAACGCAGATCGTCTAACGAATAATTAGGTTTCATAAATGGCATTTACCGTCTTAGTTTTGCTTGTTTATCTAACTATTGAAATCAATACACTAGAGAACACATTTTGACAAGTCATTCGGAGTGACGATGAAATTTGATTCAACTTTTAAAGCAGCTGTTCTGCTCATTATCTGTACTTTCTTTTGGGGCAGTTGTTTTCCTATTGGTAAACTCGTATTAAACGAAGTGCACGCGCTGACACTAGTGTTCTGGCGTTTTATAATTGCGGCTTCGTGTCTGGCGATATACCTCAAAGCGGCGCGGATGCCCAAGCCTTACTTAAGTTTGTGGCAATGGTGTTGGGTCATCGCCGTTAGCGTTGTGGGCGTGGGTGGGCTCAATCTTTGCTTATTTACCGGATTAGCTTACACCAATGCGACAAATGGCTCGTTAATCATGGCGCTCAGCCCACTGATGACTTCGCTGATTACGTGTATTGCTTTGAGAACGCTGCCGTCTTTCGCCCAGTGTTTTAGTCTGCTAGTTAGCTTGACCGGCGTACTGATCGTAATCACCAATGGGCATCCGAAAGAACTGCTCTCAATGCAAATCAACCACGGTGATAAACTCATCTTTTGCGGCATGTTGGCTTGGAGTTTGTACACTTACTTCAGTCAGGGTATCAGTCGCTGGATGCCTGTTATTTCTTATACTTTTGTCGGTATGCTAAGCGGAGCGACGGTGATTGGTGCGATGTGTCTGGCATCGCCAGAAGTACTTCCGTTCACTGAGCTTTGGAATAGTAGCGCGTTGGGAGTATCGGAAGTGGTGTATATCGGAGTTTTTGGTACGGTTGCTGGTTATTTGCTGTGGTTAAATGGTGTGCGTCACCTCGGCTCGGCGAATGCTGCACTGTTTTTTAACTTTGTACCGATTTTCTCTGCGCTGACTTCATTTATGCTCGGACAGGCAGTCACTCCGTTACAATTGATCGGTATTGCGATTGTTATTGCAGGCCTACTGCTACCATGTATTAAAAGTTTTAAACGCACGTCGCGAACCTGCACTTAATTTTAAATCAGGAACTTAATCTATCAATATACAAAGGCAGGAGGTCTCTTTTCCTTACCAAAAGCTATACGAAATTCTCGAATTATCTGCATCTTGATTGTGTAAGTGGTGCTGTCTGAGCATTAAGTTCTGTTCAAAGCTGTTTAGTTTTAGTTCTAATAATCATAATTTAAATGAAAGCATAAGAATGGTGTTATTTGAGGGCTTTAGATATTGAGGCTTAATTGCTCTCTTGTATTAGAATCAGGTGAGCTATTTATCGATGGCTTGAAGGTATCGGATAGGGTGTGAACAACACTGGATACTGTCGAGTCGACCACGAAGCGGGTAAGACAGGTTTCATCGAGACGGTCATAATAGAGAACCTGGTATTCTATTATGACCGTCTACTTGTTCTTATTGTTGTCCAAATCCGTGTTAGTAGGTGCAGTACTAATGCCTTGCCAACCAATGAAGAGTTTGTGATTGCTCAACAGTCGGTAGAACTTCTGTAATCGAAGCTAAAGCCTGAGCAAGGAAAATATTGAAAAGCGAGCCCAGAAGGCTCGTTTTTTGTATCAAATTTTTGCACGGTTGTCCTATTTTACTTCTTCATCACCCCTGAATTTCAGTGAACAATGATTGATCAAAGAGCTTTGTTGTGTTGCTTCCTATTAGGCCTTTCAGCAACGGCTTTAGCATGTAGGGTTATGATTGCAGAGAAATGTGAAACGATGGCTAATATCGACTCTCTTCATTATTGCATGTGAAAGTATACACGTTCCTCTTTAGCCTATTTATCCTTTTATGACAGTCAAGGTGGATATGGATCTAGGCACTATCTCGCTGAGCGTGTTTATGGATTGTCGCCTGTCGGATATCGGCGGGGTCAAGTCACGCTCAATCAAAGTCCCAAGAAAAACCAACACTCACATCACCATCCTCATTCGACTGCATACGAGTCCTGATATCACTTTTCGGAAAGTGAGTGACGTAGCATTTTACATCTTGGTTTTTAGTCGAGTCTGGATGCGAGCCAAGCTGCTCTTTGCTTATCTGTGTGCATTTGTCTCCAGTAAAAGCATTTGATTCGGATGTCGCGTCAATAGCATAGGGGGAGTTTTCCCATGAGTTGTCGTTTGCGATCTTGTACTCAGTATCAAGGTTATCCACAAATATGCCATTGGCTATACTAGGCTCTGCGGTCATAAATAATGCAATGGATAGGAAAATGTGTTTTTTCATAATGGTCATTTTTATTCATCATTCTGTTTACTAAGGTGGTATATGTTAAGTAGTAGTCATCAAAAAATCAATAATAATTTATCGTTTTACGGTAAATTATTATTGATTTTTATTTTTAACTGATTAGTATTGCTAAAAAGCTAATCAATTATAAGGTCTATCATGTCGAAACAATCCATCAGCAACTTTAGCCGTAAACTTCTTACTCTATTCTGGTTTTCTATAGTGTTTTCAGTTGTGCTGAATACCGTATTCTGGTTTAGCGCTACTATGTTCAATGCAGAGTGGTTTAATGCCAGTTTTCCGATTGAAGTGTCACTCCCTTTATCTACAGGGCGCTCTTTGATCGGTTACTTCCCTAGCATGATTTCTACACTACTTACAGTGGCATTATTGTGGCAGTTAATTGTGCTATTTCGTTTGTACGAGAAGGGAATTATTTTTGAACTTCAGAACTCTGAGTGCTTTAAAAAACTCAGCTATCTATTAATTGCTACGCCGTTTGTTGAACTTCTGATGGACGTACTTCTTAGCTTAGCTCTATCTTTCAATGATGGTAATTGGAACATGTCGTTTACAATCGACGATAGCGATATAACTATGATGATCATCGGTTTTATTGTGAGAGTAATTGCAGTTGTGATGGAAAAAGCAGCCGTTCTACAAGAAGAAAGCGAGCTGACAATTTAGTATGGCGATTATAATCAATCTGGATGTCATGTTGGCAAAGCGGAAGATGCGATCAAATGAGTTAGCCAAGCTCATTGGTATTACTGAACAAAACTTATCCGTTCTCAAAAATGGGCGAGCAAAGGCGGTCAAATTAGCGACGCTGGAAGCTATATGTACTCATCTAAATTGTCAACCGGGAGACATTTTAGAATATGTACCGAATAGCCAAGAGGATTCACCATCGTGACGTATCGCTGATAAAATTAATCTCAAAGGTGAGGAGTTTCAACATCTCTTTACCTTTGTCTACTTGAGCCACTATTGCTCCCGAAGCAATGTATTCTTAACGTCGAAACGTATTCCTGTGCATTTCCGTATTAGTTTCTAGCGAATTTTGTCCATATTTATAGTGAATATCAATTTATAGTTATTTACTCATTCCAATCATTAGAAAACAAGTCTGCCTTACTTATAAGTAACAATACTTTACTTAATTCTTAACAAGCCTATTGACCCAATCACACCGTTCGATATTATGGACGTCTAGATATCTAAGTGTCTTTATTTTTTATATGGAGTGACCATGAGAAGCTGTAAAAAAATCACAATATTGCTACTGGCATTAACATTTGTATTGGGCGTAACAGGATGCGAGAAAAAAGACGAATCGGTTATCAAAATTGGTGCAACTGTGGGTCCACATGCTCAAGTTGTAGAGGCGGTCGCTAAAGAAGCAGAAAAGCAAGGGATTAACATTGAAGTGGTTGAATTTTCGGATTATATCACCCCGAATGCTGCGTTAAGCGATGGAAGTATTGACCTTAATAGCTATCAACATCAGCCGTTCCTCGATAACTATAACGATAATCACAACAGTAATTTAGTCTCGATTGGCCGTTCAATCTTGATGCGTATGGGAGTTTACTCCAACAAATATACTGCACTTGACGCGCTCCCCGAGAATGCTCGTATTGCGATCCCGAACGATCCGACTAATGGCGGCCGTGGGTTACTGCTACTTGAAGATGCAGGATTGATTTCGTTGAAAGAAGACGTTGGCTTTAGCGCCTCTTTGAAAGATATCGTCGCCAACCCAAAAAACATTATATTTGTTGAAGTAGAGGCTGCTCAACTGCCACGTACACTTGATGATGTAGATGCAGCAGCAATTACTATGAACTATGTGATGTCTTCTGGACTTGACCCGAAGAAACAGGGGATTTACTTGGAACCCAAAAATGCACCTTTGGCGGTAATGGTTGTTGCTGCACGAAATGAAGATAAAAACAAAAAAGTGTTTGAAACAATCCTCTCGATTTATCACTCTAAAGAAATGAATGACTTCTTAGATGCTACCTTTAAAGGCACCATCGAAGCGGCTAATTAAGCCAGACAGCAAGGTCCATCTCATTGTGTAACAAAGCCGGGTAAGTCATGAGTGACTGGTAGATAGTTGTACAGTGAGGGTATGTATTGTTAGTAAGCAGAGCATGTGTCTAATGCTCTGCTTGCTATCTCATTTGTAAATGGTTGGATTCAGAGTCGCTATTTAATAATGTCAGCAACATTTGCGATTAAACGACCAAGTTCCTCCCATTTTTCGTCATCGATAAGATCTGATGGGATCATCCATGTTCCGCCACAGGCAAACACGGCAGGAAGGGCTAGATAGTCATTGACATTTTTAGGGCTAATCCCGCCCGTTGGCATAAAGCTTACAGGATAAACCGCTGTGAGTGCTTTTAGCATATTCACACCGCCTGAAGGCTCAGCTGGAAAGAATTTTAATGTATCGAGGCCGAGTTCTATAGCTTGTTCAACAAGGCTAGGGTTATTGACACCTGGTACGATTTGTACGCCACGCTGCTGACAGTATTTGATGGTTGTTGGATTGAGCCCTGGGCTTACCACGAAATCGACCCCCGCTTCTATTGACTCGTCTACTTGCTGAGTGGTGATGACCGTTCCCGAGCCGATTAGCATGTCAGGGTAAGCTTTGCGCATATTTTTAATCGCTTGTGGCGCGGCTGGAGTACGGAAAGTCACCTCAGCGCAAGGAAGGCCATTCTCAACGAGAATTTTTGCGAGCTTACCCGCTTTACTTGCATCTTTAATAGTAATTACAGGGACGACTTTTATATCACTTAAACGTTGTTTAACAGTGGTCATGGCTTGTCCTTAGTCTAATCGAAGTTTGTCGAAATAATATGAATTAAAAAATGCCCTAACGCTATGATTAAATGCCATTTTTATTTAGAGTTGAACTCTGTTTATACTTAGGGATACCGACTAAATGCATACTTGGAATAATGCGATAAAAACAGCACTTGAACCTTTGGCAAATAGTGACAAAGCGCTACAGATGCAAGCTTACATGCGTCATCGGTTTCATTTCTATGGCATTCAGGCAACACAAAGAAGAGAGGTTTTGAAGCCTCTTTTTACAAAAGAACAGCTCCCCAATATCGCTGACTTACCTCGTATTATCAGAGAGCTATGGTTACTTCCTGAAAGGGAGTTTCAAATGGTTGCTGTCGACTTGCTCATTAAACGCAAAAAGCAGCTTCCAGAAACATTCTTAGCTGAAGTAGAGTGGTTGATCATAACGAAATCATGGTGGGACACAGTTGATTTGCTCGCTTCACACATTGTTGCCGCCCTGCATATCAACCATACTGCTCAAACTCAAGACTATATAAGCCGTTGGCGCGTCTCTGATAATATTTGGTTAAGGCGGTCCGCATTGCTTTATCAATTAAAGTTCAAACAGCAGACTAACGAAAGCCTTCTTTTTGAAGTAATCAAAGAAAATCAAGCTGATGAGGAATTCTTTATACAAAAAGCGATAGGTTGGGCATTACGGGAGTTCTCGAAAACTAACGCAAATTCTGTGGAGTCGTTTATTGACCAGCAAAACATTCAAGGGTTGGCAAGGCGAGAAGGACTGAAATGGCTGAATTGTGATGATTAGTTTCAATCCTTCATATGTAAGTCTTGAGATGATTTCCCTGATTCTTCGACCTAGATTGAATACTTGTCCCTCAGGGCCAATTACCTTATGCTTTTTACCAGTCAAACATTGAGGAATGCCAGCGAGGATTCACTGGCATTGCTACTAAATGTAATGTCTAACCCCTTACCGTGTTATACATGAATAACCTAATGATCCTGAGATCTTATCAACTTATCCTTGATTACTCTGCTTGTAACGGTCAAAAATAACAGCGGCTAGTAATATAATGCCTCGGACGACATATTGAGAAAACGGCGACATGTTAAGCAGGTTCATCGCATTTTCTACCGTTCCCAGAATCAATACCCCAGCAATAACATAGGACACTTTGCCTATGCCACCTTTGAGAGATACTCCCCCGAGCACACAAGCTGAAATGACGACCAATTCGAAACCTACGGAGGTCATTGGTTGACCACTTGTCATACGCGCCGCCAAAATAACCCCTGCAAGCGCTGAGATTAACCCTGATACGGTGAAAATGATCATCTTAGTTTTGACCACATTGACACCAGCCAAACGCGCCGCTTCTTCGTTACCACCTATCGCTAACGTATTGCGACCGTAAACAGTACGATTGAGAAGAAAAGCGAATAGAGCAAAAGTAATCATGGTCAGCCATATCGGTGTCGGAATTCCTAGGATGGATGAGTTGCCCAAAGCAAAAAATTTCTCTTCTGTGATACCTACTGCTCTGCCGTCGGAGATGATGTAGCCGAGACCACGAGCGATCTGCATGGTTGCTAACGTAGTGATTAACGCATTGATTTTCAGTTTCGCTATCACGAAACCGTTAAGTAGCCCAAATGCTGCACCAGACAATAAGCCAGCACCAATACCAAGTACCAAACTGCTCGTTGCATTAATTGCTACTGCGGTCACGACACCTGAACAGGCGATAATTGAAGCGACAGACAGGTCGAGATCACCGCAAGCTAAGCAGAACAGCATCGCACATGCCACCATGCCACTCATCGAAATTGCCAGACCAAGCCCTTTCATATTGATGAAAGTCGCAAAGTAAGGCACAAATAAGGCACATAGAATAAATAGGGCAGCGAACACGATCAGCATTCCGAATCGGTCCCAAATTCCGGCCAAATTAAAGGAGCGTTTTGCGTCCTGTGGTTCAAGAGGTTTTGTAGAGCTTGTTACAGACATAATAATATTCCTTAATTTTAAGCGTTAAGCGGCGGCCGAACCTTCTTGGTCTAACATTGCCAGACGAAGCGCAGTTTGCTCGTTAAATTCGTCGCGTTGTAATTCACCGGTCACAGCGCCTTCTTTCATGACAACGACGCGATCTGAGATACCCAATACTTCCGGTAAGTCGCTGGAAACGACGAGTACGGTCACCCCGTTTTCCGCCAGCTTAAAAATGAGTTCGTATATTTCTGACTTTGCTCCAACATCGATACCGCGGGTAGGCTCATCTAACAAGATGACGCTCATTGCTGTTGACAACCAACGGCCAAGAATGACTTTCTGCTGGTTACCACCGGACAGTTTTCCAATAGGTTGTTCTAAAGAAGAAGTTTTTACATTAAGTGCTTCTTTTTGCTTCGAAGCGTTTTTTTTCTCCCAGTCGAAATCAATCAAGCTTTTGAACTTTAGATTCCAAGGGCGAGCGCTAATGTTGGTGTTTTCTTGAACCGACATGATAGGAACGATGCCGTCGGCTTTGCGGTCTTCCGAGCACAGCGTAATGCCAGCTCGAATGGCATCTTGCGGGGTTTTCACGCCAATTTTGATATTGTGAAGAAACAGATCTCCTGCATTTTTCTTATCGGCACCAAAAATAAGGCGAGTTAGCTCGGTTCGTCCAGCTCCCACTAAGCCAAATAGCCCTAAAATTTCACCTTGTTTGATATCCATTGATAGCGGCTGGCTTAACCCTGGGCCTTCGAAGTTTTCTATACGCAGGCCACTTTGACCATGCTGACGTGAACGATAGTTGTAGATATCGTTGATTTCGCGACCTACCATCAATTCCACTAAGCGGTCATGAGTCAGTTCTGACATATCATGGAATGATTGCACGTGCTCACCATCTTTGAAGATAGTAATTGCATCACAAAGGTCGAATATTTCTTCCATACGATGTGATACATACATGATGACTTTTCCAGAATCACGCAGTTCACGAATAACCTTAAATAGATTCTTAATTTCTCGTTGCGATAAGCTACTGGTTGGCTCATCAAAAGCGATAATTTGTGCATTGCGACTCAATGCTTTGGCAATCTCAACCATTTGCCATTGGCCAATAGAAAGATCCTTTAGTTGGCATGAAGGATCGAAGGTTTCACCTAAGCGTTCTAACTGAACTCGTGCATTTCTGTTTAGAGTTTCGGTGTCCACTCGGCCGCCCTTGGTTGGCAACTGTCCAAGATAAATATTCTCGGCAACCGTCAGCTCAGGAACGAGGTTGAGTTCTTGATAAATAATGGCAATACCGTGAGCAAGGGCATCATTAGTTGAGTTTAGCACTACTTCTTTACCGTCAATGGCGATATGACCGTCAGTTGGTTGATGAAATCCGCTGAGAGTCTTGAGAAGCGTTGATTTACCAGCACCATTTTCGCCCATCAAAGCGTGAACACTGCCCGCATCGGCGCGGAAGCTAACGTTGTTCAATGCTTTAACACCGGGGAAGTGCTTAGAGATATTGCGAAACTCTATGTAAGAGGGGGACTTAGCCATGACATTCTCTCCGTTTAGTCAGGTGGTGACGACCCCATAAGGTCGCCACCGAAAGTGAGCTTATAGCCCTTTCTTAGCTAGTTCGTCTTTGAAGTTATCACGCGTGATAAGTACAACGTCTGTAACTTCTACAAACTTCTCTGGCTGGATATCGTCGGTCACCCATTTGTAAAGTGACTCGATACTTTTGTAGCCATGTACGTCTGGGCTAGGTAGCAGTGAACCGTAGAACCCTGTCGGCTGAGATTTAGCCAGTTCGTTCACTGCATCGACGCCATTGATACCAATACCGATTACGTCGTTTGCACTGAACCCCTGACCTTCAGTAGCTCGTACACCGCCTAGTACAGTATTGTCGTTCATGCCTAAAACTAGCCACTGTTTAACGGTTGGGTATTGAACAAGCAGAGAGTTTGCTGCGTCTAGCGCACCTGGGATGTCGTTGGTTTTCGTTGGTACACGATAGATCTGATCGACAGGGAAGCCAGCTTGTTCTAGTGCCGAAATCGAGCCATCTACACGACGACGTGCTGTATCAAGCTCGTCAGCGGTGATTGCCATTACACCTGTTGTAGAGGCATCCCAGTTACGTCTCTGCATTTCATTGTAAAGCTCCGTTCCTTGGCGCTCGCCGATAGCGGTTGCTGCCATCATAACCAATGGAACGTTGGTCATCGGCTCGCCTTTCGCATTCAGGAATTGGTCATCGACTGTCACAACTTTCAGGTCATAACTTTTTGCCTTCGCCATAATTGCAGGACCTAATTTAGGATCAGGTGTGCAAATAACGAAACCTTTCGCACCTTGTGCCGCCAGTGTGTCGATAGCATTAAGGGTTTTTTCGCCATCGGGCACAGCCATTTTTACGACTTCAAAGCCTAAATCTTTACCTGCTTTTTCAGCGAATGACCATTCTGTTTGGAACCATGGTTCCTCCGGTTGCTTAACTAGGTAGCCTAATCGAGTTTCATCGTTAGAGCCGAAAAAGGCATTGGCAGAAGCGCTTAGTAAAGTAATGCCAGATAAGGCCGCGACTGTGAGTAGTTTTTTTAGTTTCATTGTTATCCATCCGCTGGTAGAGGTGAGTGTTCGCCCTACATATTTGTGGATCTTGGAATAATTATTAGTGATAAGAATCACAGCTGAGGAATGTAGCGTTTTTGTCCATTTATTTAGCCGCAGAGACTATGATGTAGCTCTCGGTTAGTGGTTTTTAGTGATTTGAGATTAATTTTCCAGCACTTGAAATGTTAAATTTGCTAATTATTGTGTGATTCTAGCTCGATTACCCCAGGTGTTAGAGAGAACACAAAAAATGTCTCGTGGCGTTTTTGTCCATAAAGTTAGCGAGCCTATTTATGGGATAACGGCTTCGCTCTCGCTATAACTGCAAGAGGATTTAGTTTGTTGACCAAAAGTTGGAGCTCTTATGGACACATTGAAAACACATCAGCAGCATGTAATTGGTTTAGATTTCGGATCGGACTCTGTACGTGCTCTTGTCGTTAATACAGACACAGGCAAAGAAGTATCTTCGTCTGTTGTCTATTACCCAAGATGGATCAAAGGACTTTATTGTCAGCCTGATCAATCTCAGTTCAGGCATCACCCCCAAGATTATCTGGATGCGATGACCGACGCTATCCAAGAAGTGTTGAGCACAGTTTCACCTGCCGTAACTTCTTCTGTCGTGGGTATTGGTGTTGATACAACTGGTTCGACACCTGCGCCAATTGATGAAAACGGTACCATTCTCGCTTTACTTCCAGAGTTCGAAAACAGCCCCAATGCGATGTTCGTTTTATGGAAGGATCATACATCGGTAACTAAAGCCGATTTGATTAATGAGCTAGCACACTCGGGAACCTATACCGATTACACCCGCTACATCGGTGGGGTGTATTCATCGGAATGGTTCTGGGCTAAAGCTGCGTGGGTCAGTGAACAAGATGAACAAATTGCAAAGCGAGCCTATAGCTGGGTAGAGCTTTGTGACTGGATTCCAGCCACTCTTTCCGGTAATCAACATCCTCAAAAACTACGCCGTAGTATTTGTGCTGCTGGGCATAAAGCCATGTGGCACGACAGCTGGGGTGGTTTGCCTGACCAAGCGTTCTTAAGCGCAATTTCTCCAACACTCGATGGTATTCGTGACCGCATGTTTTCGGATGTATTCACATCAGATCAAGCGGCTGGGTATCTCTCGAAAGAGTGGGCAGAGCGATTGGGACTACCGGAAGGTATTGCCATCGCCATTGGTGAGTTTGATTGCCATATGGGTGCCGTTGGAGCGGGGGCTGGCGCCAATGACTTAGTGAAAGTCATTGGAACCTCGACCTGTGACATTTTAATGGTGGAAGCAGAGCAGGTCGGTGACCGCACTATTCATGGGATTTGTGGCCAAGTAGAAGGCAGTGCTATGCCCGAGTTGCTCGCTTTAGAAGCGGGGCAATCAGCGTTTGGTGATATGTACGCTTGGTTTAAAAACGTATTGATGTGGCCATTGCAGGCTTATGTAGAGCGTAACCCAGACTTTGCGTTGACCGCGGAAGAAATCGCTTCTGACTTACTGCCCATGCTTTCGGAAGCGGCAGAGCAGCAAGGCATTGATCAGTACACACCAGTGGCAATGGATTGGCTTAATGGTCGACGTACACCCTATGCAAATCAGCGTTTAAAAGGTGCAATTTGCGATTTGAATCTTGGCAGTGCTTCACCCGCTATATTCTCAGCGCTTGTAGAGTCGACGGCGCATGGTGCAAAAGCGATTGTGGATTGCTTTATTGAACAAGACGTAACCGTTGAACGCGTGATTGCCATTGGTGGTATTGCTCAGAAATCACCTTATGTGATGCAAATGTGTGCTGATGTGATAGGCCGCGAAATCGTCGTCGTAGAGTCGGAGCAATGCTGTGCCTTGGGGGCTGCAATATTTGCTGCAGTAGCCGCAGGCGTTTACCCAAATACCAAAGCAGCACAAAGTGTGATGGCCAGCCCCGTTCGTCAAGCCTATTTACCAAACCCAGAAGTACAAGCGATGAGAGCGGAGCGATATGCGACCTATCGTCAATTAGGGCAGCACATGGAGCAGCTTGCTGAATTTCATCAATCTCAGGAGCGTGACAATGTCTGAACAAACAGTATGGACCGACGTTGATTTAACCGCAGAACGCCTTAAAGCACTTCGTCATCAAGTTTGGCAAGCCAATATGGACCTCCAGCGCCATAACCTTGTGACCTTCACTTGGGGGAATGTTTCAGGCATCGACCGTAAGTCAGGTTTGGTCGTCATTAAACCGAGTGGTGTTGAATACAGCGAACTCAGCGCCGCCAACATGGTAATTGTGGATCTACAAGGCCGAATCGTTGAGGGAGAGATGAATCCTTCTTTAGATACCGCGACGCATTTAGAGCTTTACCGTCAATATCCCGATATTGGAGGTATTGTCCATACTCATTCGCCACAAGCGACAGCATGGGCTCAAGCAGGTCGCGCCATTCCGGCACTGGGGACCACCCACGCGGACTATTTCTATGGTCAAATCGATTGTACTCGAGCATTGAGTGACAAAGAGATTGCTGAAGATTATGAGTTAAACACCGGCAAAGTAATTGTTGAAACCATTGGTGACGGAGACGCGATGGCTGCTCCCGGTATTCTTGTTAAAGAGCACGCGCCGTTTACTTGGGGGAAAGATCCACATCAAGCTGTACATAATGCTGTGGTGGTGGAGGTGGTTGCTGGTATGGCATTACAAACATTACAAATCAACTCGAGCGTAAGTTCGATTAATCCATCGCTCTTGGATAAACACTATTTACGTAAGCACGGCACAAACGCCTACTACGGTCAAACCAAAAAATAAGGATACATGATGAATATTTTCAATGAGAAACAAATATGGTTTGTAACAGGTTCTCAGCATCTGTATGGCCCAAAAGTTTTAGAAAGTGTGGCAAATAACAGTGAAGAAATCATTGCTGGCCTAAATGCAGCTCCAGGAATTTCTGTGGACATCGCTAACAAAGGCACAGTAAAAACGCCTGACGAAATCCTTGCTGTGTGCCGTGCGGCGAACAACGATCCGAATTGTGTCGGCTTAATGCTCTGGATGCACACCTTCTCTCCCGCGAAAATGTGGATTGCAGGCTTAACTCAACTTAACAAACCATTCCTACATCTACATACACAGTTTAATGCGCAACTGCCATGGGATGAGATTGACATGGATTTCATGAATCTCAATCAAAGTGCGCATGGTTGTCGCGAGTTCGGCTTTATTGGTACTCGTCTGAATATTGAGCGAAAAGTGGTTGTGGGCCACTGGAAAGATGAGCAAGTGCATAAAGATGTCGATGAATGGTGCCGCGCCGCAATTGGTGTAGAAGCCGGTAAACAACTTAAAGTCGCACGCTTTGGTGACAACATGCGCCAAGTCGCCGTAACGGAAGGCAATAAAGTCTCTGCACAAATTCAATTTGGTTACGAAGTGAATGCTTATGGGCTGGGTGAGCTGAGTGATGTAGTCAACTCGGTATCAGAATCAGATGTAAATCATTTGCTTGACGAATATGCATCAACCTATGAGATGGCGCCAGAGCTTCTAAATGATAAAGACCAAAAGATATTGATGGTGCAAGAAGCTCGTCTCGAGTTGGGTATGGAATCTTTCCTCAATTCGGTTGGTGCGAGCGCTTTCACTAATACGTTCGAAAACTTAACGGGCCTAACTAACCTACCAGGACTCGCGACACAGCGATTGATGAGTAAAGGCTTTGGTTATGGTGGTGAGGGTGACTGGAAAACGGCTGCTATGACTCACATTATTAAAGTAATGGGGCAAGGCAGGGAAGGTGGAACTTCATTTATGGAAGACTACACCTACAACTTTGGCGGGAAAGGCCAGGTTTTGGGTGCTCATATGCTCGAGGTCTGCCCATCTATCGCCGCGGCAAAACCTAAACTAGAGATCCACCGTCACACAATAGGTTGTCGTTGTGATATCCCACGTCTGATTTTTAGTGGTCAATCTGGTGAAGCACTGAATGTATCTGTTATCGACCTTGGTGATCGCTTTAGAATGGTGGTGAATATGGTTGATACTATTACTCCACCAGCATCATTACCGCATCTTCCTGTTGCTCATGCATTGTGGGAGCCACAACCTAGCCTTAATGTGGCAGCGGCGGCTTGGATTCACGCTGGTGGCGCGCATCATGCGGTTTATAGCCAAGCGGTAACCTTGTCTACACTGGCTGACTACGCAGAAATTCTAGGCATCGAAATGGTCGTGATTGATAATGACACTAACTTGCGTCAGTTCAAACAAGACTTACGTCACAACGGCGTTTACTACCGCTAATTAATCTCAATAATGTGCTCCTACAAGGGAGCACTTTGGAGTCAATTTGTGAATGATACAGATGTAGTTGCTACGCCCATTTATCAATTGGATAAATCATGCTGGGTACTTAAGCTCGACAGTGCGCACCCCACGAGTTTTGAACTTCAATTTGATGGTGAAATTCATTATGTTGGTGTTATTGAGGTTATGAATAACGGAAACCTGATTTCAGTATCGGAAGCTAACTGGAAGTTTCGTCACAAAACGGATCGGCTAGAGCAATGGTGTCAGGTGCAACATTCAGAAACGTTGTCGATTAACATGAATTACTATTTTTCTGACGATGCTCTGGTGATTGAATACCTAGCGCGCAATAGCGTACCTACACGTTTAGATATCCACCATGAAATTCAACATCTACCGCGCCCTATTGATAAGGAAGCCCCCCCTAAACCTCACTTTCCTTGGCAACATAGAAGAGACGGTCTGCCGAGTGACTTTCTATCCAAAACGGAGAAGACCGATTTTTTCAGAGAAGCGTTTTCTGCTAAACAGTGGATTATTCTGGATAAACTGTGAGGAATCACGGTGACACTATTTCGTAGCCAGAATAGACTGACATAAACCTCAATATAGATAATGCATGCAAAACAACGATCCATTAAAGCCCGGGTATAACTTTGACGCTCACCTTGTGGCTGGCCTCACTCCTATTATTGAAGGAGATGAGCTAGATTTTGTCATTGACCGACCAAATGGGATGAAAGGTTTCATTATTAACCTCACCAGCCAAGGAGAGGGTACTATTTTCCATGGCGATGAGGCTTTTGATGTAAAAGCGGGTGACTTACTGCTCTTTCCACCGAGTGCGACTCACTTTTATCATCGTAAAGAAGACAATGCCTCTTGGTTCCACCGATGGATTTATTTTCGTCCACGTGCATTTTGGAACGAATGGCTTTGCTGGCACGAACAGCATAAAGGGGTATATCTCACCAAGGGAATAGAAAGCAGCACGGTTTCAATGTTAGAGAAGCTGTTTATCGATATAGAATATATTTCCAAATCCGATATGCCTTATCGCGATGATTTAGCGATCAACCTTCTTGAACAACTGATTATTCGCTGTAAAAGTATCCAGCCAGATGTCGTCAATAAACCTCTCGACCCACGTGTGATTGAGGCGATGAACTATATGGCACAAAATTTAAGTCAAAGTTTCTCTCTAGAAGACATTGCGGATTTTACTTGTTTATCCGCTTCACGTTTAGGTCACCTATTTCGTGATGAAGTTGGTATGACGATTACTCAATGGCGAGACGACCAACGAGTCAGCCGAGCTAAGCAACTCTTGGTGACCACTAACTATTCGGTCAACAGGATAGGCAGGGTTGTCGGCTATACCGATCCCCTCTATTTTTCACGAGTCTTTAAACGCAAGTCTGGTGTTAGCCCTAAGCTTTATAGAGAGCAAATCACTTAGTCGCGGCAAGAAAATATCTTGCTTTCCCACATAATAAACTCGGTATATCGCATGAATTACCAATTGCTCGCTTTGGACCTTGATGGTACGGCACTCAGAAATGATCATACTTTAAACCCTTGGGTCAGAGACTATGTTCAAAAAATTGTAGATAAATATCATGTTGTGGTTGTTACAGGGCGCCACCATACCGCAGCAAAACCTTATTATGACCAATTGGGTGTTACCTTGCCGATTATCTGTTGCAACGGTGTTTACCAATACAACTATGTAAATAAGCAGGTTGAAAGCGGGACACCAATTCCCCCAACCTTGGCTAATGCGTTCCTGCAACTCGCTTTTGACTATGACTTGAAAATAGTGATGTACACTGATTCTGGTATGGCGGTTTGGGACCAAGACCCCATGCCATATATCTTACCTCTAAAACAATGGGCTGATAGTTATCCCATCGATAAACGACCTAAAATTTACTTTGTGGAAAACCTAGTTGAAGAACAGCAAAGAGCGGAGTGCATTTGGAAGTTTGTGGTTCAAGGCAGTACGGATAACTTCAACCAGTTTTTGCAAGAAGAGCTAATTACCACTCATTTTTCGGGTTCTATTTCAGGAACCAACCGAATTGATTTAGCCATTAAAGGACACAGTAAAGGCCGAGCGCTACTGGACTATGCATCTAATATGTCGCTTGATATAAACCGAATTGTTGCGATCGGAGACAATTTCAACGATGTTTCAATGCTTTCTATGGCGGGTTGTGGTGTCGCGATGCTAAATGCTAGCGAGAAAGTACAAAACTCCGCTGATCGGGTGACAAGCACGGACAATCAAGGAGAAGGGTTAGCTTTATTATTAAAAGAACTTTTTCCATTGAAGTGAAGCGTTAACTAGTAAATGACTCGCTTTGTAGCACTTTTTCTCATGTCTTGTATGAAGACGTAGTAAGTATTTGGTCTTCGGTGTCTATTGAGATAGTATTTTACAAGAAAACGCGCATAATCTTGCTATACAACACCTAAAGAAGAAATTACCTATGACTACCTTTCAATACTACTTTCACCAACTGCCTTGCTTCGATTGTAAAAAAACAACCGTAAGTACTGATCTGGGTTGGTTAACGCCTGCGATGAAAGATGATGCTATCGCACAAATAACGGCGACGCTTGCGCAAGGTGAGGTTACGCCTGATCTTTCAGCAAACGTGGTATGTACTAAAGAGGAAGCTCGTGATTACTTATTACTGAATTTTTTCGGTTATTCGGAAGAAGAGCTAGAGAGTGGGATCGAAGCGGAAGATGAGAAAGAAGTCGCGGATGAAATCGTCGAGTTGCTAGAAGAAGGTAACGATACCATCACCTTTGAACATGAAATCGCACTGCAGTGCTGTGCAGACTGCGACGTTGAAGAAGAGTCAAACTAACTCTCGTATTAGACTAGGCACTCGCATTAAAGTCAGCGTGTTTATCAAACACGTATGATGTTTAAATGATGGAAGGCGTTAGCGGATTGAAGTTCGCTAACGCTTTTTTGTATCTCTATGACCTATTTCTAAGCTGAGTTAGATCCTATGGTGTCTTACTTTCTACAATACCTTGTGCATTCAGTTGGGAAATGATCTCCGCAGTTTTTTCTCTGAATAAATCTCTTAATAAGCGTACGGTCGGTGTGATCGATTGTCGGCTTGGACACACTAACCATAGCTCCGTAGGTGTTGGCTTAAACGTGCGCATCACATTGACGACATCACCAGAAAGTAGCTCGCTTGACATATCTAGACAAGATTTTATCGCAACCCCTTTTCCCGCAACACACCAACGTCTCACAAGGTCGGCGTCGTTCGAAGCTCTATTTCCTTTCAACTTCACTTTATGGTCATGAATTCCATCATTAAATACCCACTCATCTTGCAAAATGTCATGGAGTTGGTAGAGCAACCCATTGTGTTGAGACAAGTCTTTGGGTTCATTTGGTGCTCCCTTTTCAGCTAAATAATCAGGGCTAGCACACAGGATTCTGGGGACATCACAAATTTTAAAACCGTACATATTGGCGTCAGTCGGGGAGCCATAACGCAGCGCCATATCAACAGAATCTCGATAAAAATCTATATTACTATCACTGATGTTAGTGCGGAGTGCAGCGTTAGGGTATTCAAGTAAAAACTCATCAAGCCAAGGTGTGACTAAGTTTCGGCCTAGATCGGATGAAAGCGCAATACGAATTTCACCATCGACAATACCAAGCTCTTCGCGGATGTTGATCTTAGCTTGAGCTAATATTTTTAAGGCTTGTTCACATTCCGGTAAATAACGTTCACCTGCTGAAGAGAGCCTTAGGTGGCGAGTCGTTCTTACAAATAATTCAGAGCCCAACGCGGCTTCAACACGTTTCACGGCGGCGCTTGCAGTCGCAGTGCGCATGTCAAGATTGGTTGCTGCTGCGGTGATACTGCGAAACTCCGCTACTTTTAAAATGACCTGTAAGTCTTCAAGAAGCATATTATCTACCTGTATTGAATTATATTCTAAACATGGAGTTGGGATATTTCCTTATCCCAATCTGCAAATGGGTTATCTCTACTTATCTCTTCTAAGTTAGCTTCAAACAGTTAATTTTCAAAACTAATTTGATAATAATTCAAATGTGAGGCTGTTTTTCATTAGCAATCTTTTCACTATCATTTTTCCATATCGACAACGTAGCGCAATACACATTGTATGGACGAAATCTACGATCTAGGGAGACAAGATGACTAAGAAAATCACAATGGGTGTAACGGATTTGTCGTTCCACCGTACAACGGCATCACTGGTTACCAATGTATTGAAAGCGTTGGGGTTCGAGGTAGAGCGTGTTTTCTCTCCTCATCAAGAAAACTTTGAGAAACTGAAAGCGGGTGAAGTTGACATGCTCTCTTCGGCTTGGCTTCCATCAAGCCATGGTATCTACAAAGCTGGTGTTGAGGAAGTCGAGCCATTGATCGAGCTTGGACTTCATTATGAACCTTATGCGTTGTGGGGGGTACCTAACTATGTACCCAAAGAAGCGGTGTCTGAAGTCGCCGATCTTTTGAAGCCTGAAGTAGCAAAGAGAATGAAAGCCCAAATTCAGGGTATTAACCCAGGTGCTGGCATAACGCGTTTCTCGATCCAGATGATGAAGGAGTATGGGCTTAGTGATTCGGGTTATGAGTTTTTCACGGGTAGCGAAGGCGATTGCTTCGATGCTTTTGAAAGTGCAGTCGCAAACAAAGAGTGGGTGGTAGTGCCACTGTGGAAACCACAATTCCTGCATTATCGCTATGACATTCGGGAGATTAAAGAGCCTAAAGGTTTGCTCGGAATTGTTGACAGAGCGGTACTTCTTTTAAGACATGACAAGAAGCATTTGTTTAGCGAAGAACAGATTCAGAAGCTCGATTCATTGCGATTCTCAAACGATATTATTGCCGAGTTGGATTATAAAGTTTGCCGTGAAGGTAAGTCACAAGATGCAGTAACACATGCTTGGTTGGTTGAGAAGGACCTGATCTAGTCGCTATGTCGTCTGCAATACCGTTACATTTTTATGTTACCTAATAATGGTAATACGATTATCAAATATTAATTGGTAATAATTCAAATATTAGGCGGTTTATCTGGAATGGAAATTCACTAAGATTAACTCGTCTAATTCAAGGAGAAAGCACAATGTCAGTACCATCAAAAATGAAGGCGATCGGATTTACTCAATCACTTGCGATTACAGAACAAGACAGTTTATTTGAGTTTGAAACGAGTCTGCCAGAACTAAAAAATAATGACTTACTGGTAAAAGTAAGCGCGACTTCAATCAACCCTGCCGACGCAAAAATTCGTATTCGTAATGCCAAAGATAAAACTCTTGAGCAGCCAAAAGTGCTGGGTTATGACGCAGTAGGAGAAGTGGTTGCCAAAGGCCAAGACGTGGAAGGTTTTGAAGTAGGCGACCGTGTGTACTATGCGGGCGACGTAACACGTATGGGGGCTAACGCAGAATATCAAGCCGTAGATTACCGCATTACTTCTCAAGCGCCTAAGAGCTTATCTGACCAAGCTGCGGCTGTTATGCCATTAACAACACTTACCGCTTGGGAAGCGTTGTTTGACCGCCTGCGAGTTCGCCCTGAAGAGAAAAAATCTATCCTGATCATTGGTGGAGCGGGCGGTGTTGGTTCAATTATGATTCAACTGGCTAAGCAATTGACCAACCTAGATGTTATCGCAACAGCTTCAAGACCTGAAACCGAAAAGTGGGTAAGGGATATGGGAGCGGACTATGTGGTGAACCACCGTAACCTTGTCGAGTCGGTGCGAGAGCAAGGCATTCAGCATGTCGATTACATATTTAATGTCGCCGATACCAAAGGGCACTGGGATGCAATGGTAGAACTGATTGCACCACAAGGCATGATAAGTTCGATTGTTGAGTTCGATGGCGGAATCAACCTATCGGCATTACAAGGTAAATCTGCAGGCTTTATTTGGGAGCTTATGTTTACACGTTCACTGTTCAACACAGACGATATCCAGAAGCAGCAAGATATCCTATTCCAAACGGCTAATCTGATTGATGCGGGTCGCATTAAATCGACGCTTACGACAACGTTGCATGACTTTAGCGTCGAGACACTTAAAGAAGCACACCAGCGTATTGAAAGTAGTGCATCTATTGGTAAAACGGCTATTAAATATTGATCTTGATAATTAAATACTTATCTTGATAGTTAAATAATGGTCAGTTCGAATAGAAAAGCCCCTGAACTCTGAACTGAATTGATTTCTGATCGAAACTTCAACAGGGGCTTTGTTTTATTGTCATTCACTTTGCTTCTAGAACCTTCTTGAGTTGAAGCTGGAATAAACTTAATGCAAAGATTTATTAGCGAGTATTGCTAAGCAATGGTTGATGAAGTCTTCATAGTTAGATGCCTGATCGTATTCAATTTTCAATGAACCGTGGAACATCAGTGTCACTGTTACGTCTTTATAGCTTAACCAACAAGTGTAGCCATCATAATCGTGCCGAGCAGAAATTTCTCCCAATTGATATTGGTTATCCAGTTGCTTGCCAGATGAACGAATATAATCAAACACTCGAAGAAACTCTTTAGTTGTGATTTTGTTGTCCATATATCGCTCCAGCTACGTATTCAATGAAAATTTATTAAGTGCTTGTATTTAAAATCATTACGGCTTAATTCTACATTCCGATCACAAAAATAACTCTATGTGCTTTATATAAACCACCTCTTAATTGAACAAGGTGCTACTTCCGACTATTCACTTTATTTTTTCTACATTGGGCCGCTTTTTAGTTTATCCACTATTCTGCCATACACCTTAAATATGGCGTATGTCATAAACAGGCATAACGACGCTGGCTCTTGGATCTAAAGATAACGAGCAGGGAGGTATGGTAGCGTAGGGGGAACTTCGTAGAACAGCGCTTAATAAAACTGATTTAGAAAAGTCACTGAGATGGAAATGCCCAATTGTCAGTTAGAGTAAATGGTTATTCCCTGTGATCACCAAGGGATTCTGTCGTACCTTAATTACCAAGCGACTTT